>DXEO01000047.1 GCA_019114925.1 Candidatus Corynebacterium faecipullorum | reverse complement strand
GCCTCTTGGATGGCCTCCTTGACCGCCGGCGCGGTGAGGAAGTCTGATTCGGCGATCCACAGCGGAATGATGTCCTCGTCATAGACGGTCCACTTGCGGGTGCCGCGGGCAGAGAGTTCTTTCAGGCTAGGGAAATGCATGCGCCCCACCTTACTCGTCGGTGGCTTGGACGAATCCGTATTTTTTCAATCGCTGCCGGTCGGCGGCGGAGGCGGATTGGGTCAGCCGCAGCAGCTCGGCGTAGATGCCGCCCGATTGCGCCAGCTCCGCTGGCGCGCCGATCTCGGAGATGCGGCCGCGGTCCAGGGTGATGATGGTGTCCACGTCCGCGATGGTGGACAGGCGGTGCGCGATGATGAGCGTGGTGCGGTTCTTCATGAGCTCGTCCAGACCGGCCTGCACGGCGCGCTCAGCCTTGGTGTCCAGCGCCGAGGTGGCTTCGTCGAGGACGAGGATGGGGGCGTCTTTAAGCATGGCGCGCGCCACGGCCACGCGCTGTTTCTGCCCGCCGGAGAGCTTGAGGCCGTGCTCGCCGATGACAGTGTCGTAGCCATCGGGGAATTCTTCGATGAAGCCGTGTGCGTTGGCGCGCTTGGCCACGTCCACGATCTCCTCCATCGTCGCCCCCGGCTTACCATAGGCGATGTTTTCCCGAATGGTGCCGGAGAAGAGGTAGGAGTCCTGGAAGACCACGCCGACCGAGGCACGCAGGCGCTCCGCGGTAAGCTCCGCGGCGTCGTGGCCCAGCACCGTTAGTTTGCCCTCCGTAGGCTGGTAGAGGCCGAGCAGAAGGTTGACCAGGGTGGACTTGCCGCCGCCGGACTCGCCGACGAGCGCGACCTTGTGGCCTTCCTGGGCGGCGAAGGTGATGTCGGCGACGACCGGCTTATCCGATTCATAGGAGAAGGACACGTCCTCGAAGGCGAAGACCGGGCCTTCTGCGGGGCGCAGCGGTTTAGCCGGGGTGAGGTCGAGCTCCGGCACGTCAGAGGTTTCAGCGGCGGCGACCAGCTGCGGGTTGACCGTGGGCTCTGGGACTTCTTCCATGACCTTGAAGTAGTCCTTGGAGCCGGCGATGGCGCGTTGGCTGACATCCACGATCCAGCTCATCATGAACACCGGCTGCTTGGCCATGTTCACCAGCTGCAGGAGCATGACCATGTCACCGATGGAGAAGTGGCCCTCCAAGGTGCGCCAGAAGATCAGGCCGTAGATGCCTAAGAAGATCAGCGCCATGGCCGCGCCGCGCGCGGTGTCCATGGAATGCCACCAGCGCGACTGCGGCTTCGTGGTATCCACCACCGTGCGGTAGTGCGAACCGAAGGAGGCCAGCTCGCGGGCCTCGGCGACGAAGGACTTGGTCACCTTCACCTGTCCGATGACCTCCGCGAAGCGCCCATTGGCCACGTCGATGTTCTCGTTCTTAATGGCCTCAAACTTCTGCCAGCGCTCCGAGGTTAGCGCCGTGAGCCACATATAGATGGGGAAGAGTGTGGCCAGCAGGATGGCCAGCGGCCAGTAGTACACCGCGGTGATGACCAGTACCGCCGCGGCCTGGATGAGCATGACGAAGAAGTTATTGGAGAAGGACTGCAGGAATTGCGTGATATTCGCAATCGAGCGGTCCAAGCGCGCAATGATGGTGCCAGTGACCTGGTTATCGTAATAACCCTGCGGCACGGAGAGCAGCTTGGCAAAGTAGCGCGTCGAAAGAATCTGGCGCAGGCGTGCGACCATCACATCGCCGATATAGCCGCCGATATTCTTCACCACGTTGCCCAGCGCATCCGCCACAAAGAGTGCTACGACCCACCACAGGATGGTGCGCAGCGGGCCGCCTGCGACGACGGTATCGGTGGCTTCGCGGAGGATGAAAGGTGTCAGCAGCGACAGAATCGCGGTGACTGACGCGGTGATAAGGACGCCAAGATAGAAAGGCCACAGGGCGGAGGCGCTGCGGACGATGCGGAGAATAGAGTTCATCGCCGGCCGATGTTACGCCTTTAATAGGAATATCCAACCCGTCGACTAAGGTAGGGGAGAAACCGAAGTCGTGATGGAAAAGGATCCGCGGTGAAGAAATACCTCCCTCTAGCGTGCGCTCCGCTGTGCCTGGCTGCTCTATCAGGCTGCAGCATCCTCCAGCCGCCGGACGTGGGCCCGCAGGACAACATCGTGGTCTCCAGCTCGGAGCCGCCGACCTTTGAGGCCAAAGACGTGGACGCCCAAGAGGTCACCTCCAACTTGGCGGAACCTGTCAAAGACGAGGGCCTCAACGTGGAATTTGAGCTACAGGGCCTGTACTCCGGCGGTGGCGGAACGGTGCTGACGGTGAAGATTCACAACCTCAACGAGGTGGCGATGCCTGTCGACGCCCTCCCGGAACCCACCCTCGAGCGTGCCGACGGCAACGGCGGCTGGGCCACCGTGGATTCGATTGATGTTGACCCCGCTGTCCACCCGGATGTGGCCGCGCCGGGTTTGGATCACCCGCTGGGCGCCGGTGCTTCCACCAACCTTCAATATGTCTATAACGTTGCCCCAGGCAACCTCTGGAATGCGCGCTTTAGCATTGGCAACGTGCGCTATGTAGGAGACCTCAATCTATGACGGAACTCGTCGTTCTAGCCTCGCCGGATGGCACACCCGCCGGCACCGCTGACAAGGCCGCCGTACACACCGCGGATACCCCGCTGCATTTTGCCTTTTCCGCATGGGTGGTGCGCGATGGCCAGCTGCTGCTGACCCGCCGCGCCCTGTCCAAGCTGACCTGGCCTGGTGTGTGGACCAATTCCTTCTGCGGGCACCCGGGCCCGGATGAGGAAACTGCCGCCGCCGTCGTCCGCCGCGGCCGCTTCGAGCTTGGCCTGACCGGCACGCCGCGTTTGGTATTGCCGGATTTTGCTTACCGCGCGGTGGATTCCTCGGGCGTGGTGGAGAATGAAATCTGCCCGGTCTATCTCTTCGAAACCGAAGACGATCCGGCCCCCAACCCGGAAGAGGTCGACTCCTTCGCGTGGGCCCCGGTGCGCGATGTGCTCGCTGCGGTCGACTCCACGCCTTTCGCCTTTAGCCCGTGGATGGTGGAGGAGTCGACCCACGAGCCGCTGCGCGCGGCCCTCTTGGCTTAACGCATCCGGATCAGAGCAGGCTGCCATCCTGGGCGAAGGCCGCCGAAATATAATCCAAGCTGGAATAGGCCACGCGGTTCTCGCCGTTATCCAGGTTGTATTCCCAGATAGCGTGCTCGGGGCGGTAGGCCTCGAAGCCGGGCTCGCCGGTCCGGACGAAATCCTGCAGCCACTGGGCCAGCGGTGATTCGCCGAAGAGCGGGCGCAGCTCCTCGCAGTGCAGGGCCGGGCCGGAAGAACGGGTGAACTCCACCATCCAGGTCTTCCCCGGTGCCTTCTCCGCTACCTCTGCCGCCCAGCGGCGGATGATGGCATCCCCCACCATCCGGCCCATTGGGCGCTCCTTGTCCATGTGTTGCGCCACCTGATACCAGGGCGTGAAACCATTGCGGGGAAAGCCAAAGCGCGGCGCCGCATAGCGCAGGACGAGGCCGCGGAAAGGGGAGCGGTCAATCTTCTGCGTCGCCGGGATGTTGTAGAACTCGTCGCGAGTGCTGCCGAGGATGAGGGGGACGTCGGCAAGCTGGGCACACTCCAGCGGCGTGGGGCCGAGTGCCATATCGAGGCTGTACTTCTTGCGGAACTTTGCGTAGCCGGCGGCAAGCTCCTCTTGGCTCATCGCCGCAAGCGAGGAGCGCGTGATGGGCTTCTTCATCGCCTGGCGCAGCGTGGCCTGGCGTTCCTCGAAGGTCTCCCGCGGGAAGCCCGGGGAGAGCGCTATTGCCCGGCGAAAGGCCCCGCGGTAGTGGTCCCGCCGACAAAGCCATAGCACGGCGTTGGCGCCGGCGGATTGGCCCAAGATGGTGACATTGGTGGGATCCCCGCCGAAGGATTCGATATTGCGCTGGATCCATTCCAAGCCCAGCTGCAGGTCCTCGATGGCGCGGTAGCGGTCGGGTTCATCATCACGGAATCGGGCAAGTCCCGGCAGGCCCACGCGGTAGCCCAGCTGCACGTGGACGATGCCTGCCTGTGCGGTGGGTGTGCCCTCTGCCCGGGGATCCTCGTGGGAGCCGTGTTCATAGCGGCCTCCGTGGATATAGACCAATGTCGGCGCCAGGGACGTCGCGCGGCTGCCGGGTGCGGGGGCGGTGATGGTGAGCGCGACCTTCTCCGGGTGCGGGGTGCGTGCATCCTGGGCACGGGGTGGTGCGGGTTCGGGATTCTCGAAATCCCCCGGGATATGGGAGTACTCGATGGAGTGGAAATGGGCCACGTCCTCGTCGAGGTAGCCGGTGATGGTGCCCGCGGGGCAGGTGACGTCGAAAGGTGCACTGCTCATGGTGAACAGGCTACCCTGAGGGCATGGAATGGCTCGTGCAGGCGCCAGTGTGGGCGCAGATGGCGGT
>DXEO01000046.1 GCA_019114925.1 Candidatus Corynebacterium faecipullorum | reverse complement strand
GACCTGGCTGCGGTATTGCGCAAGCAGGGCGGCCAGGCCCATGCCGATGGGCACGAGCGTGGTGCACAGTCCCAGAAAGAAGACCAGGGTCTTCAGCAGCAGTTGGCGCTGCGACTCAAACCTGACTTAGGTCATTTTGGTGTGGTGTAGTTCATATTGACGTTTCTGCCTGTGGGTTTGAGTATCAGGGTGCGGGTTCTGTCTGACTAAGCGGGTAGCGATGGGGGTGCCGGTAGTCTGTTGAATATGTCACCGAGTATCCGCCGGGTCCCGACGGCGTCGGGTGCGACCGCTGTTCAAATCATCTGGCGGTACCGCAACCGCAAACCCGAAATCGAACACGTCGGCTCCGCCCACACCGACCACGATCTCGCAGCGCTGATGGCCAAGGCTCAGCGGCTTGTCGATGGCGAGCAAATCTCACTCGACCTCAAAGTGCTGCCTTCTGCGGTTGCTGTGTCTGGAACAGGCACGGTTGATAATCCCGTCACGGTATCCGGTGAACGCGCAGGTCTTCTCCTGGACGCGATTCGCGGGGCCTTCCAACTCCTCGGCCTGGATACGGCAAGCGGCAAGGACGAGGTGTTTTTCAACCTGGTCCAAGCCCGGATTATCTCGCCAGGATCCAAGTTTGATTCCATTGAAACCCTGGCAGAAGTCGGCGTGAAGCAAGCCTCCTACAAAACCATTCAACGTCGTCTTCCGCGGTATGCCGACAAAGACTTCCGCGACCAGATAACCCACGCCCTAGCCACACACGCGGCCATTGGTCCTGGTGTGATGGTTCTCTACGATGTGACGACCTTGTATTTTGAAACTGACGTGCCCGACGAGCTACGCAAACCCGGGTTTAGTAAAGAACGCCGACTCGAACCCCAGATCACTGTCGGGATGCTCACCGACTCCACCGGCTTCCCCTTGGCGATCGGCGCGTTTGAAGGCAATCGTGCGGAAACGCACACCATGTTGCCAATGATCCTGCGCCTTAAAGACGCCTACCACCTTGACGACATCACGATTGTTGCTGATGCTGGCATGTTTTCAGCCGCCAACAAGACCGCGATTATCGATGCCGGGTTGGACTACATTCTGGGCACGAAAGAACGCGAAATCCCAGAACCAATTAAAGCCTGGCTAGATGCAGTGGAAGGGCGCAGCTACATCGACTACGAAGACGGACACATCTGGACCCACCGTCACCACAGCGACAAACGCCGCACCAGCGGGACCCTACAGGCAGTGACCTATTACCAGTATTCCTACGATAGGGCTCGGCGCACAAGGCGCGGCATCGGCGAACAACTAGAGAAAGCCCAGCGTGCTGTTGACGGAAAGATACCCGTCAAGCGGAATCGATACGTCAATCTCAAGGCCCCGAATAAGCAGGTCAACCACGCCCTAGCCAACAAGCACCTGACCCTAGCGGGGATTAAAGGATACGAGACCTCACGCACAGACTTAAAACCCCAGGAGGTCATCGGTGCTTACCGGCGCCTGTTCACGATCGAGAAATCGTTCCGGATGGCGAAATCCGACCTGAAAGCCCGACCGATTTATCACCGTAAAGAAGACTCCATCCACGCGCACCTAACCATTGTGATGGCCGCGATGGCCACAGGCCACGTGTTGGAAGAAGCCTCGGGCCTGTCGTTGAAGCGATTGGTGCGAACCCTGAAGAAATACCGAACGTTTACCGTCGAAATCGCAGGCCAGACCCTCCATGCACAGACCGACCTACCCGCTGACATCCGCGAACTCGCCGAAAAGCTGCCCCAACCGTCTGACTAAAATGACCTAAGTCAGGGAAGACTCGAGCAGGCGCTTCCCGTCTTTCATCACGTTGGCGCCCAGAATCGGGAAATCAGACTCCTTCATGATGCGCCCGGTGAGGTCTTTGGTGCCCTTATCGAACTCGTGGTTGCCCACGGCGGTTGCAGCCAGTTCCATGGCGTTCAAAGCCTGGGTGGTGTACTTGTCGCCGGTGATGGCAGATACGAACGGGGAACCACCGACGTTGTCGCCGGAGGAGGTCAACGCGTATTCCTGATCCTGGTTGACGTGCTTGATAAGGGCTGCCATGCGTGCAGCACCAAGCTCATCTGGATTGCCCGCACGGTCGTTCACAGGCTCGAGGTGGCCGTGGAAATCGGTGAAATTAGTAACGGAAATGGTCACCTGGTCAGCCTCGGCAGCGAAAGCAGGTGCGCCGGAGATTGCAACGGCGGTAACGGTGGTGGCGGCCAACAGCTGGCCAAAGCGTCGGAAGTTCACGTGGTTCTCCTGAGAATGAGAGGAATCTTGTCCACGTGTTTATAACGCATGCATCACGAAGGCGCAGCGCACGTTGAATCCACCACCAGCGCGTTCATCAAAGATCTTTCCCAGTTTCACCCACGCGCAACCTTAAGTTTAGCCACGCACCCCCGAATCAGGGGTGGTGGCTTAGGCGGTGACGCGATAAACGTCGAAGACACCCTCCGTGTTGCGCAACGTTGTCATGAGCTGCCCCAGCTGCTTGGTATCGGAAACCGAGAAGGAAAAACGCACGGTCGCGATGTGATCATCACCGCGATTGGACGTCATCGACAGCACATTGAGGCTCTGCTCGCTGAAAATTCGCGTGAGCTCAAAAAGCAAGCCTTGGCGGTCGATGGCCTCCAATTGCAAGGTTGCGGCGAATGCACCGGAGGACTTCGGCCCGCCGGCCCACTCCACCTGCATCATGCGCTCCGGCTCGGACTTCAACTTTTCGGCATTGGTGCAGTCCGCTCGATGGACAGACACGCCACCGCCGCGGGTGACAAAACCAAAGATGGCATCACCAGGCACCGGCTGGCAGCACTTCGCCAACTTGGCCATGACATCTGGGCTGCCCTCCACCAAAATGCCGGTACCAGCTGCGGAATCCTTCGTGTGCTGAGCACGGGAGTTCTCCAGCTCGCTCAGCGGGGTACGCGAGGCCAAGGCATCGACGGCATCGTCTTGGTCACCGAAAAGGGCCACGAGCTGGTTGGCAACGTGCTGCGCCGAGACATGACCGGCACCAATAGCGGTATAGAGTGCGTCCACATCTGGATAGTGCAGCTGCTCAGCAACCTGCTTCATCGAGCTGGCAGTGAACAGCCGGTGCATGGGCAAGCCGCCGCGCTGCACCTCAGCAGCCAACGCATCCCGGCCAGCCTCGAGGTGCTCTTCACGGCGCTCCTTGGCAAACCACTGCCGCACCTTCGTCTTAGCGCGGGGAGATACCAAGAATTCCTGCCAATCCCGCGAGGGGCCGGCATTCGGATCCTTGGAGGTAAAGATCTCGACCTTATCGCCGGACTTCAGCTCCGATTCTAGGGCCACGAGCTTGCCGTTGACCTTCGCGCCGATACACCTGTGGCCAACCTCGGTATGCACCGCATAGGCGAAGTCCACGGGGGTGGAACCCGCGGGCAGGCTGACCACGTCGCCCTTGGGGGTAAAGGCAAAAATCTGCTTGGCCGTAAGGTCATAGCGCAGCGAATCCAAGAACTCGTTGGGATCTGCAGCTTCCTTCTGCCAATCCAGCAGCTGACGCATCCACGCCATCTGGTCCACTTCTTCTTGGTGGCCCGAGTTCTTGCCCTTAGTTTCCTTATAACGCCAGTGGGCGGCCACACCGAACTCCGCGTTATAGTGCATCTCGTGCGTTCGCACCTGCACCTCAAGGGTGGAACCGCCAGCCCCAATCACGGTGGTGTGCAGTGACTGGTATACGCCGAATCGCGGCGAGGAAATATAATCCTTGAAGCGCCCTGGAAGAGCTTGGTACAGCGAGTGCACCACGCCAATGGCCGCGTAGCAGGAATTGATGTCATCGACGAGGATGCGGATTCCCACGAGGTCAAAAATCTCCGCGAAGTCGCGGCCGCGCACGATCATCTTCTGGTAAATCGACCAGTAGTGCTTCGGGCGCCCCATGACCTCGGCCTCAATACCATTAGCTTTGAGCGCCTGGCCTACCTGGGCCTTGATTTCCTTCAGCGCTCGATCGCGTGAGGGTGCACGATCCGCCACCATGCGCACGATTTCGTCGTACTTCTTTGGGTACAGGATGGCGAAGGCCAAATCCTCAAGCTCCCATTTGACGCTCGCCATTCCTAAGCGGTGAGCCAGCGGCGCAATGACATCGAGGGTCTGGCGTGCCTTCTTCGCCTGCTTTTCGGGCGGCAGGAAGCGCATGGTCCGCATGTTGTGCAGGCGGTCGCACACCTTGATAACGAGCACGCGCGGGTCGGTGGCCATGGCCACGATCATCTTGCGGATTGTTTCCGCTTCTGCGGCGGCACCCAGGGCAACCTTGTCGAGCTTCGTTACGCCGTCGACCAACCGGGCTACCTCCGGACCGAAGTCACGGGTGAGGTCCTCCAGCGAATAGTCAGTATCTTCCACCGTGTCGTGGAGCAAAGCCGCCGCGACAGTCGTGGTGTCCATACCAATTTCAGCCGCAATAGTCGCTACCGCTAACGGGTGCGTGATATAGGGCTCGCCGGATTTGCGGACAACACCTTCGTGCAAACGCTGTGCCGTGGTGTAGGCATTGTTGAGCAGCTCCGCATCCGCCTTCGGATGAAATTCCCGGTGGATAGACATCAAAGGGTCCAGCGCCGGATTAATCTTTACTCGGCCACCCGTCAGGGAGCGGGCCAAGCGGGCGGACATGCCGCGCACGCTGCCAGGCCGCCATGCAGTCTTGTCCTGCTTTTCAGTCGTCATGTCTGCCTCCGCGAAGTAGCTTAGGCATACAACCTTAGTCCTTCGACCCCATCTGGTTGAGCACAATCAGCGGAGAACCTTGCAGGCGCTCGCGGCCCTCAAGTCCTTGGACCTCTAGGACCACGACGTTGCCCACGACTTCAGCTCCAGCGGATTCCAAGAGCAAAGTGGCGCCGTGGAGTGTACCGCCGGTGGCGAGGACGTCGTCGACAAGCACGATGCGCTTGCCCTTAATATTAATGCCGCTATTGGGGATCTCCAGCGCCGCAGTGCCGTATTCCAGCTCGTACTCCTGGGTCAAGACGGGCGGTGGGAGCTTGCCCTTCTTGCGGATAGCCAAAATTCCTAGTCCCAGCTTGTAGGCTACGGCTGAACCCAGCAGAAAACCGCGTGCATCAAGGCCGCCGATCATATCAGCGCCGAGCTCCTTGCAGGCCTCTGCCAAGCCATCGACAACGGCGGTGAAGGAATCAGCATCAGCTAACACCGGGGTCAGATCCTCGAAAAGGATTCCCTTCTCTGGGAAATCTTGGACAAGGCGCACCTTATCCTTCAAGGCTTGTGCTGCTGCGACGTAAATCTCGCTCACGACTCTTCCTTTGTTTCAGTTGCTGTTGTGGGGTTATAGCTCCAACGGTCGAGATTCCACCCGATACCCGCAAGGCCAGTGTAGGGCACCACGCCGGTGACAGCGCGGTCGACTATGAATGTGCGTGGCTGCGCGGCGATGGGAATAGAGGGCAGCTCCTCCCACAAATCCTGCTCTAGATTCCGGAGTGCCGCCGCGTGCTTCACCCTGGAGGACGGCGCGGAATGCTCACGCATCGGGTCCACGGCGCCGAGGTAGACATCAATCTCCGGCAGTCCTGTTGCAGGATCCGCGGCCAATTGCGCGCGGGAGACCCGCTCACCGGAGCGGTCCTCCACCGTGATCCCCGCCGGTTCGCACGCCGCGCGGAGCTCCTCCACCATTGCCTTATAACGCGGATTAGGCGCGAGGTAACCCACTCCGATGGTGTAGCCGGACAAACCGGACGCCGTGGCATTGTCTACAGGAACAGTTGTCAGCGAGGACATCTGCGCCGCGACCGGGTCATCATTGCGCACGGTGCGGACGGTGACAGCGGGGACGTCCACGCCTGATTCCTTCGATGAAATATCCGCCAAACGCTGTGTATCCACGCAGGCCGCAAAGGCAGCGCGTGCCCACGGCTGAGAAAGAGTCCCCGCCTCGGAGAAGACTAAGGTCTCTGTCAGGCTTCCTGCCGAAGACGTCACCTCCACTGGCTTGCCCTCCGCATCCCGGTCGAACCACGACGGTGACGCAGTGGCGGCCTCGGCAACGCGGAGCTCGTCTGAGGCGACAAACGCGGCAGCGTCTGCGCTTCTCGGAAGCATGAGGATTTCGCGCAGGGTCGGCTTATCGCCGTAATAGTTATCGTTGGCGGTGAGCACAATGGCACCGTCATCCTCAACGCGCTCGATTTGATAAGGACCAAAGGAAACCTGCAACTCTGGGTCAAAACGTCCTGGCTCCGTAGAGAAACCATAGCGCCACGCCTCTGCTACTGGCTGCAAAGTAGCTACGTCCTGGGAATGCAGAGCTGCATTGAGCTCTTCGATGTTCATATCAGCCCGCTTGGCTAACACGTGTGCTGGGACAACCGAACCCGGCCCAAACAAGTAGCGCCACCGCGAGCCGGTATCAGGGCTAAACCATACGGTGAATTTCTTGCTGTGGGGCGCGCAGTCCACTTCCGTCACTTCCTCCATCAGGGGAAGGTGGGAACCGAAAGTCTCGCTCAACTGCCCGGCGGTGAAGGCCAAAAGGTAATCATCACAGGTCACGGGTTCACCGTCAGCAAAACGTGCTTGCTCAGTGAGTGTGAAATCCACGTGCGCCCCAGCGTCCTCACCCTCGGCAGCGAAGAACTCAGCATTGGCGAGATCAGAATTCGGAACCATCTGCCCCGCTGGGCCAGGCACGTAGAGTGCCGGGAAAACACGGCTTGCCAGCTGGGCGGCGCCCACCGCATCCCCCCAGGCCGTAGCCGCATTGCTGGTGGCAATGGGGGCGTCGGCCAACACCGCAAACCGCGAAGGCGGCGTGTCTTTGTCAGTGCCGCTTTCAGGAGCCCCGCATGCGGTCACAACGAGAGCTACGGCAGCAAGCAGGGCCGCGACTGATGGGACACGCACGGCTTAGCGCCCAGGGCGCCAGGACGCCCCACCGGACTCGTTGCTACGAGGTCCAGATTCGGTCTGGGCTACAGCTGGTGCAGAAGCAGCGGCCGGGGATGCCACGGTGCGGGCTGCCTTCGGCGCATCCTCATCCTCTGCTTCTGCACTCCCGCCCTCGGCACGGTAGGCAGCGACCACCTCGTTGTGTTTCTTGACGCTCTTACGCTGATTCGACAAGGTCACCAACAACGTGGTGGCCAGGAAGATGGAGGAGAAGACACCTTCGATAACGCCAATGAACTGGACCAATGCCAGATCGCGCAAAGTACCAATGCCCATCAACCACACGGCGACGATGAACAGCGCGATGATAGGCAAGGCCGAAATCACGGAGGTGGAGATGGAGCGCATCACGGTCTGGTTGACGGCCAAGTTAGTGAGCTCGGCGTAGGTCTTCTTGCGTTGGCCTTCCAGGCCCGTTGTATTCTCATCCACCTTGTCAAAGACAATGACGGAATCGTAGAGGGAGAAAGTCAGAACTGTCAGCAGACCGATGATGACGGCCGGGGACACCTCAAATCCGAAGAGCGCGTAGATACCCGCGATGAAGACGCCGTCAAAGATGAGCGCGAGGATAGCGGCAAAAGCCATATCGCGCTGCAGGCGGACCGCCACATAAATGGTGGCCAGCACGAGGAAGACCGCCATGGCAACAACCATGCGTTTGGTGATCGACGAACCCCAGGATTCCGACACCGTCGAGGAGCCAATTGCATCCGGGCTGGGCTTGCCGTTGTCGTCCTTGACTTGGTACGTCTCAAAAATGGCCTGACGGGCCTGGTTAACCTCATCCTGCGACAGACGCTCGGAGGTGATCTCCAGAGTCTCCGAGGAACCAGCGCCCACAATCTGCACCAGCTCCGGGGTGACACCGGTGGCCTCGGTGAAGGTTTCTTCTACCTGTTCAGTAGAGAGATCGCCTGCAGGCATGTTCAGCTTCGTTCCGCCCTCAAAATCGAGGGATAGATTGAAGCCACGAAGTACGATAGCCAGGATCGAGGCAATAAGCAGCACGCCGGCGATGGTGTACCAGGTCTTAGCCCGGCCCACGAAGTCAAATCCACTGCCGTCCACATAGAGACGGTCAAAACGGGAAATCTTACGGTTAGTAGTTTCGACAGTCATGGTTACTTCTCCTCATCCGTAGCAGTAGCAACGGGTTTCTTGGCCGGTTTGGCATAAAAGCCGCGTTCACGGCGCTCCTCCACAAGGTTGTAAATACCGCCCAGGCCGTTCATCGACGGCTTGGCAAAGGCCGGACGGCTACCAAGAAGCTGCATGAGCGGAGCCATGATCAGGAAGGATACGATGAGGTCGAAGATGGTGGTAAGGCCCATGGTGAAGGCGAAGCCCTTGACGGCACCAATGGACAAGAAGTAGACCACGACGGAGCCGATGAGGGTCACGGCCTTACCTGTGACAATCGTTGCTCGCGAACGCTCCCAACCAGTGCGGGTGGCGGAGCGGAAGGTACGTCCGCTCAAGAGCTCATCCTTCATACGCTCGTAGTAAACCACGAAGGAGTCAGCCGTGGCGCCAATACCGATAACCAGGCCCGCCATGCCGGAAAGGTCAAGCGAGTAACCGATCCACCGACCCAGCAGAACCAGTGCGCCATAAAGCAGGACGCAGGTTGCGATGAGGACCAACAGGGCCACCGAAGACAGGGCACGGAAGTAGTAGATGGAATACAGCGAAACCAGAATGAGGCCAACGATGCCCGCGATGAGCGCTGCCTCAAGAGCTGCCTTACCCAGCGATGGCGGAACGGTTTCTACCGTGCCACCCGGCTCGCCGTTAGCGCCGGTAAAGGACAGCGGGAGTGCACCATAACGCAGGTTATTGGCCAAGTTCTGGGCCTCCTCCTGTGTGAAGTCACCGGTGATGGACGTAGCAGAACCAACCGGGGTCGCACCTTGGATCACCGGCGCGGAAATCACGGCAGAGTCAAGGGTGATAGCCACCTGCTTTTGCAGGTACTCCTGGGTCAGAGTGGCCCAGGTCTGCGAACCATTGGGGCCATCGCCGGTCTTGAAGGCGAAGTTAATCTCCATCTGACCAGTCTGGGAATTAAGCCCGCCCTGAATCGGGGCGTTGTTATCAATCTCGTTACCAGTCAGGCGAGTGCCCTTCGGATCTTCAATGCCGTCCAGCAGCGGGGCGGGGTTAAGAATGTAAGACTGCTGATTCGAGTAATCACACGCTACCAACGGCTTTGCAGGGTCATCGGTACCTGCCAGCGGATCGGATTCCGCATCACAGGTCATCAGCCCCAAGGCTGCGGTCTGCACGGTGGGGTCTTCAGACTGGCGGTCCTTGAGCAGAACCTCAGTGACCTTGTCGCGACGCTCAGTTTCCTCAAGGGAGTTCGCTGGGTCCGGAAGCGGCTTTTCGCTCACGGTCGGAGCCGCTGATTCTTTGTCCTCCTTCTCCTCGTCCGTCTGATCGCCGCCCTGGGCAGCGTCGGCACTCTGGTTGAGTGCTTCATGGATTGAGGCCAGCGACTGATTGGCATGCTCCGGAGTTACTACCCCGTACTTAACCCACCGGTTAGCCATCTCCGTCATGGTCTTCTCAAGTTTGTCCATATCGGGCATCGGCTGCTCACCCACTGGGCGGAAAAGCAGCTGGGAGGTTTGACCCACGGCTTGTGCCTGGGAGGCATCTTCGCCGGGCACGGTAATGACCAGGCTCGAACCGCTGATGACGACCTCCGAACCGGAAACGCCCATGCCATTCACGCGCTGCTCGAGGATGGTGCGTGCCTGCTGCAGTTGCTCCTGAGTGGGGTCTTCGCCCTGCGGTACCAGGGTTACGCGGGTTCCGCCCTGCAGGTCAATGCCGAGCTTGGGTGTTGGTGATTTATCACCGGTCAAAAATATCAGCGCATAAACCACGATGACAATGAGCGCGAAGAGCGCCATCGCACGCTTGGACCATTGCCGTTGACGGCTGCTAACGCCACCACGTTTCGAAGCGGACACTAAGATCTCCTGTGTTGTGAGGAACAGGGCTAAAAGTCATAGGTCATGGCAGCCAACCCGGCGCACGCATTGGGCGCCGCGGTGCCACCATGACTAAAGCACAGTCCATCATCGTACGTCATGGACCGTTGTTTTCCTTAACAGGCTTAAGGTGCGCGCCCGTGCTGTGACAAGCGCAACGCCATTTTAGAGTTTCGGGAAACGCTCGTCGTTCTCGTCCTCCGTCTCCACCGGCGCATCAGTGTTTGCGCCGGCTGCGTCAGCGGAGCGAACGATGGCCATCGTGTCGAAGGTCATCACCGTGCCATCCTTCACCTGCAGATCAACCTGCTCTCCGCGGGCTTCGACGACGGTGCCGTGGAGGCCGCCGGCGGTAATCACGTCCTGCCCCGCCTCCAGCGAGGATTGGAGCTTCTGCATCTGCGCCTGGCGCTTGCGCTGCGCACGCATCGACATGAAGCTCGGCAAAATGACGAGGATGGCGAGGACAAGGAGAAGAAGAAGTTGAGTTCCGTTCATAAAAGGCCAGTGTGCCAGACCGCCCCGCCTCCGGGCCAATTAAAAAAGAGTCCCGCCAATCGCCCCCTCGGGCGCCTGAAGTCCAAGGTGTTGCCATGCGGCGGCTGTTGCCACACGGCCACGGCCGGTTCGTGCGATCATGCCGGCGCGCACGAGATAGGGCTCACAGACCTCCTCCACCGTCGATGGTTCTTCGCCCACCGCGATGGCTAGGGTATTCACTCCTACAGGGCCACCGCCGTGGCCCTTGATCAAAGCCCCGAGCACCGCCCGGTCAAGGCGGTCCAATCCGCGCTCATCGACGTCGAAGACACGCAGCGCCGCCTGGGCAGCTGCGACATCAATATGTCCATCCCCGGTGACTTCGGCATAGTCACGGACACGTCGCAGAAGACGGTTGGCAATACGCGGCGTTCCACGCGAGCGAGAACCGATTTCCACCGCGGCATCCTGATCGATGCCCACCTCCAGAATCCGCGCCGCACGGCTGATAACCCGGGTGAGATCCTCAGTATCGTAGTACTCCATCTGCGCGGTGAAACCGAAGCGATCACGCAACGGCCCAGTCAGCATGCCCGCGCGCGTTGTCGCTCCCACCAAAGTAAAAGGTGGGATTTCGAGCGGGATGGAGGTCGCCCCCGGGCCTTTGCCCACGATGACATCGATGCGGAAATCCTCCATTGCCATGTAAAGCATTTCCTCAGCTGGGCGCGCGATGCGGTGGATTTCATCAATGAAGAGCACATCACCCTCCATCAGGTTCGACAACATCGCCGCCAGGTCCCCGGCCCTCTCCAGCGCCGGCCCCGACGTCATGCGCAAGGAGCTTCCCAGCTCTTGGGCGATGATCATCGCCATTGTGGTCTTGCCCAGCCCGGGCGGACCGGAGAGCAACACGTGATCCGGGGTGACACCACGGTTCTTCGCGCCATTGAGCACGAGTGAAAGCTGCTCGCGCACCTTGGGTTGGCCAATGAATTCATCGAGGGACTTCGGGCGCAGCGAGCGCTCAAAATCGTGTTCGCCTTGCTGCTCAGTGGCGTCCACATCCTGGTTACGCTGCGGAGGCGAGCTTAAATCCATCCCCTCCGGAAGCTTAAACTCGGTGCGTTCTACGTCTGACATGTCGCCCACTCTCCCCTATTTCTTGGCGCCAAGCTGGCTCAGCGCAGCGCGCAGCACCACCGGCGTCGCCGCATCGGGTTGCTCTGCCACCACGGACTCCACCACGGGGCGGGCCATTTTATCAGTAAAGCCCAACCCAATAAGCGCCTCGACGACATCCTCAACCACCGGCCCGGCGGCAGCCGGGGCAGCAGCCGAGAGATCCGCGCTTTCTGCTGGGGCGAAGGCCTTGACCTTATCCTTAAGCTCCAGAATCAACCGCTGTGCAACGCGTTTGCCCACTCCCGGAATTTTCTGCAAGCGTGCGGCCTCCTCCCCCGCAATCGCCTGGGCCAAATCGCCCGCGCTCATCACGGACAGGGCAGCCAGCGCCAGTTTTGGCCCCAGGCCAGAAACCGTTTGGAGGACGTGGAACATATCGCGGTCATCCTGACTGGTGAAGCCGTAGAGCGTCATCGAGTCTTCCTTGACCACGAGCGTGGTCATGACCCGCGCTTCCTCGCCACGCTGTAGGGTTCCCAGCATGGCCGGGGTGGCCAGGACCTTATAGCCCACGCCAGCGCATTCCAGCACGGCATGATCAAGCTGGATGTCGAGGACGGTTCCGCGCAAAGATGCAATCATTAATAAGGTTCCTTGGTGTGAGTCGTTGTGCCAGTTAGCTTAAGAGGTCGTCTTCGCCGCCCGGGAGACGGATGCGGTACGCGGCGAGGTGCCGCGTACTCCGCTCGTTCGTGCCCCGGCCCCGACACCAGCGCTCGCATCGCCGCCAGTCATCCATGCCAGGGCTGGCGCACGCCAGCAGTGACACACGGCTAGGGCTAGGGCATCCGCAGCGTCGGCCGGCTTAGGCGCCTCGCTGAGCCCCAATATTCGAGTAATCATGGCGGTCATCTGCTTCTTATCAGCGCGCCCATTGCCGGAAATTGCTTTCTTGACTTCGGAAGGGGTGTACATGTGCACCGGAATATCCCGCTCTGCTGCGGCAAGGACCAATACCCCGACTGCGTGCGCGGTCTGCATCACGGTTGAGACTTGACCGCGTTCGAATACGCGCTCGAGGGCCACGACATCCGGCTTATAGTCATCCATCCATTCCCGGACCGCCACCGATAGTCGCTTCAGGCGCTCCCCCAAGTCCTTATCACTGGGGGTGCGGACGACCCCTACGGCGATGGGAATGACCCCACGCCCACGACCGGCTTGGACAACTGACAGACCGCAGCGCGTCAGACCGGGATCAATGCCCATGACGCGCAACCCCTCCAAGTTCACGGCCGCCTCCTCACCCTTGTCACCTGCGCCCTTGTGTTGCGCTTGTTTATCTAGGAACAGTGTACACACATGTGTTCTAGTGCACGCGGTCCGCCAAGCCGATTACTTGCCTCTCATACTGCAAGGCGTACAGTGGCGCGCATGTCTGAACAATCCAATGACTTTTCTGAGTTTATTCGTTCCCGTCATTCCCCGCGTGCGTTCCTTCCGGATCCCCTCCCCGCAAAGGTCATAGAGCAGGTGCTTGTCGACGCCCAATCCGCCCCCTCCAATTCCAATACCCAACCGTGGAATGTGCACCTCGTCGGCGGTACGGCACTACAGGAACTGAGCGCTGCTCTCATAGCCGAATTTGATAAGAACGGCATCAACCCAGATTTCACGATTGACTACGGTCAAGGTGTTCACCCGCAGCGCTCTCAGCAGCTAGCGGCCAAGATGTATGGACTCCTTGGCATTGCGCGCGAGGACAAGGAAGCGCGCACGGAATTTATCCGTGAAAACCTTCGGTTCTTCGGCGCCCCGCACACCGCACTGCTGTTCATTCCCCCGATGGGAGACCGCATCCGTGCAGCTTTTGACCAAGGCACCTATGCGGAGAATTTCCTGCTCTCGCTCCAGGCGCACGGCTATCACGGCGTCCCGCAGGGCATGATTTCGCTCCTTGCCCCTACCGTCCGCGAATTCCTTGGGGTGGACGAGGAGGACAAACTCGTCACCGCCCTAACCTTCGGCGTAGCAGACCAGTCCAGCCCCGTATTCAAGACTGCCCCGGGCCGCGCACCACTATCAGAGACGGTGACTGCTCATGGCATGGAAGGCCTCAAGCTAGACTAGCCTTCTTAGTCCTCGCTCAGCTCGGCGAGGACCTCTTCGCTTAGGTCCATGTTGGTATAAACGTTCTGGACATCATCCGAATCCTCGAGAGCATCGATGAGTCGGAAGATCTTGCGGGCATCATCTGCCTGCAGCGGTACCTCAACGGAAGCACGGAAGTCGGTATCAGTGTCATCGACCTCGATATCGGCAGCAACAAGCGCCTCGCGCACGGCGGGAACATCGCCCGGTGCGCAGGTGATCTCAAACTTCTCGCCGTTGTCGTTGACTTCTTCGGCGCCGGCCTCGAGGACTGCGAGAAGGATGTCATCTTCACTAAGCTCACCCTTTTCCACCATGACCAAACCGGTGCGGGAGAACATATATGCCACGGAACCGGATTCGCCGAGGTTGCCGCCGTTCTTGGTCATAGCGGTGCGGACGTCGGTCGCCGCGCGGTTGCGGTTATCCGTCAGGCACTCGATGAGCATGGCCACGCCGTTCGGGCCATAGCCCTCGTACATCACGGTTTCCCAGTCGGCACCGCCGGCTTCTTCGCCGGAGCCGCGCTTGCGGGCGCGCTCAATGTTGTCGTTGGGAACGGAGGCCTTCTTGGCCTTTTTGATCATGTCATCGAGGGTGGGGTTGGCTGCGGGGTCACCGCCGCCGGTGCGTGCTGCCACCTCGATATTCTTGATCAGCTTGGCAAATTCCTTGCCACGCTTGGCATCGTTCGCCGCCTTCTTGTGCTTCGTAGTTGCCCATTTAGAGTGGCCTGCCATGTCATCCCTTTCGATGTGGCTTAAAAGACTTGTGTGGAAACTGTTGTAATTATACGGCCTCAGCAAGCCTCCACCAGCACAGGGGGCCATGCCCCCGCCTGCATCCGCTGCAGAATCCGGTGGAAAACTAATTTAAGCCTTAAACATTTTGCCAATTGCCATTGGCACTGGTGGCCTCACTATCCGGATACAGGGTGCGTGTCAGCCCCTCCTGCATCGCCACGGCCAGGAGCTCGCCGCGCTGATTGAAAATCTTTCCTTGGGCGAGCCCCGTACCGGATTGCGCTGACGGGCTGGACTGCGAAAACAGCATCCACTCATCCACTCGCACTGGCCGCAAGAACCACAGCGAATGATCCAAGCTGGCTAGCTGAATCCTTTCGCCTTGGTGCGGGAGAAGCGCCGTGCGGATCAACGTCATGTCAGACATATACAACAACGCTGCCTGGTGGAGGGATTGGTCGGAGGTAGCAGCAGCCAGGTCACCGGTGTTGCGGAACCAGATATTTCTAAACCCCGCCCCGGTGGTTTCGGCGGCGATAGCATCGCGGTCCGCATCCGGAACGAGCCGCACGTCCCAGTCTTCCCACTCCTTCAAAATGATGCGGGTGGAGTATGGAGAGCCCTTAATGCTCTCCGGTGGCGGCACCTGCGGCATGTCGGCCTGATGCTCAGGTCCACTATCCCCGGTCGCGTGGAAACCGGCACTGAGCATGAAGATCAAGCGATCGTCCTGAAAGACGCGCACATGGCGGTGCGCAAAAGAACGGCCATCCCTAATCCGCTCGACCTGGATGGTAGTGGGAGCGCTGGAATCGCCCGGGCCCACGAAGTAGCAGTGCATGGAGTGCGCCAGCTTCTCATCGACGGTGAGCTGCGCTGCCCGCAGCGCCTGCGCCATGGTTTGCCCGCCGAAGGTGCGCGTAATGAGCGAGGGAACCACAGGGCCGCGGAACTCGTCTTCACCGATCCGCTCGATATCGACTGCCTGGGCCACCGATGCCATGTTCTGCTCCCCTTTCCTTTCTGTTATGGCGCTCGCCACACTAACCCCGACCATCCTACTCACGTGCTGATCCGCTCCTGGGAGTTGCGTACTATATTCCGCATGACTTCAACCACCCCGCACGGCGTGCACCGTGTGGCCGCGTACCTGGAAATGTTCACGTGGGGCCTGCTGATCTTTTCCATGATCCTCAAGTACTCCGGCACGACCGAAGCGCTCACCCCCATCGCGGGAGGTATCCACGGCTTCGGTTTCCTCTGTTTCCTGCTCATGACGGCGCTGGTATGGATCAATAACCGGTGGTCACTCGGCGTGGGAATTCTGGGATTGTTTGTAACCGTAATTCCCTTTGCGGCCTTGCCCTTTGCAGTCTGGGTATCGCGACGCGGACTCGTCGCCGGCCCGTGGCGGTTGAGCAACGACGATGACTCGGAGCCGCACGGTGTCTTCGACACGATCTTGGCGCAGGCCATTCGCCACCCGGTGCGCACCGCGCTCATCGCGCTGCTCATCGTAGCGATAATCTTCAGCGTTCTGCTCATGTTGGGACCACCCGTCGACGTCGAGTCCGCCATTGAAAATAATCGCTAAGGCCCCAAGCATCTGGGCTGGCTGGCTGCTCGCACGCCTTTTCCTCATCTACCTACTCCTCAACGAGAAGGGGCCGCTCGGGGACGTTCGGTATTACCTCGAGGGCGTCTACGGCACTAATCCCAGCGACATGACGGAGTATCCCCAGGTCGGCACCTGGCCCAGCGTTCTGCTCGCGTGGCTTAGCGGCTACGACTTTGAGCGCTATGCCATTGGCTTTACGGCAATGATGCTGCTTGCCGACGCCACCTTCCTCACCCTCCTCCTGCGCCATCACCGCTCCACCCCAGGGGCGTATAGCGCCGGCTGGTTCTGGGTATTCTTCGGCACCGCGGCGGGACATGTATTCACCTGGCGGCTCGATCTCTACCCCGCCTTATTGGTTGCCGGTGCG
This sequence comes from Candidatus Corynebacterium faecipullorum, assembly GCA_019114925.1. Taxonomy (GTDB): domain Bacteria; phylum Actinomycetota; class Actinomycetes; order Mycobacteriales; family Mycobacteriaceae; genus Corynebacterium; species Corynebacterium faecipullorum. The sequence goes on along the minus strand of DXEO01000046.1, from coordinate 5,703 downwards.
GGCGCACTTCTGGCTACCCGCCCGCGGCTTGCCTCAGTTCTGTTGGCTTGGGCCACCGCAGCGAAGCTGTGGCCTGGTGTCCTGGCTGCCGGGCTTGTCGGGCGAGCAACCTCCCGCGCTACGTGGCAGCGGCTAGCCGCGTTCTTTGGAAGCCTCGTTGCCCTGTGCATCGGCGTGGCAGCAATGACTGGCGTGGACAGAGTTCTATCCCCGTTGACTTATCAAGGAGAGCGCGGCCTTCAGATTGAATCTTTGGCCGCCACGTGGTTCGTGTATCAAGCTCATCGCCAGCCTGATGTGTGGACGATGGGATATGCGGCCTCGAAAAGCTATGAGATCTCCGGCCCCGACGTCGACACGGCGATTGCGTTGAGCAGCATCGCCATGGGAGTGGCCCTCGCGTGGATCGTGGGAGTAGCACTCGTGCATTTTCTGCGCGGGAATTGGAGTCCGCACTCCACCCTTGTCTTCTTCATCGCGGCGATCCTCCTTCTCATCGCGACGAATAAGGTCTTCTCCCCGCAGTACATCGTGTGGCTTGGGCCGATACTAGCGGTGGCGCTTCGCTCTCCTACTCCCACGGCGGCCAACACTCCCCGGAAGGCGGCCGCTTACATTAAAGGGGTACGCGCCATCATGGCGGTGCTCGCCGTGGGAACCGCGGCCTTGGGAACCGTCATCTACCCCTATGGCTATAACTACATCTGGTTCTTTGTGGGCGAAAACCCCAACCCGGTCTACGCGCTCCTGTTGCGTAATCTGTTCATCCTGGCGATGACCGCTTTTGCCGTCTATTGGCACCTGCTTGAGTACCGCGTGGCAAGAGCGAATCAGGCGCGGGCGTAACACGCGGGTGAATCACACGTCGATTTGACTGAGCTCAAAGTACTCCGGCAATTTCGCGGTTCCTCCAAGACGCAGCAGCCTGACGGCTGGCCGCAGGCGCAGCGCGCGGGTATCGCTGACTGCCTCGTTGTAGAAGCGATGCGCTAAGTGGATGCGGCCTTCGGCGTCGGCAAGCACAGGCGGACGTGACTCAAAGCGCTGCGCAATAGCAGCCGAGAGCTCCCGTTCCCGGGTGGCTCGTTCATCGAAATGCCCTTGCACAAGCTCCGTTGACTCAGCGCGCGCCGCGATGGCCTCAAGCTCAGGAGCCAAGGCACTTATCACTGCCGCGCGGCGATCCAGAGTAGCTTCAAGCTGCGCCAAGGCTGCGTCGGTGCGGATGTGGAGCGAGTTGAGCCGCTGCGCTGTATACAGTGCCCACATACCTAGTGCGAGGAGGACAGCGAGGGCGATAACTATCTCGATTGCCATTTATGACACCCGGACCTTCGTGCCATCCGCTACGGTCTCGTATACCTGCAGGACGGCTGCGGCCACATGATCCCAATCGTATTCGCGGGCACGCTCCACCCCCGCCCTAATCAAGGCCTGCCGCTTGTCGGCATTGGTCACTAAATCCTGCAACACCCGCGTTAAGTCCGTAGCATCCCCGTTCCTGAATAAGGCGCCCGCAGGTTCCTCCGAGTCTACGTTGCACACCGCGGCAAAGGCCTCCAAATCTGAAGCCACCACTGCGCATCCAGCCGCCATTGCCTCAACAAGAACAATGCCGAAGCTTTCGCCGCCCGTATTGGGAGCCACATAAATATCGGCGCGACCCAAAATGGCCGCTTTCTCGGCATCGCTGACACGCCCCACAAAGTCAACTCCCGGAACACGTCGCGGGTGTCCCCCGCCCATGACCGTCACCCGAACCGGCTGCGGGAGCAGCGTGAGTGCCTCAAGAAGAATGTCCAGGCCCTTTCGCGGCTCATCGAGGCGACCCAAGAACACAATCTCAATCTCTGAATCATTCGCCTTATGCTCAGCACGCGCACGCTCGCGCGCATAAACAGAGGTGTCGACCCCATTAGGGATGAGCACAGGGTCCCCACCCAACTGCTCAACTTGCCAGCGGCGGGCCATCTCTGAAACCGCAATACCTCCCCGAACCTTTTCCAAGTACGGGCGGAGGAAAGGCTTAGCCAGGGTCAATACCAGAGAGCTCGAGGCCGAAGCATGGTACGTCGCCACGATGGGCCCACGCACCACTGCCAAAGCAGCCATGGAATAACTCGGGGAGTTGGGTTCATGGATATGGAGGATGTCGAAATCCCCCTCGCGGATGAATCGCTTGATATTGCGGCGCACGTGCGGGCCAATGGCAAGACGAGCCACGGATCCGTTATAGGTAATCGGCACCGCCCAGCCACCCTTGCGAACAAAGCTGGGAACCTGCGTGCTCGCCGCCGCGGGCCCTAGCACTTCCACATGATGCCCTTGTTCAATGAAGACGGTCGCTAAGTCAAGGATATGAGCCTGAACCCCACCAGGTTCATCAAAAGAATAAGGGCAGATGATACCGATCCGCATGGTCTATGTTCTGCCTTTCTATTTCTTCCCGCGCGCCGCCCGCCGGCGTTCTACGTCGGCGTTCCAGTGTGGCTGCAACATGTGCCAGTCTTCTGGATGTGCCCTGATGTTCTCCGCAAAGCCATCCGCCAGGCGCTGACACGTCTCCTGCAGGTCAGTGACCTCCACCTCGGGGCTGACCGATAACCCCCAATCCTTACCATCAAACCACGAGTGCACGACGTGGAGTGCAGCTCCTGTCTCGATGGCCAGCTGGGCGGGGCCGGCGGCAACATTAGCTGCTTCGCCCATGAAGTCTACTGCCACACCGGTGCGCGTGAGGTCGCGTTCAGACAACAAACACACCACCCCACCGCGTTCCAGCGTGTCCTTCAGACGCGGGTAAGGAGAAGAACTGCCACCGGTCAGTGCCAGGACAGTGAAGCCAAGGCTCTCGCGGTAATCCACGAAGGCGTCGAAAAGCACCTCCGGCTTCAAGCGCTCAGCCACCGTAGTGAAGCCACCATAGTGCCGCACGCAGAAGACACCCGCCATGTCCCAGTTGCCTGAATGCGGAAGCGCGAAAATTACCCCGCGCCCGGATGCCACGGAGGCATCGGCGTGTTCCTTGCCGCGCAGGCCTGCCAATAGACGCCCCTGCAGATCAGGGTCCGAATGGATAGCAGGCAGACGGAAAGCCTCGAGCCAGTAGCGCATATAGGAGCGCATCGAATCCCGCACCAGCTCCCGCGTCACGTTCTCCGCACCCACGACCCGGCTCAGGTTCTGGCGCAGCTGTTCCATGCCTTGGCCGTTATCACTTGCCAGATCCGCGCCGCGTTCGAACAGCCAAGCAGCCACCGGCTGGGGAAGGAAGCGCACAACCTTCCAGCATGCAATGTATGCGGCGGCAGTCAGCCGGTCACGGTCCAGTAGAGCCACGGTTGGGGAGCCTTTCTGTATGGGCCGGGGGCGCGGTACCTTCCGGTGGAAGAGGGTGTCGGGCTAAAGGTGCTTCAGATCCTTCTTGAAACGCGCCTTGGTGTCCTGACGCGCTGCTTGGCGCATGCGCTGGTAGATGGTGAAGGCAGAGCCCACTGCCAGCAGCCACAGGGCAACCTCGAGTGCATATGGCACGCCCAAGCCTTCCAGCCCCACGCCACCGAGGCCCAAGATGAGGCGCTCGGGGCGCTCAACGAGTCCGCCGACCATCTTAAAACCGGAAGCTTCGCCGCGCGCCTTGACATAAGAGATGACCTGGGAGCTCACGAGCACCACCATGCAGGCGGCGAAGTTAAGAGGGTGAGCGTTATCGACGTACACCATCCAATAGGCGATCGCCGCGAACAAAGCGCCGTCGGTAATGCGATCACAGGAGGCGTCGAGAGTCGCGCCGAACTTGGATCCGCCGGTGGTCAGGCGCGCCATGGTGCCGTCGAGCATGTCGAAAGCGGCGAAGAGTCCCGACAGCAGCGCAGCCGCAAAGAGGTGATCAAGCGGGATCAGAATAACCGAAATAGCAATGGTGACGATCGTGCCCACGACGGTGACGACATTGGGTGTCAGTCCCATCTTCAGGAAGAGTTTGGCCACTGGGACCACAACCACGGCGGCGGGTTTGCGCCCATGAACACTAAGCATGCGCTTCTCCTGAAATGATTCCCTCGGCGGCGAGCTCCGCCCACCCCTGCGCCAACAGGGAGCGGGTGTCTTTGAGGAGCTGCGGCAGCACTTTGACGCCGTCCACAATAGTCATGAAATTTGAGTCCCCGCTCCAGCGCGGAACGATGTGCATGTGCAGGTGCTGCCCCACCGAGCCGCCCGAGGCGCGTCCCAAGTTAAAGCCAGCGTTGACGGCATCGGGGCCGGAGACCTTCTTAAGGACGCGGATGGCGGCCTGTGCAAACTGGAAAAGCTCGCGAGATTCTTCCTCGGTGAGGTTTTCCAGCTCAGATTCCTGGCGGTATGGGATCACCATCATGTGCCCTGCGTTATAGGGATAGAGGTTGAGAACACAGTAGACAAGCTCGCCCCGGGCAACGATGAGCCCGTCCTCATCCGACATCTGTGGAATCTCCACGAACGGATTATGGGCTTCCTTCGGCACGTCGCCGGCGCCGCCCTCACGCTTGATGTAGCTCATACGGTACGGCGCCCACAGGCGCTCTAAGCGGTCGGGGGTTCCCAGGCCGGTATCGACGTACTCTCCCACTCTTAGTGTTCTCCTCTTCTAGCCTCTGTCTAGATGCATATGCATCTAGACGCGCTCAGCAATGCTGTCCTTAGTCGGTTGCTCGTTGTTGCGCTCACGAACCCATGCTTCGATAACGTTGATTGCCGCTTCGACCGGCACACCGTTGACCTGGGTGCCGTCGAGGAAACGGAAGGAGACCGCACCTGCGTCGACGTCACGCTCACCGGCCAGGAGCATGAAAGGCACCTTGCCGGTGGTGTGGTTGCGGATCTTCTTTTGCATGCGGTCATCAGAGGTATCCACGTCAGCGCGCAGGCCACGTGCGCGCAGCTGTGCACAGACTTCCTCGAGGTGCGGGGCGAAGGTATCGGCGACCGGGATACCCACCACCTGATGCGGTGCCAGCCACGCCGGAAATGCACCCGCGTAGTGCTCCAGTAGCACGCCGAAGAAACGCTCGATGGAACCGAAAAGTGCACGGTGAATCATGATCGGGCGCTGCTTGGAGCCATCCGACGCCGTGTACTCGAGCTCGAAGCGCTCCGGCAGGTTGAAGTCCAGCTGCACGGTAGACATCTGCCAGGTACGGCCTATGGCATCGCGAGCCTGAACGGAAATCTTCGGGCCGTAGAAGGCCGCGCCTGCTGGATCCGGGACCAGCTCGAGGCCGGACTTCTCCGCCACCGACTGCAAAATAGCCGTCGAGCGCTCCCAGATCTCATCCGAGCCAACATACTTGTGAGGGTCCTTAGTGGACAGCTCAAGGTAGAAGTCATCCAAGCCATAGTCCTTGAGCAAGGAAATGATGAACTCCAGAACCTTGGTCAACTCTTCTTCGAGCTGCTCCGGGGTGCAATAAATGTGCGAGTCATCCTGGGTAAAACCGCGGGCGCGGGTGAGCCCGTGGATAACGCCCGACTTCTCGTAGCGGTAGACCGTGCCGAACTCGAAGAGGCGCAGCGGCAACTCGCGGTAAGAACGGCCACGGGAAGCAAAGATGAGGTTGTGCATCGGGCAGTTCATCGGCTTGGCGTAGTAGTCCTGGCCCGGCTTGGTCTCGTTGCCGTCCTCGTCGTACTCAGCGTCGAGCTGCAGCGGCGGGAACATGCCGT
>DXEO01000045.1 GCA_019114925.1 Candidatus Corynebacterium faecipullorum | reverse complement strand
AGGTTGGTGACATCACTGCCCGCTATGCAGCCGGTGCGGGCGATAGCGGTGAGGAAGGCGTGGAGAAAGCCCGCGCGGAGCTCACGCGTCTTTTGGAGGACGCCGGGTGCGAGGACGTGGAGGCTGCCCGTGCCACCCACGAAAAGCACGCGGAGCTGGCCTCCGCCGCCGATACCGCGGCCCGTGAACTCGCTGCGGCACTGGGCGGGGAGGACCTCGGTGAGTTGCGTGCGCGCTTTGAGGCGGGCGCGGCCGATGCTGAGGGCACCGAGGTGGATGGCGGGATTACCGATTCCACCGCGCAGCCGCGGGAGCTCGACGTCGTGGAGAAGGAAGAAGAGGAACTGCGTAGAAAGCTCGATGAGCTCGACCGCGCCCTGGCGCCCTACCGCGAGAATAAGGCGGGCGCGGCACTGGAGGTGGCTATGGTCCGTGCGGAGGAGGCCACGATGCAGCGTGATGCTCAGGCCGCAGCCGTGGAGGCCGCCCGCGCCCAGCTCAGTGATGCCGAGGTGAGCGCCGCGATTGAGACAGCACGGACTGAGCTGGCGAAGGAGAAGGCGGCTTTGGAGGAGATGTCGAGCGTGGATGTCGACACCGCGGAGCAGCTAGCTAGGGGAGCGCACACGCACGTCGATTCGCTGAACGCAGCGGTCAATGCGGCGGTTGGGGATATGCGCGAGTTCAACGGGCTTATCACTATGCACTCTGGTGCGGCTGAGGCTGCAGAAAAAGCTGCCGCGGAGCTCGAAGTGGCCCGTGAGCGCCACGCCGCGATCGAGCGCCGCGCACATGCTGCGCGCTACCTGCGCACGCTCATGCTGCGCCACCGCGACGCCGCCCGCCAGCGCTATGCCGCGCCCTTTGTCAGCGCTCTTAATGGTTTGGCTCGCACTGTCTTCGGCGGTGACGTGGACTTCGAACTCTCCGAGGAGCTCAAGGTGCAAGCTCGCAGCCGTAACGGTGAGACCGTGTCCTTCGACGCGCTCTCCGGCGGAGCCAAGGAGCAGTTGAGCATCTTGACGCGCTTTGCCATCGCTCAGCTAGTGTCCGGCGAACCGGTTCCCGTCGTTATCGATGACGCGTTGGGTTCTACCGACTCACAGCGCCTTCAGCTCATGGCGGCGTTGTTCAGCAAGGCTGGGAAAAACACTCAGGTCATCGTGCTGACCTGTATGCCGCAGCGCTACTCGTGGGTACCGGGGCGCATGGACCTAGATATGGAGAGACTTACAAGCGCTTAACGCGTGGAGTGTAGTGTGTGAGCCATGACTGCGGACACTCGATGGCTCACCGAAAGCGAACAGGACCTCTGGCGGAACATTCTCGCCAGCATTCGCAAGATTAATCGCGGTATGGAGGAAACCCTCTTGGCCTGCAGCGATATCTCGGCGGCAGAATTTTCGGTCCTTGTTTCACTTTCGGAGGCACCCGAGCACACGCTGCGTTTGCGCGAGTTGTGCTCGCAACTGGAGTGGGACCGCTCCCGCGCTTCCCACCAGATCACCCGCATGGAAAAGCGCGGTTTGGTGCGCAAGGAAAAGTGCGCGGGCGATGCGCGCGGAGTTGAAGTCGTCATGACGAAGGCCGGCCGGGATCGCCTAGAGGCGGCTGTTCCTGAGCACGTCGAGTCCGTGCGCCGCATGGTGTTTGATCACCTCGATCCTGCCGATGTTCCGGCGCTTCTGCGCTTTTGCAAAGGCGTCCTGTCTGAGGATAACCTTCCCGGCTACGAAGGCTTCGTTCCAGACGAACGCCTGGGCCTCCACGCTGACTAGCTGTGCTTAGCGCGGGTAGAGTAGGGCCCGTCCGTTTATTCACCAGGAGGTGACCTTCCCACACCATGATGGGACAAGAACTGTTTGAGCATCCGCTGCGCCAATACACTACGTACGGCATCACGCCGCTGAAGGAACTCAGCTCGCAGGTAGGCCCCGTCGAGGATCTGGAAGAGCTCACCGAGGAACAAGCCGCCGCGCTTGAGGCAGCCCTTGAGCAGCATCCGGAGGGCGCACTAACCTTCGATGATGCCTCGCAGCTGTGGATTATTGGCGCGGAAGAAGATATTGAGCGCATGTTCCAGGACCGCGAGGAGTTCGTCGAAGCACTCAATAACAACGAGGACCCTGGGGTCTAGCCCACAGTGGGCGTCAAACTAAAGGCGGATAGCGGCCGAAATATCTGCGTTTAACTACGGGCGGCTCTGCATAAGCTGCTAAGATACTCGGTGTTAAAGGGCGAGCATCCCCAAGCATTGAAGAGACGGTTTCGGTGAAGACTTCTCTGGCGCAGGGGAGCTAAGTGAAAGGACTAAACATGAGTGTCGAGCGCGATTTGGCTCAGGAGCAGCGCGAAGCAGCTGCCCGTGACAAGGCTGATGGCTGGGTTTCCGTCTTCGTTGAGTGGATTCCCTCCATGCTTCTCTCCGTGGTGCTGGTGGGTGCCATGATGCTCGGAATGTACTACGCCGAGCACGGGACTCTGGATATCACCCAGCCGATCGTCAACCAGTACATCACCCAGTAGTCTGGTTCGCTTCTCACGCTGCCGCCCAGCGGGGGAGGCTAGCTTGACGTCAAGCCCCGGCAGAATTTTCTGCTGGGGCTTCACTCTTTGCGCCTGTCCCTTCTTACCCGCGTCTCGACGCTTCAGCCCTCGTCCTTCGCGCTCACTGATTACTCAGCTGCACCCTTCGCGCTCACCCACTTATTCCCTTCGCCTTCGCGCTCACCGTGGGCCTCAACCGGCTGCCGTGCGTGCTCTCGGTGAGCGCGAAGGGTGTATTTATCCGATAGAGGGTGTGTGCATCCGATAGCCTGAACGCCATGGACTCTCGCATCTACGTTCGCTATCTCAACGGCCCGCTCCTGTGGTCCGGAATTGTCGTTGGCCTTGCCGTCGTGGCCGCTGTGGTTCCCACGATGATCGATTCCACGTGGGCGGCATTCCTCTTCGGCGCCCTGGTCATCGTTGCAACTGTGGCCTGCATTCTGATGCGGGTGAAAATCGTTGTGAGTGACGATGACGTTGTGGTTTCCATCCTGGGTATCTTGACGAAGAGGATTCCACTCAGCGATATCACCGGTGCCCGCGTTGGTCCGGTGACTGGGCTCAAGGAAGGCGCAGGCCCGCGAGTTATCGATGGTGCTCCGGCCTATATTGTTTCAGGGCCGACCGTTCGCATCGAGCAGGGTAGAAAATCTCTTATCGCCTCGGCGAAGAATCCGGAAGAAGTGGTTGCGGATATTAATGCGCGCTTGCGCTAGCTCCATGTCCCCAGACCTCGTTCCCGAAACCTCCTGGTGGGTGGTGAGACGTCGGCAAGCGCTGGGCGACGTCCGCCTGCAGGTTGCGGGTTTCAGTTCTGGGGGAATGCAGAATGCGCAAGGCTCTCCCACACACGTGGCGTCGTTGAACCGGACGGCCTGGGTGGAGCCTAAGTGGAGAGAGATTTAGGCATGAAAAAGTGCCCCTGACAGGGATCGAACCTGCGACCTTCGGTACCGGAAACCGATGCTCTAATCCGCTGAGCTACAAGGGCATTGCTGGCGAAATACCAACGATGCGATTCTAGCCTATAAAGACTGAAGCGCAGTAATTGGCCTCACGCCGATGGGGGTGTGATGGGAGGAGGCAGCGGTTAAAGCTGCCGCTGCCTCGTCGTTTCCCGCAGCCTGAGTGACTAGGCGGGCTGCTCCTGTGCCTGGGGCTGGTCAAAGAAGCCCGGGGCGTCCGCGGTGTGGACTTCACCGGTGCGCAGGTAATCAACCACAATCTGGTCCACAGCCTTGTTGCCTATTGCGAAGTGGCCGTGGCCCGGGCCGTGGACAGTCACCACGCGGGACTGCATCGGGTCAGACAGTCCGCGGTAGAAGGCGTACGGGGTCTGCGGGTCACCGGTGGCCTGAATCTGCAGCGGCTTGGTCTGCAGCTTCTCACCGGAGACGGCAAGCGGGGTGTTGACCGGCGCGCGGCCACCGCAACCCGCGCCGGAGGCGTACATCGAGTTAA
>DXEO01000044.1 GCA_019114925.1 Candidatus Corynebacterium faecipullorum | reverse complement strand
GATTCCGCCTACCTCGCCACGGTGCTGGGACCGGCGGACGATAACCTGCGCGTTTTGGGCAACCTCGTGGGCGTGGACCTCTTCGCTCGCGGGACCACAGTTACGGCCGCCGGCCCTGACTATGAGGTAGCCCGCGCGCACAAGGTCTTAGAAGAGCTCGAGGCGATTGCGCGTCGCGGCCATCCGGTGAGCACCGATACCGTCAAGCACACCCTAGACCTTGTCACAGTGGATGCTCCAGCTTCCGTGTCCGAGACGCTCGCGGCGGATATCGTCTCGCGCCGCGGCAAGGCCGTGCGCCCGAAGACGGTAGGCCAATCGCGCTATGTGCAGGCGATTGATGAGAACACGATTGTCTTCGGCATTGGTCCGGCCGGCACCGGTAAGACTTACTTGGCGGTGGCCAAGGCGGTGCAGGCCCTGCGCGCCAAGCAGGTCAGCCGCATTATTCTGACTCGCCCGGCGGTCGAAGCGGGGGAGAAGCTGGGCTTTCTGCCTGGCACGCTCAACGACAAGATTGACCCCTACCTGCGCCCGCTCTACGACGCTTTGCGGGACATGATCGACCCGGAGATGATTCCGAAGCTCATGGAAGCCGGCATCATTGAGGTCGCACCCCTGGCCTATATGCGTGGCCGCACGCTCAACGATGCCTTCGTCATCCTCGACGAGGCCCAAAACACCACGCCGGCGCAGATGAAGATGTTCCTGACACGTTTGGGCTTTGGCTCCACCATCGTGGTGACCGGCGATATTTCCCAGGTGGATCTGCCTGGTGGCCAGGTCTCCGGACTGCGCCTGGTGCGCCGCATTCTCAAGGGTGTGCCGGATATTCACTTCGCGGAGCTGGGCTCTACTGATGTGGTGCGCCACCAGCTGGTCGGGCGCATCGTGGAGGCCTACGATAACTTTTCTGAGCAGGAGGAGAAGAAATGAGCATCGAGTTTATTAACGAGTCCGGTTATGACGGCGTCAACGAGGAGATGCTGATCGACGTCTGCTCCTACGCCCTCGGCCGCCTCGACGTGAATCCGGATGCCGAGTGCACCATTACCGCGGTGGACCTGGATACCATCGCAGAGCTGCACGTGCGTTGGATGGATTTGGAAGGCCCGACCGACGTGATGAGCTTCCCCATGGATGAGCTCACCCCGGGGGCTAGCGCAGGCCGCCCCGATGCCGTGGAGGCCGGCCCCGCCATGCTGGGCGATATCGTGCTCTGCCCGGAGTTTGCCCAGCGCCAGGCCACGGCCGCCGGCCACTCGCTAGGCCACGAGCTGGCTCTGCTGACCGTGCATGGTTGCCTGCACCTGCTGGGCTATGACCACACGACCGCCGCGGAGGAGAAGGAAATGTTCGGCCTGCAGAACGAGCTGCTGGCGGACTGGTACGAGGACTTGGCGGCGCGTGGCGTGAGCTACCAGCCCAAGCCTTCTGGTCCGAAGGCTTTCCCGGATGCCGCCGAGCGCGCGGAGCTGGATAAGGAAGTGCCCGGCGGCGGCCTGTAATCCGGATGTGAGTGGGCCCACCGCCTGTGTCTGTTGCGGACAAACACAGGCAGTGCGTTTGCTTAAATGGGGCTAATCGTTGAGGTGCGTGGTGGGGCGTAGCACAATGGAGAGTTATGAATATCCTCTCCATCCAGTCCCACGTCACCTTCGGCCACGTGGGCAATTCCGCAGCAGTCTTTCCCCTTCAGCGCGCTGGCCATGAGGTGTGGCCTATCCACACGGTGAACTTCTCCAACCACACCGGTTATGGCGATTGGGGCGGGCCGATGATCCCAGCGGAAGAGGTTACGGCGATCGTAGATGGCATTGAGAAGCGCGGCGCTTTCCCGCGCGTTGATGCGATCTTGTCTGGCTACCAGGGCGGCCCGGACATTGCCGGCGCCATCGTGGATGCTGTGAACCGCATCAAGGCGGTTAACCCCAAGGCCCTCTATGCCTGCGACCCGGTGATGGGCAACGCCAAGTCTGGCTGCTTCGTCTCCGATGAAATTCCACCGCTGCTGCGCGATAAGGTCGTTCCGGTCGCGGACATCATCACCCCGAATCAGTTTGAGCTGGGCTACCTGACTGACGCCGAGGTGGGCACCTTGGAGCAGACCCTCGCCGCGGTGAAGCGTGCGCAGGAGATCGGCCCAAAGACCGTGCTGGTGACCTCGGTGCAGCGCCCAGAGACCAGCGAGGACGAGATTGAGATGCTCGCCGTTGATGGCGAGCGTGCCTTCCTGGTTACCACCCCCAAGTTGCCGTTCAAGCGCAATGGTTCGGGCGATGTCACGGCCTCGCTTTTCACCGGCCACTACGTGGAGACGCATGATGCTAAGGAAGCGCTCAAGCGCACTGCCTCCTCCGTCTTCGACTTGCTGCAGAACACCTATGAGGCGGATTCTCAGGAGCTGCTACTTATTGAGTCGCAGGACGCCTTCGCTCACCCGCAGCTGCAATTCCAGGTCGAGGAGCTCTAGCTTTCACGTCTCGGCAGTTTCGCGTGCTTGCCGCGGCCCCGCAAATGGCATTCCGCAGAAGGCATCTGTCACAAGGCGTTTTCACCCCTGAAAACGCCTTGTGCGGCGTCCAGATGGCGTTTTTACCACCAAAGACGCCCTTTGACAGACGCCTTCTGACAGACACCATGTGCAGGCCAGATAAACCCCGCAGAAGCACAGAAGGTCCCCCTAATCTGGTCCCTTCGAACAGCAAAGGGACCATTTAGTACGCGAAAACAGCCGTTAGATGGTCCCTTTGTGCAGAGAAGGGACCAGAGTAGAAGCACCAAACTGGAAGGACCATCTGCCGGCGCATCGGCAGGAAGCTTTGCGGGCCGCACGGCGCGAGCCCGAGCAGAGCGATACAACAAGAACGGGACTCGGCAGCAGTTGCGTTATGATATGAGGCAATATGAGCACTGATTTCGATGCCGCCTTCGCGGACCTACCAGCCGAGGGCGAAGCCAACCCCGCCGACTACTCGCAGTACACCGATACGCCCGAGGGCTTCCGCTCCGGCTTCGTGTCTTTCGTCGGCCGCCCCAATACGGGCAAGTCCACCCTGACCAACGCGCTGGTGGGGCACAAGATCGCCATCACGGCTGACCAGCCCGAGACCACCCGCCACCCCATCCGCGGCTTGGTGCACCGCGAGGATGCGCAGATCGTGCTCGTCGACACGCCCGGTCTGCACCGCCCGCGAACACTGCTCGGTGAGCGCCTCAACGAGGTAGTCAAGGACACCTACGCGGACGTCGATGTCATCGGCTTGACCATCCCCGCGGATGAGAAGATTGGCCCCGGCGATCGTTGGATCTTGGAGAACGTCCGCAAGGTCGCCCCGAAGACCCCCATCATCGGCATCGTCACCAAGCTGGATAAGGCTTCCAAGGACCAAGTCGGCGCCCAGCTGCTCGCCCTGCATGAGCTGCTCGCCGAAGAGAACCCCGATGCCGTGGTCATCCCGGTCTCCGCCACCGAGCGCGTGCAGCTGGATGAGTTGACCCAGGTCATCGTGGACCACCTGCCCGAAGGCCCCAAGTTCTACCCCGATGACCACGTCACCGACGAAGCCCAGTCCAAGCGCATCGCTGAGCTGATTCGCGAAGCCGCGCTCTCCGGCCTGAAATACGAGCTGCCGCACTCCGTCGCCGTCGAGGTCGATGAGATTCTGCCTAGCCAGGAGCGCCCCGACGTCCTCAACGTCCATGCCATCCTCTACCTAGAGCGCCCCGGCCAAAAGCGCATCATCGAGGGCAAGGATGGCCGCCGCTTCCGCCGCATCGTGGGCACCGCCCGCAAGGAAATCATCCAGCTGCTCGGCCAAAACGTCTATCTTGACCTGCGTATTAAGGTTCTGAAGAACTGGCAGTCGGACCCGAAGGCGCTGGGCCGCCTGGGTTTCTAAATGCGCGAAAACTTCCGCGACCGCGCCCTCGTCATCCGCTCCTATGATTTCGGCGAGGCGGATCGTATCATCGTGCTCTTGACCCGCCACCACGGCCTCGTGCGCGGGGTGGCCAAGGGGGTTCGCCGCGCCAAATCGCGCTTCGGCTCGCGCCTGCAGCTCTTCGTCAACCTCGACGTGCAGCTCTACCCAGGCCGCAACCTCTACACCATTTCCCAGGCCGATACCGTGGATTACTTCGGTGCGCGCATCATCGAGGATTACGAACGCTACACCGCCGCGTGTGCCGCCCTCGAATCCGCCGAGCGCCTCGCCGCCGCCGACGCCCCCGGCGATCCGTACCTTTATGAGGCTTGCGTCGATGTCCTCGACAAGCTTCAGCACGGCGATCCGCTCGTGCTTCTCGATTCCTTCCTCCTCAAAGCCATGTCCCACGCCGGCTGGGCACCCAGCCTTTTCGATTGCGCCCAGTGCCAAAGGCCCGGTCCGCACCACGCCTTCCACCCAGCCGTGGGCGGCGCCGCCTGCCACCAATGCCGCCCGCCAGGGGCCGCCGAGGTAGACCAGGAAACCCTGCACCACATGTGGCTGATTGCCCACGACCACCCCAGCCAGCCGACCAATGCCCAAGCCCAAGAGGCC
>DXEO01000043.1 GCA_019114925.1 Candidatus Corynebacterium faecipullorum | reverse complement strand
CCCAGCGATGGTGAGGCGGTTACGCACGCGCGCCGGTTCCGCCGTGAACGGGCCCGACTGCGGGAAGCCCAAGACGATGGCATCATCCCCCGTCACAGCCGCCTGCTCCGCCCATGGCAACGGCTCCAGGTCCAAGCCCGGGCTATGCAACACCGCAATGTCCACATCCGAGTTGTAGTAGACCACGTCCGCTTCCTTGAGCCCGAGCACGGTATCAAGACGCACCTTATCCGTACCGGCCACAACATGGGCGTTCGTGATGACGTAGTCCGGTTCCGTAACGAAGCCCGAGCCCATCAGGCGGCGCGAGCACGCCTCGGCATCACCCAGCACGTGGATAACGGATGGCCGCACGCGTTCCGCGAGCTCAGGATCCCCAATATGTATCGCGGGCACATCCACCTCAACATCGGCGCCGGAACGCTCCCAGGGCGAGACCAACGGCGGCAGCCCGGACTCGTTGAGCAGCGCAGCCAAGCCATTCGGCAGCGCCGCCAGGCGCGAAGGCGCCACCGCATTCAACGAGCTCAGCATCCGTGATTCACGCAGCGCCTGCCCCGGCTGACCTCCCAAATTGGAGGCCAGGGGCAAAGACACCAACCAAATCACCACGATGGCCGCCACAGCTTGGAACACCGCGCCAATTGACGAATCCACGCGCTGCCCCGACCGCGTACGCATGCGGTCCCGCAGCGCCATGCCAAGCGACGTCCCCACCAGCTGCCCCAGCCCCACCAGCAAAATGAGCACGCCGACGGCCAGCAAGAAGCGCACGGCCGCCTGGTCAGTCAGGCCCATCGCCAGCGGGGCCAGCGCGGTCCCCAGCACCACCCCCGCAATGATTCCCACTGCTGCGAGGACCGCTGCCAAAGCCCCCTGCCGCCAGCCCACGCGCGCGGCGAGGAGCACGGCAATCACGATCAGTACATCAACGACTAAGGACACAGGGGGAATACTTTCTTAAGGGCTAAAAGGAGCAGAACTAGCCTATCTTCTCATTATTCACAGAGCGATCGAGTAAGTCACGCAGATCATGAACCGTTTTCTTATCCCAGTCCACGCTCCACCCCGCGTGGTCCATGAGCCCGGACAGCACTCCCGCAGTAAATCCCCACACCAGGTAGCCGCGTGTCCGAAACGCCGGCCCCTTCCAACGGCTAAAGCCCACCGTCAGGCGGTTGGCAGGATCCGCCAGCTCCTGCAGCGGGACGGTAAAGACGTCGTCTGTTTCCGCCGGACTCGCCGGCCACACGGTGCCCGGCTTATGCCAATACGCTAGGACTGGGCTCACGGTGTTGCCGGTCGCCGGGATATCCAGTTTGCCCCACTGTTCAAGAGGAGTAACGGTAGAGCGGTCGAGGCCGGTTTCTTCTTCGGCTTCGCGTAGGGCGGCGTCGACAAGCGAGGCGTCCTCCTCGTCCTTGCGCCCACCAGGAAATGCAATCTGGCCGGAGTGCGAGCGCATCGAGGGCGAGCGGTGCGTGAGCAGCACCTCGCCATCCTCAAAACTCGTGCCCTTCAGCAGCACCAACACTGCCGATTCGCGGCGGCGCCGAGCGGCCGGGAGGTGACGGATGAGGCGCTCTTGTACCTTGTCGGCATCAACCCCGAGCGCGGGACGCAGCCACTCAGGGGCGTGCGCGGGAAACAGTCGGCTCACTTAAGAACCTCCTCGACAGCCTCCTCCAATTCTTCGGCGGAGGTAAAGGGTTTAATGAACTTCTCTTCCACCTTGCCATCGCGCACCACGAGGGTGATGGGGATGACGCCTGGCAGCCCGAGCTCGCCAGCGAAGGCCCCATCCTCGTCCTGGTAACTGGGAATATCGACCTGCAGATCGTTCAAAAACGCCGCACCATTAGCGGCGTTGGCGTCCGCATGCACGCCGACGACATTCCACGTGGAGTGCGAGCGCGCAAGGTCTTCGAAGAAGGGCAGCTCCGTGCGGCACGGTTCACACCACCATGCCCACAACGTCACGATCTGAATATTCTTGGCTGCCGCGGTACCAGCTGCGCCCAGGCAGGGAAGGTCCACGCCAGCAATGGGCCCTTCGGGGCACTTGGGACGCTTGGCTACCTCTTGTTCTTGCGCCTCGGGGACAGGAACTTCCGGCTCATCATCCTCAAGGAGATTCACCACGCCGACGAATGCGAGTGCTGCCAGCGCAACAATCGCAATGATGCTCGCCTTCACGTATCCGGGCCACCGAGAATATTGGCTCATTGCTCCACCTTAACCCCGCGACGGGCACCATGGTGCCAGGACGCAGGCCGCGCACTTCGGCTGCCGGGCGGTGCACACGCGCCGCCCGTGGAGGATGAGGCGGTGCGAAAACACTGTGTGCTCCTCTTCGGGCACACGCTTGGCGACGTCCCTCTCAATCGCCCGCGGCGTCTTCGCCCCGGTTAGACCGAGCCGCTGGCTCAGGCGCGTGACGTGGGTATCCACCGTGATTCCCGGTAGCCCAAAGGCATTTCCCCGCACCACCAGCGCGGTTTTGCGGCCGACGCCCGGCAGGGAGGTCAGCTCGTCGATCCCTTGGGGCACCTGCCCGTCAAAATCCGCGACAAGCTTCTCCCCGATGCCCAGCAAGTGGCCGGCCTTCGCGCGCTGAAATCCGAGCGGGCGGAGAATGCGCTCGAGATCGGCGCGGTCCGCAGCTGCATAATCCGGTGCGGAGGGATAGGCAGCGAAAAGCTCCGGGGTGACCTGGTTGACGCGAGCATCCGTGCACTGCGCGGAAAGAACCGTCGCTACGAGCAGCTCTAATGGGGAGGTGAAATCCAGCTCGCAGTCGGCGTCGGGATATTCCTCCGCGAGGGCGGTACGGATATGGACAATACGCGCTGCCTCGGTATTGTCGTCATGCGGTGTGGAAAGGTCAAGGGACATAGAAGTAACTCTAGTGACGGTGGTTAGAATGAGAGGCATGATTTCACTCGTCATCTTCGTGCCGCTGTGCCTCGCGCTCTTTGCCATCCTCATGGAGAAGCTAGAGGCGACGGCGTTCGAGGATTAATCAAGGCGTGTGATTATTTTTCGCCTTAGTGGAAATAGTGACTAATTACACTGTATGATGTTGTGCAGTGCCTCGTGGCGCACTGGAGTCTAGGTGCGTCAACATAAACCAAACCAGCTTGTGTCCCAGTGTTTCCGGGCTGTGCAAGCTTTAAGGAGTAACAGTGGAAGGCGTACAGGATATCCTCTCCCGCGCTGGCATTTTCCAGGGCGTTGATCCGGTAGCAGTACAGAACCTTATTGAGCAGATGGAAACGGTCCGTTTCCCGCGCGGCACCACCATTTTTGAGGAAGGTGAGCCGGGAGACCGCCTCTACATCATTACCTCGGGCAAGATTAAGCTCGCCCGCCACGCCCCGGACGGCCGCGAGAACCTGCTGACCGTGATGGGCCCGTCCGATATGTTCGGCGAGCTCTCCATTTTCGATCCGGGCCCGCGCACCTCTTCGGCAGTGTGCGTCACCGAGGTTACTGCCGCCACGATGAACTCTGAGATGCTCAAGCAGTGGGTAGCCGATCACCCGGCGATTGCCCAGCAGCTGCTGCGCGTGCTGGCCCGCCGCCTGCGCCGCACCAACGCCAACCTGGCGGACCTCATCTTCACCGACGTTCCGGGCCGCGTGGCCAAGACACTGCTGCAGCTGGCTAACCGCTTCGGCGTACAGGAGGGTGGCGCGCTCCGCGTGAATCACGACCTCACCCAGGAAGAGATCGCCCAACTCGTCGGCGCTTCCCGCGAGACCGTGAACAAGGCACTGGCCACCTTCGCTCACCGCGGCTGGATCCGCTTGGAGGGGAAGTCGGTGCTCATCGTTGACACCGAGCACTTGGCCCGCCGCGCGCGCTAGCATGCGGTGCGTCGAGCGCACCGCATAATCTACGAAGAAGTCCCCCGAGATTATCGGGGGACTTAGTGGTTTTCGGATTACTGCTCAGCCGCGAGGTACTTCAGCGCGGTTCGCGTCGACTGCTCAGCTGCGTGACGCAGAACTGGGTCCACGTCGTCATACATCTCATCGACGAGAGTCTTGACGTCGACGTCCTCACCAAGACGCCCGCGGACCTCCTTGATCTGGTCCAGGCGGTGGTGGCGGCGGTCAATGTACTTACGGGCAACCGCGGAGGTGTCCTCCAAGTCCGGGCCGTGCCCCGGAAAAAGTGCCACATCCTTGCCACGCTCTTCAAGAAGATCCAACGTCTTCAGGTAAGCGCCCAAATCACCGTCGGTCTCAGACAGCAGCACGGTATGGCGGCCGGCGATGGTATCGCCGGTCAGAATGCCCTCCAGCGTGGAGTTCTTCGCTTCCGCCGACCACACGAAGAAGCAGGTCGAATCTGCTGTGTGGCCCGGAGTATGAACCACCTCAAGCTGCGGGGTGATGCCGTCGACGGTGATCACTTCTCCGTCGACAAGCGCGTCCCCCCCGTTGCAGTAATTCGGATCGAAAGAACGGATGGGGGCGCCGGTAAGCTGGCGCAGACGCTGAGCGCCCGATGCATGATCATCGTGGCGGTGGGTAAGAAGAATCAACGCCACCTCGCCCGCTTTCGCGGTCACAACATTGAGGTGACCTTCATCCTCCGGGCCCGGATCGACCACAATGGCGCGGGAGTCTTCTCCAGCGCGGATGATCCACGTATTGGTACCCTCCAAGGCGGTGTAACTGGGGTTATCACACAGCACGACACCGACGGACTGGCTCACGGGACGCAGTTGGCTATATGCAGGATGCTCCATGGTTCTAACCCTATCCGATTACTCAGCGATTTCTACGATGACTTCGATCTCAACGGGAGAGTCCTTCGGCAAGACCGCCACCCCCACCGCAGAACGCGCGTGAATTCCAGCGTCCCCGAAGACCTCACCGAGGAAATCCGAGGCGCCGTTGATAACTGCCGCCTGATCCGTGAAGGAGGGATCCGAAGCTACGAAACCGACCACCTTTACCACGCGGGTGATGCGGTCAAGCCCCACGAGGCCATCGATTGCAGCCAATGCGTTCAGCGCCGCCGTGCGCGCCAATTCCTGCGCCTTGTCAAGGCTTACCTCTGCGCCGACCTTGCCGGCGGCGGGCAATTCCCCGCCCACAACGGGCAGCTGGCCAGATGTCCAAACCTGGTTGCCCACCTGGGTAGCCGGGATGTAGGACGCGAGAGGAACAGCGACAGAAGGCAGCTCGACGCCAAGCTCTTCAAGGCGGGCAAACGCACCCATTAGGATTCCTCCAGTGGGCGCTTGAAATAGGCGACAACATTCTCCGGGTTCATGCCCGGGGTGATGGTGACGAGCTCCCAGCCGTCCTCACCCCAGGAATCGAGGATTTGTTTCGTCGCGTGCGTAAGAACCGGCGCGGTGGCATATTCCCATTTAGTCATGAAATCAATGCTACTAAATACCGATGAGTTCGCCACCCTCAGCAAGGTAGTGGGCCCAGCTAGTGATGTGCGGGTTCTTGCGCAGAAGGGCGCGGCGCTGGCGCTCCGTGAGGCCACCCCACACGCCAAACTCCACGCGGTTATCCAGAGCATCCGCCCGGCACTCGTTGAGCACCGGGCAGTGGCGGCAAATCACCGCTGCTTTTCGCTGCTCAGCACCTCGCACGAACAGTGCATCGGGGTCACCGTTGCGGCACTTAGCTTGGGTAACCCACTCACCACGCTCAGTAGTTAACGAGGCATTCTTTAGCATTGTGGACCGTCCTGCACCTTTGACACTGACTGTCACGGCTAGGTAACTCCTTCCAAGCTCACCCCCGTCGAAGCTGAAGATTGTGAATAACCCTCTACTCGACGGAATATTATGTACCATTGGTAAGTCTATTCACAGACCGGTACCCCTGTCTAACAGGTCACACTTTAGGGGGGTCTCCCGGATCTGCACCTGAACCACTAGTGTGTGGAGGGTGACTGTG
>DXEO01000042.1 GCA_019114925.1 Candidatus Corynebacterium faecipullorum | reverse complement strand
GGTGGGCGATGATGTCTCCCAGTTGCAGCAACAGCTCCAGGAGCTCGGCTTCTACCAGGAGCGCATCGATGGCAATTTCGGTGCCCGCACCTATGCGGCACTGGCGGAGTACCAACTGAACTCTGGTCTTCGCAGTGACGGAATTTGTGGCCCAGAGACCATCAACGCGTTGAACCTCTTGGGCCGGCGCATCACCGGCGGCTCAGCGCACAACATCCAAGAACGTGAGCGCGTCCGCAATGCAGGGCCCCAATTGGCCGGCAAGCGCGTTGTGATCGATCCCAGCCTGGGCGGTTTCAACAAGGGCCGCACGGTCAAGGGCCGCTTTGGTGAGATCACTGAGGAAGAAATCCTCTGGGATTTGGCCGAGCGAGTTGCTGGCCGCATGATTGCCGCCGGGATGGAGACCATTATTTCCCGCCCGCGTACCGATGATCCCTCTGTCAATGATCGCGCCAACATAGCTAATGCCTTTGGTGCTGACTTGGTCATTTCGCTCGCCTGCGACGAGTACCCTACCGAAAAGGCTAATGGCGTGGCCACCTTCTACTTCGGTTCGGAGTCCGGCAATTCTTCCCTCATCGGAGAAACGCTCTCCGGCTTCATCCAGCGTGAGATCGTCGCCCGTACCGAACTGGGTAATTGCCGCAACCACGGCCGCACGTGGGCGCTGCTGCGCCTGACTCAAATGCCGGTGGTCCAAGTGGTTCTGGGATACCTGACCAGCCCGAAGGACGTGGCTATTCTGACCAACCCGGATCGCCGCGATGATATCGCTGAGGCGATTGTCGTCTCCGTCAAGCGGCTCTACCTCCTCGACGATGACACCGCCGTGACCGGCACCTACCGCTTCGACGAGTTGCTGCGCGCGGAGCGCTCTTCCTAACGGAGCCTAGGGGGTGCCGTCCAAGACAGTTCCAGTCAAACGGTTTCCTTGCCCCCAAACGAACCTTCTAGCTAGAACCATCCTGTATCTAGGCTAGGGCGCGGGCGAGGAGGTCCTCCACCGCAGCGGCCGTCAGCAGGTCGAAGGCAGGGGGCAGCTCGAGGCGCAGGCGCGGGGTAATGGGGTGATCGCGCACCACCATGAACCCGGCGGATTCCAACGTTTCCACTGGAAGCAAGCCGATGCGAGCGGGTTTCTCTCGGAGGAGCTCCTCGGTCTGGTGGGCATCACGGTAGCCGAATGCTTCTAGCGCAGTGGCATCGCGGGAGGTGAGGTGCATAATTGTGGCGTCGAGGAGCACCGCCTCCAAGCCCTTTGCTGCGCGGTGCGACTTCACGAACAGGGAGGAGACGAGCACAGCATCCTCCGAGACAGGAGAGGTGGGCAGCTTCGCAGCACCGGGAGCAAGGTCAGGCGGGCAAAAGAACACGGTGGCCTCATCACCGACGGTGAAGCCGCATTCGCCACAACGCAGCAGAGTAGCGCTGATCCATGCTTCCTTCTCAAAGGCAGGATCAGCGACCGCGGATTTGATTTCCCAAAAGATGGATCGAGCTGCCAAGGGGTTAATAGCAATGCCTTCCTTGACGGCCTGAACGAACATGGTGGGCTAGCTGCTTTCCTTGCCCTCAATGAGGGCCAAAATACGCTCAAAGTCTTCCTGATCACCGAATTCAACGACCATCTTGCCCTTGCGCTTGCCCATGGTGACGGTGACCTTGGTGTCGAAGCGATCTGCCAGACGCTCGGCGGAGTCCGTAAAGAACTGCGGCTGCGAAGCGGCAGGCTTCTTGGTTGGCTCGGCCGGCTTACCATCCCGCTTGTACAGAGTGACGGCTTCCTCCGTGGCGCGCACGGAGAGACCCTCGGCCACAATGCGGTTGGCAATGAGCTCCATAGCTTCAGCATCCGGCAGGCCGAGCAGCGCGCGGGCATGACCACCGGACAAGGTGCCCGCGGCAACGCGCTTCTGCACGCTGACCGGCAGCTTGAGCAAGCGAATCATGTTAGTCACCTGCGGGCGAGAGCGGCCGATGCGATCAGCCAACTCGTTCTGCGTCACGCCGAATTCCTCTAGCAGCTGCTGATAGGCGTGGGCTTCTTCCAGCGGGTTGAGCTGGACGCGGTGAATGTTCTCCAGCAGGGCATCCCGCAGGAGGTCATCATCCTTGGTATCGCGCACGATGGCCGGAATGGTGGCCAGCCCTGCCTTAGAGGAGGCGCGCCAGCGGCGCTCACCCATGATGAGCTCGAAGCCGCCCTCCTCGGAGGGGCGAACCACGACCGGCTGGAGCAGACCGAACTCCTTGATGGAGTGGACCAACTCTGCAAGCTCATCTTCGTCGAAGACAGAACGCGGCTGCTTCGGGTTGGGCATGATGTCCCCAACAGAGATCTCGCGGTACGTCGCACCAATCACCGAAGGCTTGGCCTGCCGCTTCTTCGAACCAGAAGACTGCTGGATGGTGGGCGCACCCTGCACCTTTTTCGGTGCAGATCCGTGAGCCTCGCCAGTCGAAGCGCCAAGGATAATGTCAGCCGCCGAATCCCCAAGGCGCGGCTTGCGGGAGGGCACACCCGGTCCCGACGGAATGAGCGCTGCCAAGCCCTTGCCAAGGCCGCCCTGGCGCTGCTCCGGCTTCTGCTCTGCCTTCTTATCTGCCACCGTGTCCTATCCTTCCAATTCCGCGAAAATCTCTGGGCTCACGCCAATGGCACCCGTGGTGGGGTGCGGCGTGTAGTCTCCGCGCTTGTCCAGCTCGCGTGCGGCGGCGGAGTAGGCGCGGGCGCCTGTCGACGACGGGTCATAAGCAATAACTGTCTTACCATAGCCCGGCGCCTCTGAAACGCGCACAGAGCGCGGGATGACGTTGCCCAAAACGACGGCGCCGAATTGCTCACGGACCTCGTCGGCCACCTGTTCAGCCAGCTTGGTGCGGGCATCAAACATGGTGAGAAGCACCCCGGAGATATGGAGGTCCTCGTTGAGGTGCTCCCGGATCATAGAGATATTCCCCAGCAGCTGTCCCACGCCCTCCAAGGCGTAATACTCACACTGAATAGGAATAATAACTTCCTCTGCGCACGTCATCGCGTTGATGGTGAGCAAGCCTAGGGAAGGTGGGCAATCAATAAAGACGTACTCGAAACCGTGCTCCTCGAGGAAGCCGTTATGGAGGGCGTCATAGAGGCGGAACTCGCGGCGGACTAGGGAGACCATTTCAATCTCCGCGCCGGCGAGGTCGATGGTGGCCGGGATGCAGTAGAGGTTCTCATCATCGGGGCAGTGCTGCATCGCATCCTCTGCGCTGCAGTCACCTAATAGAACCTCATAGCTGGATTTGGTGCCGGAGGTATGCTCGGCTCCTACTGCAGTGGAGGCGTTGCCCTGCGGGTCCAAGTCGATCACCAGGACCTTCTTGCCGGCCTCAGCGAGCGCGGCGGCAAGGTTGACGGCGGAGGTGGTTTTACCCACGCCACCTTTCTGGTTCGCGATGGTGATAAGACGAGGATGAGTCATGCCGTCTACTTTAGTTCACGCGCGGGACACGGATAATCGTGGTGCCGTGGATGGTCATGACCTCAGCTTTTCCGCCACCGGCGCGCTTGATATCAGCAGCATCGCGCTCCAGCTCCTCATGCACTGAGGAGCCCTTGAGAGCGATCATCTCGCCTCCTTTGCGCACCAGCGGCAGGGACCACTTGGCCAGCTTGCCCAGCGGGGCCACCGCGCGGGAGGTCACGATGTCGGCACCCTTGACGGCCTTCTTCACTGGGCCTTCCTCGGCTCGGCCGCGAATAACGGTGACGTTATCCAGGCCCAGCAGATCCACAACCTCATTGAGGTAGGTCGAGCGCTTCAAAAGCGGTTCGATGAGAGTGATCTTCAGATCAGGTCGCGCGATGGCGAGCGGGATGCCGGGCAGGCCAGCGCCACTGCCGACGTCGATAAGCGTGGCGCCCTCCGGCATCACCTCCGCGACCACGGCGCAGTTGATGAGGTGGCGCTCCCACAGGCGTGGGACCTCGCGGGGGCCGATAAAACCACGAGTGGACCCGTCCGTGGCGAGCGAATCGTGGTATTTCTGCGCGAGCGGCAGACGCGATCCGAAGACGTCAGACGGGTCCAGTGGCACAGTGTCGGACACAGATTCAGTCACTGTGAAAACTCCTGGGTTATGTTCTAGTTATTGTTCTTGCGGCGCTGCTTCTTGGAGCGGTTGTCCTTCTTGCGTGCGCCCGGCTTCGGAGCAGAGGTGCGCTTGAGCTCAGCCTTGGCGGCTGCCTCTTCTTCTTCCTCGCGGTCCATCTTGGCGTAGACGATGCGGGTCTGGAAGAAGGTCCACACGGTGTTAGCCAGCATGTAGAAGAGAAGGCCGATGGGCCAGATGAAGCCGGAGAAGACCAGCATCGCCGGCATGAACCACAGCATCATCTTGTTCATCATGGCCATCTGCTGCTGCATCATCTCCGCATTCTGGCCCTGGGGTGCAGCAGTCTTGCCGGCGGCACGACGAGCCTCCTGACGGTTCAAGGTCATACGTGCGTTGAAGTGCGTGAGCACCGCAATGATGGCAATGAGCGGCACGATAATAAGCGCTGCCTGCATTGTCGTGGTGCTCTTGACGATCTCCAGACCGGAGTTCAGGCGCAGGTTCGCCACCAGCGGTACGCCAAAGATCTTCGCGTCCACGAACTGCTTCACCAGCTCGGGCTCGAAAATGTAGTTCGCAATGGAGGCGTTCATCTCCTCCGACATTGCTTCACCCGCTGGGTGTCCAAGGCCACCGGCGACAGCAACAGTGCGGTCGAAGGAGCGCAGCACGTGGAACAGACCAATGAACATCGGGATCTGCGCGAACATTGGCAGGCAGCCTGCCACCGGGCGCACGCCAGATTCCTTGTAGATGCGCTGCATCTCCTGCGCCGCCTTGGTCTGATCATTGGCGTACTTAGTGCGCAGCTCCTGGATTTGCGGCTGGATCTCCTGCATCTTGCGGGAGGATCGCAACTGCGTGATGGTCGGCTTGACCATGATGGCCTTGAGCGTCCATGTAAGAAGAACGATGGCGATGATCCAGGTTCCGCCCCATGCGGAATCAAGAACGAAGCTCAAGAGCCAATGCCAGAACCACAAGACGGCTGAAATTGGCCAATAGATGAAATTAAGCACGAGAGTTATTTACCTCAGTTGTTGTTTGGTCGGTACCGGATCAAACCCGCCCGGATGCCAGGGACCGCACTTGCATAACCTGGCAAGCGCCATGCCCGATCCCTTGAGGGCTCCGTGAATGGAAATGGCCTCGAGGGCATAGGCACTGCATGTCGGATCAAAACGACAGGTCGAGACCATCTTAAGGCCTGACAGGTGCTTTTGGTAGAAGCGCACCCCATAAACCAAGACTCTCCCAAGGCCGCGAGCCTCGGGGATCTCCTCACCTTGGGAGTTCAGATATCCCATGTGCTTAGCGCTTTGCGGATATCACGCTCAAGGCGTTCACTGGTGGCCTCGCCGCTGGCGGGTAGGGCGCGGATAACGATGTCAACGTTGGCGGGCAGAATTGTCCCTTTGACACCATCGCGCATGAGGGACATGCACACATGACGAAGCCGTCGGGAGGTGCGGTGGCGAACCACGGCATTCCCGACGGCCTTCGACACGATGAGACCGAACCGCGGCCCAGTGGCCGCGATGTCGTCTTCACCGTCATTAAAGCGCAAATGCACGACGACAGTGCGCGTGCCCGCCCGGCGCCCGCCCTTGATGGTCCTCCGAAATTGCCTCGGGGACGTGAGCTTGTGCTGGGCTGGAAGCATGAATTAAGCGGTGAGCTTAGCGCGACCCTTCTTGCGACGAGCGGCGACGATGGCGCGGCCGGCGCGGGTGCTCATGCGGGTACGGAAGCCGTGCTTGCGAGCGCGACGACGGTTGTTCGGCTGGAAGGTACGCTTACCCTTTGCCACGATTAACTCCTTGAAGTTGTTGGTGGATGACACAGCTTCGCGCCACTGATGGCGGTGGGCTTAAACATCCACTGATGAATGGTGTACGTGGGGATAAGGCTTCGCACTTTAAGCGCCGTGAGGCGTGGCGAGGCATTCCCACATCCAACATGTGCACCATGCACTGTTGCGATAGACCATCACAGGTTACGTGACAGATAGTGCGCGAAACAAATCGACACACTGGGTGTCCCCGAAATTACAAGGATGTTTTTAGCCGCAGCTAGAACGCCACTTTTTGCCCACATGCAGCGCGGCTAGCGCCGCCTCCTGCCGTCCGCCCACCGCGCTAGGCGCCACCGTGTCAAGCGCGCATAAAAGCGCGTTAGACAGCGCCCCCATAACGCGGTACAACTGAGGAATCTAATTCCACAGTCACCCACAGGATGTGGATAACTCTCAATCATAGCTTGAGACTTTTACTGTTTACGCAGGTCAACCACATTAAGGGGTCAATTCATAGATATCCACAGCCATAAGATAGGCTGTGGATAAACTACCTATCCACACCTGTGGATAACTTTGTGGAAACCGAGGTTACACGCTAAAACATTGTGTGGAATCTCCGGTGGAAATCACAAACTTCTTGTGATTTCTCGTTACGTATCTCTTTCTTATCCATCCGTCCATCCCCGATTTTCACCCAGAGTCACGCAGTAAATAATTGGTTCTCAAGGCCACTTCTTCCCAGAACCAAATAGGTGTGGCCGTCTCTTCGGCAGCATCGCGTGAACTCTAACTACACAGAAGGTAGGCGTTGTGTCCGATCCGCAAGCAGCCCTCCGGGCCAGCTGGAAAGCTGTGGTCAGTGATTTGCTGGCTCAGTCCGAGCAACCGAACTCGGATGTCCCCAACTTCTCCCATAGCCAACGCCTCAACCTCCAACTCGTCGAGCCCATCATGATCGGTGATGGCTACGCGTTGATCGCCGCCCCGCATGAAAATGCCAAGACTGTCATCGAAACTGAACTAGGGGAATACATCACCCGCGCTTTATCGCAGCACATGGGTCGCCCCTGTTCTTTGGCCGTGACCATTGCGGCGCCCCCGCAGCCGGCACCACAGGAAGAGCCTCCAGCACCCGCACCTCAACGCCCCATCCAAACCGAGGCTCCCGAACATGGCATGGGGCACCAGGCTCAGGCTTTCCAGCCAGAGACACCAAGCCACCATCAGCCGCGCTCATGGCAAACTGCGCATTCCCCAGCCAGCCTCGATGAGTTGGCGCAGCACTACAGCGAGCAACAGAGCACCGCTCCCAGTGGCTACCCCGAAGCAACTGGGGCACGGATCCCGCGGGAGGAGCCAGCGCACAACCCGAACCGAGAAAAGTCTCTCAACCCAAAGCACACCTTTGAGAACTTCGTCATCGGTTCCTCCAACCGCTTTGCCAACGGCGCCGCCGTGGCCGTCGCGGAGAACCCCGCGCGCGCCTATAACCCACTCTTCATTTGGGGCGGTTCAGGCCTCGGCAAAACTCACCTGCTGCACGCGGCCGGCAACTACGCCCAGGTCCTGCACCCGGGGCTGCGCGTGAAGTACGTTTCCTCGGAGGAATTCACCAACGACTACATCAACTCCCTGCGTGATGACCGCCAGGAATCCTTCAAGCGCCGCTACCGCAACCTGGACATCCTCATGGTCGATGACATCCAGTTCCTAGAAGGCAAGGAGTCCACGCAGGAAGAGTTCTTCCACACCTTCAATGCGTTGCACCAGGCCAACAAGCAGATCATTTTGTCCTCCGACCGCCCGCCGAAGCAGCTGACCACGCTGGAAGATCGCCTCCGCACGCGCTTCGAGGGCGGGCTGATTACAGATATTCAGCCACCAGACCTAGAGACACGCATCGCCATTCTCATGAAGAAGGCCTCCGCGGACGGCACAGACGTCGATCGCTCGGTTCTTGAGCTCATCGCCTCTCGCTTTGAGTCTTCGATCCGCGAGCTCGAAGGTGCGCTCATCCGCGTTTCTGCCTATTCCTCTCTGGTCAATGAGCCGATCAGTTTGGAGATGGCGGAGATTGCTCTGCA
>DXEO01000041.1 GCA_019114925.1 Candidatus Corynebacterium faecipullorum | reverse complement strand
TGGGATACCGGCATCGACTTCGGCACGGTCTCGGCGGCCTATAAGGGGCAGCAGATTGAGATCACGACTTTCCGCTCCGATAGTTATGACGGGCAGTCCCGCAACCCCGAGGTCATGTACGGCGATACCCTCGAGGGCGATCTTGTGCGCCGCGATTTCAAGGTCAATGCCATGGCCATCGAGCTGCGCCCGGACGGTACCCGTGAATTCCACGATCCGATGGGCGGCCTCGAAGACCTAGCGAACCGCATCCTCGATACCCCAGATGCGCCGGAGATTTCCTTCCACGATGATCCTCTGCGCATGCTTCGTGCTGCACGGTTTGCGGCGCAATTGGAGTTTGACGTCGCCCAGCGCGTGCGCGATGCCATGAACGACATGGCTGCTGAAATCCAGCGGATCACCGTGGAGCGCGTGCAGGTGGAGCTCAACAAGCTCATCTGTGGTGCTGCGCCGTGGAAGGGTATTGACCTGCTCGTTGACTCCGGGATTGCGGACTACGTTTTTCCGGAGATCCCCGCGTTGCGCATGGCTCCCGATGAGCACGCGCAGCACAAGGATGTGTATGCGCACTCGCTGACCGTGCTGCGCCAGGCTATGGAGCAGGAGGAAGACGGCCCCGACCTGATTCTCCGGTGGGCGGCGCTCCTCCATGACATTGGCAAGCCGGATACCCGCGATACCGCCGATGGCAAGGTCAGCTTCCACCACCACGAGGTGGTGGGCGCGAAGCTTACCCGCAAGCGCCTGCGCAAGTTGAAGTTCCCCAAGGCTACGACCGAGGACATCGGTCAGCTGGTCTACCTGCACATGCGTTTCCACGGTTTCGGCGATGGCCAGTGGACCGATTCTGCTGTGCGGCGCTACGTCACCGATGCCGGTGATCTCCTCCCGCGCCTGCACAAGCTTGTGCGCGCAGACTGCACTACCCGCAATGAGCGCAAGGCCCGCCGCCTTCAGCGCACCTACGATCAGCTGGAAGAGCGCATCGCGGATATCGCGGCCAAGGAAGACCTGGCACGCGTGCGCCCGGACCTCGACGGCAATGAGATCATGGAGATCCTCGGCCTTGAGCCCGGTCCCGAGGTGGGCAAGGCATGGTCTTACCTCAAGGAGCTGCGCCTGGAGGAAGGCCCGCTGGAGCGCGAGGTTGCTATTGCGAAGCTGCGCGAGTGGTGGAATTCTAGATAGGGATGTACGCAGACAGACTTTTCAACGCCCTTGAGCGCAACGATCCCGCCCCTGGCCAGCTCCTTGTGGCGGCTCCCGACGTCCTTGCGCCCCATTACAATCGTTCCGTCATCCTCATCACCGAGCAGCATGCCGGGCGTACCTATGGCGTGGACCTGACTAAGCGCTCCGAAGTCGCCGTTTTCAACGTCATGCCGGAGTGGTTACCTGTGGTTGCTAAGCCGCAGGCCCTCTACATCGGTGGTCCGCACAATCAGCAGGCGGCCATTGGTGTGGCGCTGACTAAACAGGGCGTCGCCATTGAGAAGCAGCCGGCGCTGAGCCGCCTCGCCCCGCGCGTGGCTCTCGTTGATCTGCGCGTCGGTCCGGAGGCCGTCACCGAATTAGTAGAGGGCATGCGGCTTTTTGCCGGGCACTTCGAATGGGGTCCGGGTGAGCTCGATGAGGAAATTGATCGCGGTGAGTGGTACGTGGCCCCTGCCCTGCCCCAGGACGTGGTCTCCTCAGGCTCTACGGATACGTGGTCGGATGTCATGCGCCGCCAGGCCATGCCCCTTCCGCTGTTCGCCACTTTCCCGCGCTATATTGATGAAGATAATTAGCGCTCTTCCTTTTCCTCTGCGCTAACATCTCTGCCATGCGTGCGGAGATCATCAAGGCAATACGGACCTGCATGCCCATCGCCGTCGGGGTGGTGCCGCTAGGGCTTGCCTTCGGCGTGCTCATGGTCCAGACCGGTTTCGACTGGTGGTGGACCCCCATCTTTTCCATCGTTATTTACGCTGGCTCGATGGAATTCCTTGCCATTTCCATGGTGACCGGCGGCGTGACGCCCGCCGTAGCCGCGCTGACGGGTTTCATGGTCAACTTCCGGCATATTTTCTACGGGCTGACCTTTCCGCGCGATGAGATTTCGAGCCGCCTCGGCCGCGCTTATTCGACGTACGCGCTTACCGACGAATCCTATGCCGTCCTCGCCGCCCTTCCCCGAAACTCCCGCCCAAGCGGCGTGTTCGTTTTTAGCGTGCAGCTGTATTGCCAAGTCCTGTGGGTCGGTTCCGGAATCATTGGCGCGGTGGCAGGCCAGGCCATTCCGCCTTCCGTGAAGGGCCTCGAGTTTGCCCTTGTTGCCCTGTTCATCGTGCTTGCCATTGACTCTTTTCAGAACAACAAGGATTACTCACTTCCTTTGTCCGCGGCGGCCCTGGGAATTCTCGCGAGCTTTCTATTTCCCGGTCAGCTGCTCATGGTGGCGCTGAGTGCCTACTTTGTGCTCTTGGTGGTGCGCTACTTCTCCCCGCGTATCGACAACGCGCTGATTCTGCGGAGGGAGCCGACATGCCAGACGGAGTAACCCTCGGGAGTATTTTCGCCGTTCTGATCCCCGTAGGGATAGTCACCGTCCTGTTGCGTTGGCTGCCTTTCGGGTTCGTCAAAGCGCTTAAAGGAAGCCAGTTCATCAGCATGCTGGGATTCACCATGCCCGTGGGTGTGATGACGGTGCTTGTGGTCTATACCTTGTTTAGTCAGACCCAGGACACGGGAAGCTTTATCGCTCCCCTAGTGGGCGCAGCAGCTACTGCCGTGCTTCACCTGTGGCGCCGAAACTCGGGCTTGTCCATCTTCGGTGGCACGGCCGTGTACATGGTTTTAGTGAACCTGGTGCTTTAAAAGTCCCCGTAC
Source organism: Candidatus Corynebacterium faecipullorum (assembly GCA_019114925.1). Classification (GTDB taxonomy): domain Bacteria; phylum Actinomycetota; class Actinomycetes; order Mycobacteriales; family Mycobacteriaceae; genus Corynebacterium; species Corynebacterium faecipullorum. Next base: position 4,308 of record DXEO01000041.1, on the reverse strand, counting down.
AGGGCTACGGCCTCGGTCCACAGGGAGTGGAACTGGAAGGCGTCGATAAGCTCGGCGTCGATGTCGGGGTACTTGTCGTAGGTATCGGGGTGTGGGACCACGCTCTGTGGGATGTTGGCATCACCCACTGAGGCGGTTGGCGTGGCGGCACCGACGATGGCGTCATTCGGTGCGAGGGCAATCATGCGCAGCATGGTGCAGGCTTCGGCGTTGATTTCCTCCAGCTCCGCGATGTGAATGGCGGTGCCAACCTCAGGAACAGTCATGGTGGTGCGTACATAAAGCTTTTTCATGTGCTCTCACTCTACCCGCGCATAGCGAGCCGCCATAGACGCGCAGATCATCAACTGCACCTGGTGGTAGATCATGAGCGGGAGGATGAGCAGACCCAAGGAGGTGCCACCGGAGGCAAAAATGACCGAGGCCATGGGAAGGCCTGTGGCCAGGGACTTTTTCGAACCACAAAACTGGATAGCGATGATGTCTTCCCTGCTGAATTCCAACTTTCTACTCACGACCTTGGTTAACCACAGCATGAAGAAGACGAATACAGTAGAGAACACAATCTGAAACAGGATCTGCCATACGTTAATCGACGCCCAGATCCCGTCAACCATTCCTTTCGAAAAGGCCGCATACACCACCATCGCGATGGAGCCACGGTCCACCACTTTCGTGGCTTTGCTTGCCGCGAGAGTGCCGACCCATCTTCTGGTGAGCTGGCCGAGCACGAAGGGTAGGAGCAGCAACACGGAAATTTCAAAGAAAACCGAGCTATCGATATGGATGCCGTCTCCCGCGCCCATGAGCGCCATAACCAGCAATGGAGTAAGCAGAACTCCAGCGAGGTTTGATGCAGACGCAGAGACGATTGCCCCGGGAACATTGCCTCGCGCGATTGAGGTAAAGGCTACCGATGATTGCACCGTGGATGGTACGAGCGTGAGGTAGAGAATTCCCAAGTAAAGATCGTTGGGGATGAACGCGGTGAGCGGGCGGAGTGCGAGACCGATGATTGGGTAGACCACGAAGGTAAACGCCAGAATGGTGAGATGGAGCTTCCAGTGTTTGATGCCGTTGATGGCTTCGCGCGTTGAGAGCCGAGCGCCGTAGAGAAAGAAGAGAAGGGCGATCGCTATATTAGTGAGGACATCGAAGCCGTCTGCAAAGCTTCCGCGCGCGGGAAAAACGATAGCGATCGCGACGGCGAAGAGAATGAGGACGATGAGGGGGTCGAGTCTTTTGAGGCGCTCAATCATAAAAGAGAGTCTAGACGCCCCTCACGGTTTCACGTGAAACATCTTTTCAGACCCCCGGGCCCCTAGAGAGCTCCTTTAGGCGGGGACGTTCTTGATTGTTTCCCCGTTGTTTTCTACGCCGTATTCTGTGAGCGGTTTGGGGCTGGGTCCGCCGGTGACTTCACCACTGCTGAGGTCAAAGCTGGAGTAGTGGCTCGTGCAGGTGGCAGTCATGCCCTCAATTTTCGTAATGAGGGAGCCCTGGTGTGGGCAGGTCTGCGAGTATGCCTTGAACTCCCCTTCAGCGGGTTGAGCGAAAATCACTTTGTCCACAATGATGGCTGAGCCGACGGGAATTTCTGTCGCAGCGATCTCTGCGGAAGGCTCCTTGCCGCAAGCGGCAAGGTAAGCCCCGGCAAAAGTGGTGGCGGTACCAAGCAGGAAAAGACGGCGTGAACATGTAGTCATGCTGATTACTCTATCTGATTGATCGTGTGTGTTCTGGAGGATGGTGGGTAGCTAGCTGAGTTTGCCATCCCACACGGGGAGCTCTTCTTCGCCACTGCCGCTGAAGTCATAGGCACCGTAGTTTGTGCCGACATCGCTATAGATTGTTCCGGCTATGGCGTGCCCGGTGCGGTTATCGCTTGCAAGAGCATAAGTAGCCCCTGCCCCTAGAATACTGAGGCTGAGCGCGGCGGCAGCGATGATTCGAAAGGTGCGGATGTTTGTAACTTTGTTCATGGGATCCATGGTGCGCCGATGATCATGTCTTGTCACCGCGCCGCTCCGCTCTCCCATAGTGTTGGTGTGCACTTCTCAGTGTGGGCACAGCATAAAGAAAAATGGCTCCGCCATTGGTGGGAAAGCCCATGGTTGGCGGAGCAAAGTATTTATTTTGATGTGACGAAACCATCGTGGCGGCTTTATTGTGCCGAGGGGTTACGTCACTGTGCTTTAAACCGAGTCCTAATTCTTGTTCATGTTATCGGCGCGTTCTGCGGCTGCGCGGGCCGCGGACACGTCGACAGCCGGCGCTTCTCCCCCGCACCCGCCATCGCCACAGTTGCAGGTATCACCGCAGCCTTCGTCCTCTTGGTGTGCTTGGTTCCACAGGTACGATGCACGGGCGCCCATGTTTGAACCGATGGACAGCGCAAGGATAGCGACGACGAAGGTGAGCGCGGGGATAAGCCACATCCATCCCTCCGCGCGCAGTGCGATGACGCCACCGAATACTAAAGCGACGCCGCCCAAGAACCAGAAGGGGCCCGCGACAGCGTGGGCGTTATCCCAGGCTTCTTTAGATTTGCGGATTTCCGCCAGGCGTAAACCAACGACGTTATTCCCAGGAAGCTTGCGAAGCGTGGCAAGGCCGCCTACGACAATAAGTACCGCGGCCAAGATGAGGAAAATGATTCCGACTACGAGCATGCCCCTTAGTCTATCTCGCTTCCTAGCTGGCGAGAAAGCCAATTCAAAATATTCGCATCCTGCTGTAATATACATTTCGTGTCGCTTGGTAGATATTAATGTACTTATCATCGAGCGAGAAAACCGACGTGGTAGCAACCATAGAAAAGACTCAATCATGACATTCAAGAGTGTTCTCAACTCTCTGTTGTTCAAGATTATCGTCGCGATAGTTTTGGGCATCATCGTTAGCCAGTTTGCCCCGGAGTGGTTCGGAAGAGCTTTCGCCACATATAACGGCCTGTTCTCAAACTTCCTTGGCTTCTTCATACCCGTTCTTATTCTGGCCCTTGTTGCTCCTGCAATTGCAGGCCTCGGGCGCGGTGCGGGTAAGTGGCTGGGTATTACTGCAGGCATCGCTTATGGCTCAACTATTGTGGCGGGCCTTATCGCTTATGGCCTGTCCCAAGCTCTCTACCCCACTTTGCTGGGTGGGCAAACGCTTAATACGGACGTCTCCGACATTGATGCCGGTGCTCTCGAACCCTACTTCACCGTTGAAATGCCTGCACCCTTTGAGGTGATGACAGCTCTATTGCTGTCTTTCTGTATCGGTGTGGCTATGACCACCGTGAAATCTGACAACCTTTACGCGCTTGCCAAAGAATTCGAGCACGTTGTCATCAAGGTGATCTGGGGCTTTGTTATCCCACTTCTCCCGTTCTACATCTTTGGCATGTTCCTCTCCCTAGGCATGAACGGGAATATCGGAACGGTGCTGGTCGCCTTCACGAAGGTTCTTTTGCTGGCAGTCGTTATGACTTTGGTCTACCTTGTTTTCCAATACGTCATCGCAGGTGCCATTGCAGGTAAGAATCCATTCAGCGCATTGAAGAACATGGCACCGGCCTACTTCACCGCGCTGGGTACCTCTTCTTCGGCGGCGTCGATCCCGGTTACCTTGGATGCCAGTTTGAAGAATGGGATTTCTAAGCCTGTCGCGGGCTTTGTTATTCCTCTGTGCGCGACGATTCACCTTTCTGGGTCGATGATCAAGTTGACACTGTATGCATTCGCGATTGTGTTCATGGCTGAGGGTATGGAAGCTGATTTGGGTAAGGCCCTAGGCTTCATCCTCTTGCTTGGCATTATGATGATCGCTGCCCCCGGCGTTCCGGGTGGTGCCGTTATGGTCGCGGTCGGCTTGTTGCAAGCCAATATGGGCTTTGACGATTCGATGGTGGCCTTGATGATAGCGGCCTACATTGCAATTGACTCCGTTGGTACTGCAGCAAACGTTACTGGCGACGGCGCCATTGCGATGATCGTCGACCGCTTCGCGCGGGACAAGATTAGCGGCTTGGAATCCGAGGAGGACTTTGCCGTCGCGAACGAGGAGGCTGCAACGGCCTAGGTTTCACGTGAAACCCTGAGGGTCCCCCTCCCCTAGCCCGCTTTCAATCGGTGGTCTAAACATCTAGACCGATTTTTGGAAGACGGACTGCGGGAGGGGGATTTTCATTGTTTGGGAAAACTTCTCTAGTGATTGCTTTTGTGGACTGCCCACGGCAGCTCGCGGCGGAAAGTTTACAAGAACCCGTGCGGAAGCTAATTAGAACAGGTATTCTATTAGCGGGTGTGGGGGACGTACATGTCC
>DXEO01000040.1 GCA_019114925.1 Candidatus Corynebacterium faecipullorum | reverse complement strand
AGCGTGCTCGCTGACCATTGCTCTCGCTGCTCCTGCAGCGGCCGGCGAAGGTGTGCCGGTCATACAAGGGCAAAAAATTGTCGCCTCCGATGGTTCTCTGTGCAGTATCGGCTATGTTGAGTCGAACCGTGCCTGGACCTCGGCCCACTGTGCTCTGAATGGTGAGCAGATATATAACGAGGCAGGCCAGCACTTAGGTACATTGCGCTGGTTCAAACCGTCGGGCGCCGCGGGGCATGACCTGGCCTATATCCAGTTTGCCGGTGGCACCTACTCTGCGGGAAACCCACTCACCGGAGATGGCATGGCTCCCGCGCCTGGTGAGGGTGCAACGGTGTGCTTTGACGGGCAGGCTAGCCAGCGGCAGTGTGGCACCGCGGTACGTGGCCCAGGGCTGTTCCCGGGAATGAACTATGTTGTGGACGTGGCTTTGGCGCCAGGGGATAGCGGTGGGGCAGTCTCCGTTCCGGGGCAGCCTGGCGTGGTGGGCATTTACCAGGGCATCACCCAGGCCAACCGAGAGGGACAAACCGTAACGTTCTCTAATTATGCCCGTATGCCGCGCGCAGACGAGCTGGCGCACTTGCCGCACCAAGGTTGGGTGCCGCGTCGCCCGAACCGCGAGCCGGGTAACCCGGTGCGTATGGTGCAGGAAAAGGGGGAGGCACTGTCCTCGACGAGTAGTACCGGCCCGGAAGGGTTGCGCGGCCTAGCTATGTATTTCGGGCTGAGTGTTTAGGGGAGTGTGTAGAAGCTGCGAGTTAGGACAGAGTTCTAGTGCTTTAGCGTTCCGCATTTCCCGGAGCGTCGTGCGACAGTGCGGCGGTGAGGCGGGAGGAGGCGTCGACAAGCACGTCGGCGAACTTCTCCGCCGGTGAGGGGCGGAAGCGCTCGGCGGAGCCGGAAATGGAGAGTACGGCGATGAAGTTTCCGGCGCCGTCGAAGACGGGAGCGGAAACGGAGGCGAGGTTGGACTCGCGTTCTTCGATGGATTCGGAATAACCGTTGGTGCGCGCGAGCTCGACATCGTGCTCGCTGAAAATGGCATCCTCAACGTGTGCATCCGCAAAAGCTGCGAAGATGCGAGCAGCGGAGCCGGAAGTAAGCGGGAGTTGGCGGCCTACAGGGACCACGTTGTGTAGTCCAATTTCTGGCTCGCGCGTGGCAATACACGTGCGTGTGGTTCCCGAAAGTTCGTATAGCTGTACGGATTCGCCAGTGGCCTCAAGGAGTTCTTCCATGATGGGGCCGGCGGTCTCGATGATTCGATCGCGGTTGCCAGGAAGGGCGGGGCCCGCGCCCCACTTTCCGTCGGGTGTGCGGGTAAGGATTCGGTGTGCTTCGAGCGCCGTGGCGAGGCGGTGTGCGGTTGCCCGGGGTAGGCCGGTGGTCTCACAAAGCTCGTTGAGCGTGGAGGGGCGGTTGGTCGCGGCCATCATGATAGCGACTGCGCGATCCAATACCTTTATTCCTGATACTGCGCTATACTCTCCCATATAATGAAATCTACGTCCCATTAATTGAGATTTCAAGTGGAGAGATACATGACTGAGAAACTGACACTCGCAGAGAAGGTATGGCGCGACCACGTCGTGCGCAAGGGAGAGAATGGTGAGCCTGATCTCCTCTACATTGACTTCCAGCTCCTGCATGAAGTTACCAGCCCGCAGGCCTTCGACGGTCTGCGCCTAGCCGGTCGCACGATGCGACACCCTGAGCTGCACTTAGCCACGGAGGACCACAACGTTCCGACCATGGGTATTAAGACCGGCAATCTCCTGGAAATCAAGGATGAGGTCTCGCGCACGCAGGTGTCCACCCTGCGTAAGAACTGCGAAGAGTTCGGCGTGCGCCTTCACTCGATGGGTGATGCCCAGCAGGGCATCGTTCATACCGTAGGTCCGCAGTTGGGAATTACCCAGCCCGGTATGACCATCGTGTGTGGTGACTCGCACACCTCGACGCATGGCGCCTTTGGTTCCATCGCCATGGGCATCGGTACCTCCGAGGTCGAGCACGTCATGGCCACGCAGACGCTTTCGCTCAAGCCCTTTAAGACGATGGCCATCGAGGTCAGCGGTGAGCTGGCAGAGGGTGTATCGGCCAAGGACTTGATCCTGGCTATCATCGCCAAGATTGGTACTGGTGGCGGCCAGGGCCACATCATCGAATACCGCGGCGAGGCCATTCGCAAGATGTCGATGGAAGCGCGCATGACGATCTGCAACATGTCCATCGAGGCTGGTGCCCGCGCTGGCATGGTGGCTCCGGATGAGACCACCTTTGAGTACGTTAAGGGCCGCGAGTTCGCCCCGCAGGGCGAGGACTGGGATGCAGCGGTTGAATACTGGAAGACGTTGCCGACTGACGAGGGCGCCGAGTTCGATACCGTCGTAGAGATCGACGGCTCCGCCCTCACACCTTTCGTGACCTGGGGTACTAACCCAGGGCAGGGGCTGCCGCTGAGCGCTGTGGTGCCGGATCCGGAAGAATGTGGTGACGACGGTGAGAAGGCAGCAGTCGAGAAGGCCTTGGAGTACATGGACTTGGAGCCTGGCACGCCGTTGCGCGATATCCAGATCGATACTGTCTTCTTGGGCTCGTGCACGAACGCTCGCATCGAGGATCTGCGCGCAGCCGCCGAGGTGGTCAAGGGCCGCAGTATCGCCGCTGATACCCGCATGATGGTGGTCCCGTCATCGGCCGTGGTTAAGGCGCAGGCTGAAGAAGAAGGCTTGGATAAGATTTTCACCGAATTTGGCGCTGAATGGCGCACCGCTGGGTGCTCGATGTGCCTGGGTATGAACCCGGACCAGCTGAAGCCGGGGGAGAGGTCGGCGTCGACAAGCAACCGCAACTTTGAGGGCCGCCAGGGCCCCGGTGGTCGCACCCACCTGGTGTCCCCAGCCGTTGCTGCGGCGACCGCAGTCCTGGGCCACCTGGCCGCACCAGCAGATATCGTCGATGCCGCGGTAGCCGGCGCTTAAGGAAAGGGAGAAGACAATGGAGAAGTTTGTTACTCATACTGGCGTCGGCGTTCCGCTGCGCGTATCCAATGTGGATACCGACCAGATCATTCCGGCGCGCTACCTGAAGTCCGTTAAGCGCACAGGCTTTGCCGATGGCCTGTTTTCCAACTGGCGCAGCGACGAGAACTTCATTCTCAACCAGGAACCGTTCAAGGAAGGCTCTGTGCTTTTCGCGGGCCCGGACTTCGGTACCGGTTCCTCCCGCGAGCACGCGGTATGGGCACTCGCTGAATACGGATTCAAGGCGGTGTTTTCTTCGCGCTTTGCCGATATTTTCCGTGGCAATTCCGGAAAGGCTGGCTTGCTGACGGGACTCATGGAACAAGAAGACATTGAGCTCATCTGGAAGCAGCTGGAGGCCGGTGAGACCGAAACCACTGTGGATTTGGAAGCGCGCACAGTTACCGTTGGCGGCAACAGCTACACCTTCGAAATCGATGATTACACGCGCTGGCGCCTTATGGAGGGGCTCGATGATATCGGCTTAACCCTGCGCAATGAAGCCGATATCGAGGCTTTCGAATCCGCACGCCCTGGATTCAAGCCTCGCGTCGTAGCGTCTTAGCGTGAGCAATGGGGGTGTGGGAGCATTCCCCTCCTCCTGTGGCGCCGGACACATATCAGCGATAACATCCTCGGCATGAGCAATCCCTATCCAAGCCTTCGTTAAGAGAGCGGCAATCAGTTCGGCGGCGCAGGCGGGGATGACTATCACGACGCCGCAGGCTATGGCTATCAATAGTCAGGGGCCTACGGCTACCAGCAGTCCGGCAGTTACGGTGAGCACCAGCCAGGCGCCTGGGCTGGAAATCCACCAGGCGGCGCTGTTACGCAGCCCCTCGACGCCATGGACATTGTTGGCCAATCTTTCAAGGGCTACCTGAAGCAGCCTGTGCCTGGGATGCTGGCCATGCTGGTGCATTTCATCATCACTTTTGCTCTTCTTCTTGTTCCGAGTGCCGTTGTAGGCGGCATCTTCGCAGCAATGGAAGAAGGCGGCACGGACATTGAACCTTTGGTGCCTACCGTGGGGATCCCTCTCATGGTTGTCATGGGGCTAGCCGCCTTCGCGTATCTTTTCTGGTTGATGGCGAACCTCTTCAATGGTTCCCGGAAGATCGCTGAAGGGCAGAAGGTCACCTTCCGCGACTACTTTAGGTTTGCCCAGCTGAATGGTTGCGCCGGTGTCTATGCTTGTTTCTTTATTTTGGTAATGCTCGGATCTATTGCGGGCGGCTTCCCCGGTCTGATTCTCTTTGCACTCCTGTGGCCAGCGCCCGTGATCAAGGCGGATAACCCTGATAAGCCTCTAATGGACTGTTTCCGGGAGGCCCTCAACCTGGTCATGGAGAATCTAGGACAGTCGCTGCTCTTTATCTTGGTCTGCTACCTCATCTCGAGCCTGCTTGTCTTTATTCCCATAGTTGGCTTCCTTGCCGCCTATCCGATCTGGGCGCTCGGGATGGTCCTTTTTGCTCGCACTATGCAGCGCCGCCCTGCAGTGCGGTGGGAATAAGGTAGTAGGGCAGCACTGAAGCTCCTGAGAGAGGTGGGCGATACCGTACTTAGCGCACAGGAAGCGGGCTAGCCAGATAGTCCGCCCCGGTAAGCTCACCGTCGTTGAAGGATAGAATCCATACCGAAGCCTTCTTGAACTTGAGCTCGTCGATGGACTTTTTCAGGAACTTCGGCGCGTAGGACTCGAGAATCCCCGGAATAGTCAGGCCTTGGCTCACAATGACCGGAACGCCGCCGCCGTCGACAACGCGCTGGAAGGCAGCGCGTGCGTCCTCCGGCGATTCAGCAAAGACATCATCGCCGAATGCTTTATTCACGGCGATGTCCATGCCGAGTTCATCCGCCAGCGGGGCAGCGGTGTGCTGGCAGCGCTGCGGTGGGGCGCTATAGACGGCGGTCGGGTGGAATGGCGTGAGCATCGGCACGAGCATTTCTGCTTGGCGGCGGCCTTTCTTATCCAGGGGGCGCAGGTCATCATCGCCCTCCCAGGAGCGGCGCTGGTGTGCGCGCGCATGGCGCACATACAAAACGCGGGTCGTTGGGGCGAGGCGCAGACGCTTCTGTGCCTTCACGAGGACTTGGGCATCAACGTCGTAGGAGAGCAACGAGCTGGCCTCGTCGATCTTCATCCAACGCAGCTCATCGGTCTCTTCATTTGGGGTGTACTCACCGTCGAGTACACGGGCCAGCCAGTAGTAGACCACCTTCGTGCGGCCTTGCACTGGGTAGGCCACCTTCCCGATGAGTTTGCCTAGGCGCACGGAGTAACCGGTTTCTTCGAAGATCTCGCGCGCGGCGGTCGTGGGGAGGGATTCACCCGGATCGACCTTGCCCTTGGGCAGCGACCAATCGTCATAGTGGGGGCGGTGGATAAGTGCAACCTCCGGATCGTGTGGGTCGCCACGCCAGAGAACCGCGCCGGCGGCAAGCGTCGTGCGCTTGAATTCATCTGCCGGATCGACGGGGATCTCCTGGTGGCGTCCGGAAATGAAGACTTCCGAGCGAATGTCTTTGTCCGTCTCGTGCATGTTCTTTGCCTTGGGCATGCTGCTCCTTTTGCGCCGGTAGCTTTCGACCTTCTCTATCTTCCTCCACTCGCCGTCGCGATGCAGTCTTACGCGCCGAGCGTGCAGGAATGCCAGGCGTGCTTTAATGGGAAAAGCCGATGCAGAGGAATCTAGAATGAGGTGGCACATGGCAAACGTGGCAGTAATGGGGGCGGGCTCGTGGGGAACCACTCTGGCGAAAGTCTTTGCTGACGCCGGCAACGACGTCCGTTTGTGGGCGCGCCGCGGGGAATTGGCGAATGCCATCAACACGCGCCATGAGAATCCTGATTATCTCCCAGAACTCTTACTCCCTGAGTCGATTAAGGCCTCCACGGATCCGGCCATGGCGCTGCAGGCCGCGGACATTGTGATCTTCGGCGTTCCCTCCCAGACGTTGCGCGGAAACCTGGAAAAGTGGGCGCCGCTTTTGCCTGAGGACGCGACCTTGGTATCGATCTCTAAAGGCGTGGAGAAAGCCACTTTGAACCTGATGAGCGAGGTTATCGCGGATGCCGCCGGCGTCTCCTCTGACCGTATCGCGGTCCTCTCGGGGCCCAACCTGGCCAAGGAAGTGGCTCAGGAACAGCCGGCCGCTACGGTCATTGCCTGCAGCGATGCTGCCCGTGCTGAGGCCGTGCAACATGCTGTCGCAGCACCCTATTTTCGCCCCTATACCAATACCGATGTCATCGGCGCGGAGATCGGCGGTGCGTGCAAGAACGTGATTGCACTTGCCTGCGGCATGGCGGCGGGAAAGGGCTTAGGTAACAACACCATGGCCACCATCATTACGCGTGGGCTCGCGGAGATTACCCGCCTTGGGGTGAAGCTGGGAGCGGATCCGTTCACCTTCTCTGGTCTTGCTGGCATGGGAGACCTCGTGGCGACGTGCAGTTCGACGCTGTCACGCAACCGCACCTTTGGGTATCGCCTCGGTCAAGGCGGCACGCTGGAGGAAGCAACTGCCGCCACCAACGGTCAAGTAGCGGAAGGCGTTATCTCTTCCGATTCCATCTTTAGGTTGGCGCAGCGCGCAGACGTAGAGATGCCGATTACCCAAGCCGTCTACGGTGTGTGCCACCGCGGGGTGACTGTCGACGATATGATTGTTGCTCTGATGGGTCGCACCAAGAAAGCTGAGTAAAGCCGAGTAAAGTTGCTCGGTATGACTGAAGCGAAACCTGTGCGCGTTGCCGTTGTGTACGGCGGTCGCAGCTCCGAGCATTCGGTGTCGTGCATTTCCGCCGGCGCCATCATGGAGCACCTTGATCCGGAAAAATATGAAGTCGTGCCCATTGGCATTACGCGGGAAGGCACCTGGACGCAGGGCAACCGCGCGGGACTCGACATTGTTGACGGGCGCCTGCCCGAAGTAGAACTCCACGATGAGCTGGCGTTATCCCTCAACCCTGCCACGCGTGGGCGCATCCACAATGTCACCCGCCACGAGCACTACACAGAGGTCGATGTCATCGTCCCAGTTCTGCACGGCCCCTATGGGGAAGACGGCACAGTGCAGGGCCTCTTTGAGCTTTCCGGGATTCCCTACGTCGGCGCAGGCGTATTGGCTTCGGCTGTGGGAATGGACAAGGAGTTCACCAAGAAGCTTCTGGTCGCGGAAGGCCTCCCAGTAGCGCCGCAAGAAGTACTCACTGGGGAAGCCACGCTTGACGACGCCCAAAAGGAACGCCTTGGCCTGCCCGTCTTTGTGAAGCCGGCGCGGGGCGGATCCTCCATCGGCGTGTCCAAGGTATCTGCGTGGGAAGACCTTGAAGCAGCACTAACCCTAGCCTATGAATCCGATGACAAGGTCCTCGTTGAACCAGAAATCAGCGGCGCCGAGGTGGAGGTGGGAGTGCTCGAACGCCCAGACGGCAGCCTCCAGGCCTCTGTCCCTGCCAAGCTCCTGGGCACCACGGAGTCTGAGGAAGGCTTTTATGATTTCGATGCCAAGTACATCGACGAGGGCGTCTCGGCAGCAATTCCCGCCCCGTTGAGTGAGGAGCTGACCGCCGAACTTCGACAGCGCGCTATTGAAGCTTTCCGGGCGCTGGGGGCCTCGGGTCTATCGCGCGTGGATTTCTTCGTCAGCGATGATTCCTACTGCATCAACGAGGTGAATACCTTCCCCGGCTTCACCCCGATTTCTATGTACCCCCAGGTCTTTGCTGCGGTAGGGGTAGGTTATGCCGAGCTTCTCGACACCCTCATTCAGACCGCCCTCGCGCGTTCCTAGGGTGACGATGTAGACCGTGCTTCCTAGTCCTACTGGGAGGGGGTGGCTGCTGCGAGGGCGTCGCTAAGCCGCACCAGCGCGGAATTCGCAGCATCCTGTGGGGCAGACAGCGCGAGGTCCTCTGCCCGGCCGAGCGCGAACCAGGTGCCGGCCGTGGTGCCCTCCGCCAACGTGGTGTCCTCGAACCACGGGACGTCATTAACCTGCTGGAGCTGAACACCTGCACGGTAGTTCTCCGGAGAGGCCACGCCGCAGCGCACAACAATCTCTTCCTGACCCGGCGCGCTATAAACCCAGGTGTTCTTATCACCCACATCTGTGCGGCGGGTATAGCCCTCCGCAAGTGTTTCCGGCAGGGCCTCTTCTAGCGCGGGACACATGGAATCCGGTCCGGCCTTTAGCTGCGACAGCGGTGCTGGGTTGGCCTTCTGAGCCTTCTTCTCTAGTTGCTTGAAGGCTTCTTCTAGCCCCTCCGGAGCGTCATCTTGGGCGTCCTCCGAGGAGGTTGTCACCGCGATGGCGGGGGTGTGTTTGGTGCTGTACCACGTTGTGAGATTGGAGCCGGGGGTGGCGTCGATGACCTGTAGCCACGATTCGCCGTCGGACTCGATGGTGTGGGAGTAGTCGGTAAATTGCTGCGGCAGGTCAACACCACAGCGCAGTGTTATTTTGTCCTCCGAGCTCTTTGCCCATGCGGCGGCGCCAGCCGGGGCAGGATCGACCAGGTCGACGCGCGGGTAACCCATGAGCTTGTCCGGCAGCGCATCGACGACAGCGGCGCACTCGGGGGAGTCCGCCGCCTCGGAGGGAGTGGGAGGCAGCGCCACCGGCTGTTGCGCGGCACTGGTGAATACGTATTTGGCCCCAAAAATCACCGCGAAGACCATCGCGATAGAGATCCCGAGTGAGATGTAAATAGCGGTGCGGTTAAATTGGGTATCCATAGGGGCTTATCCTATCGCTGATAGCCCGAGAAGAACGAACGCGGACGACGCGCACTAGAGGCGTGTGGCCCGCGCAAGGAAAAGGAGTCCGTGACGGTGGGTTTGTCCCATACCCTCGATCAAGCCGGTGAACGGCACGTTATCCATGAGATTGTCACCGCAGCCCCGAGCGCGCTCAACGGCGATGATGCGGCGGTGCTCTACCCGGCGGCACCCAATTCCCGCACGGTGGCGGCCACGGACATGATGGTGGAAGGCCGACATTTTAGGCGGGACTGGTCTACCGCCGCGGAAATCGGGCAAAAAGCCATCGTGCGCAACTTCGCGGATATTGAGGCAATGGGCGCGCGCCCCACAGCGGCATTGCTGGCGATTGCAGCCCCGGGTGATACCCCGGTGGACTTTGTGCGGGGGATTGCGCAGGGTATCGCTGAGCGCTGCGCGGTATATAACGCTGAGCTCGTAGGCGGTGATCTGACCCGCAGCGAGAGCTTGGTCATCAATGTCACGGCGTTAGGCTCCCTGGGGGGAAGTGGTGCGGCGCTGACTTTGGAAGGTGCGCGAGCCGGTCAGAAGCTAGTAGCGCACGGCAAAATTGGCTATTCCGGGGCAGGCCTGGCCCTGTTGCAACGCTATGGCCGCGCATTGCCGCCGGAGTTAGAGGAGTTCTGGCCTTTGGTCGACGCCCACTGCGCTCCCTCCCTTACCCCGGGGCGTGGTGTCATCGCGCGGGCAACTGGTTCGACGTCGATGACGGATAATTCGGATGGCCTCGTGCGCGATATAGGGCACTTAGCCGGGCGTTCCGGGGTGCACATCGACCTCGACCGGGGAGCGATTGCCCCTGACCCGCTGCTGGCTGCAGCCGGTGCGTTGCTTGATATCGATCCTTGGGAATGGGTCTTGACGGGCGGAGAGGACCATACGCTGTTGGCTACCACGTTCAAGGCCGCTCCCTCTGGTTTTCGGGAAATTGGTCGGGTGATGCGCGGTACTGGAGTGACCATTGACGGAGAGAAACCTCGCTATAGCGAGGGCTGGGAGGGATTCGTGTGAGCCACATCGATACCTCTCACATTCACTATTCGTGGATGCCCCACATCCGGCAGGCACTGGAGGATAACCTGCCACGCATTGAGCGCGAGATTGGCGCAGAGTTCTTGCCGCCCGCCGAGGATGTATTCGCCGCCCTGTCGATGCCGCTCGAGGACGTGCGGGTGCTCATCGTGGGCCAGGATCCCTATCCCACGCCGGGGCATGCCATGGGCTTGTCCTTCTCTACGCGCTCGGGCGTGCCGGCCCCGCGTTCGCTGAAGAATATTTACGCCGAGCTTGGCGACGACCTCGGTATCCCCGGCCGCGCAGATGGTGATCTACGGGCCTGGTTTGAACAAGGAGTGCTGTTGCTCAACCGAGTGCTCACCGTGGCTCCGGGCCAGGCCGGTTCGCACCGCAGGCTGGGGTGGGAAGCGATTACTGAGGCCGCCATCAGAGCACTGGCGGGGCGCGATATCGTGGCCATCCTATGGGGCCGCGATGCCCAAGCCTGCCAAGCCTTCCTGCCGGGTACGGAGTGCATCACCTCCCCGCATCCTTCGCCGCTGTCAGCGCGGCGTGGATTCTTTGGATCGCATCCTTTTTCCCGAGCAAACGCTGCTTTAGAGGCCCGTGGCGTCCCCGCGGTGGACTGGCGCTTGTAGACTAGCCAGCATGTCATATCCTGCTGAGTTGGATGCTCGTGGCCTCCACGAGTGGGCCGCCCGAACCGTGGAGGAGCTGCAGCGCCGTCGCGTTGAAATCAATGCTCTCAACGTTTTCCCAGTGCCCGATTCCGACACGGGATCCAACATGGCGCACACCATGGAGTCCGCGTTGGCGGAGGCCAATAAGGGCGAGGTGGACGTGGCCGAAGCCCTAGCCATCGGCTCGGTGCGCGGTGCGCGCGGCAATTCGGGGATGGTTCTTTCCCAGGTGCTGCGGGGGGTTGCCGATGCCACGACGGATTCGCGCGTGGACGGTGCGGTACTCGCCGATGCTTTGACCTTGGCTGTCACTTTGGTGGACCGCGCGCTTGCCGCACCGGTGGAAGGAACGATTATTACCGTGCTGCGAGCCGCGGCCACCGCCGCCAATCAGGCTGCCGAGCAGCCGGGGGCCGAGCTCCACGGCATCTTGCTTGCAGCGGTCGAGGCCGCACGTAAGGCCCTTGCTGAGACCCCCTCGCAGCTACCGGCGCTGCGCGAGGCAGGCGTTGTGGATGCCGGTGGAACCGGCTTCGTAATTTTGCTCGAGTGCCTGCTAGCTCAGGTCACAGGGAACGCCCCCGTCAGCCAACCACTGACGAGGTCGGTGTCTTTTCATCCTGAGGAGCCTGGGGTGCGGGAGCCACAGGCAGGAGAAGAGCCCGCAGAGATTGAAGCTATTTTCTTCTTTGAGGGCGACTTGGGCGATATCGAATCAGCCTTGGCTCCGCTGGGCAATAGTCTCGTCATTGCACGGGCGACGGAAACCTCCGGCAGCGTGCACATCCATAGCTCTGAGACGGGGGCCGTGATCGAAAAGGCTTATGCTCTGGGAAAGGTCAGCAACCTGCGGCTTGAAGCTCTACCGCAGGCGGGTCTGGCGGCCAGCTGCGAAGATTCTGCTGGTGGCAGGGGAGCACAACGGCGTATCTTTGCTGCGGTTCCTGAAGAGGCAGCGAGGGAGCTTTTTGAGAAGGCGGGGGCGGACGTCGTCAAGCCCGGCGAAGAACTGCAAAGTGCTGGGGAGGGAGATCTTTTCTTGCCCAATGGCTGCGGCGGTGACCCGGGCAAGGCTACTGTCATTCCGACCGATTCCCTGGTGGCCGGGCTGGCTGCGCTCTCGGTCTATGCGCCAAGTTCTGCGCACACCGACGACGTGCTCGCCGCGATGAAGGACGCTGCCGGCTCCATGCGAGTGGCATACCCAAATAGAGAAAGCATGGCTGGGATTCTAGCGGCATGCCGTACTCAGCTGGGCTATGGCGGCGAGCAGATCACGGTGCTGACTGGCCTTGAGATAGATGAAAACGAGTTAGCCCGTGAACTGGGGGTCGAGGTCGTCGTTCTTCACGTGCCTGGACTGCGCACTGAGATTGGGGTGGAGTAGGCCATGCTGGGCTGGCAGGATGACCGCGCACTGACGGATATCTTGGCAAAGAAGGATGTCGTGGCTCTCAAGCGCGCTTTCGGATACACCACGTGCGGGGAGCTGCTCAGCCACTATCCGCGCGACTACATCCGCCACAATAAGGACGTGGGCCTCGGCGGTGCTGAGGATGGTGATCACGTTACCATCACTGGCGTTATCGAAGATCTCCGCGTGAAGCACACCTCTAAAGCCATGGTGTTTATCCTCTACATGGATAGCGGAGTCCAGGCCTCCTTTTTCAATGCACACTACGTGCAACGCGTGCTGGGACGCGGCATGCGCGTCATGCTCTCCGGCAAGCTGAAATACTTCCGGGGATACCCCAGCTTGCAGCACCCCGATTTCCTCATCCTCGATCCCGGCCGCTATCAGGAGTCCCTGCTGGATAGCACCACTGGGCAGGGGACAGGTTCGCTGAAGAAGCTTTCCCAGTTCGGCTCGTTGGAGACCTTCCTGCAGCGCGAATGGATTCCCGTGTACCCGGCTAGCGGAAAGGTGACGTCGTGGTACATCATGGGCGCTATCCACAAAGTGCTCGAGCACACCCCGCCGATCCCGGAACCGCTGGACTACCGGATGATGGTGACGCTGGATCAAGCTGTGCGCGAGATCCATGAACCGGGTGACAATGGCCCGGAGCGCGCCATCCAACGGCTCAAGTACAACGAAGCCTTATCGGTGGGCCTAGTTATGGCCTTGCGGCAGCGCGATGTGAAGGCGCGCACGGCAACTCCCATGCCGGCGATTTTGGAAGGCTACCGCGATGAGCTGCTCAGTGGGCTACCCTTCGCTTTGACCGACGGTCAACGACGTGTCATCGGCGAGATCGACGCAGATCTGTGCGGCACCGCGCCCATGATGCGGCTGTTACAAGGCGAGGTCGGTTCGGGCAAGACGCTCGTTGCCACGTGTGCGATGTTGCAGGCGGTTGATGCTGGAAAGCAAGCTGCACTGCTCGCCCCGACGGAGGTACTGGCGGCACAGCATGGGGCGTCGATTAGCGCCAGCGTTCCCGAAGGAGTCACCGTCACGGTCCTAACGGGTTCCATGAAGACGGCGGAAAAACGCAAGGCTTTGTTGGAGATTGTCTCTGGCGAGGCCGATATCGTAATTGGCACCCACGCCATCATCCAGGACAGCGTTGAATTCTTCGATCTGGGCCTGGTCATCGTCGATGAGCAGCACCGCTTTGGCGTTGAACAGCGCGATAGCCTGCGCACCAAAACTCGGGAGGGGACCAGCCCGCACCTATTGGTGATGACTGCGACACCTATCCCGCGCACGATTGCCATGACGGTGTTCGGTGATTTGGCTGTCTCGACGCTCAAGGAGCTGCCCGGTGGGCGCAAACCCATCTTGTCCGCGGTGGTTCCCGAATGGAAGCCGGAGTGGGTACGCCGCGCCATCGAGCGCATCCGTGAAGAGGTGGACAAGGGACACCAGGCCTATATCGTCTGCCCACGGATTGAAGGAGAGGGCGGCGTGGAAACCATGTCGGTCCAACTGCGCAACCTTCCCTTGCGCGGATTGCGGGTGGAAATGCTCCACGGCAAGATGCCCGATAAGGACCAGGTAATGGAGAGCTTCGCGCGCGGGGAGATCGACGTCCTTGTAGCCACCACGGTCATTGAGGTCGGCGTCGATGTTCCCAATGCCACCGTCATGCTGATCCGAGAATCAGAGAACTTTGGAGTCTCGCAGCTGCACCAGTTGCGTGGGCGCGTGGGACGCGGCGGCAATGAATCGGTGTGCTTGCTGCACACGACGGCTGAGCCTGATAGCAAGTCTTTCCGGCGCATCAAAGCTATCGCGGATACGCCATCCGGGTTTGACCTAGCCGAGCTCGATCTACAGCAGCGCCATGAGGGCGATATCCTGGGAACGCTGCAATCCGGTACGAAACGCACGCTGAAGCTGCTGGACCTTATCCATGATCGGGACATCGTAGAGCGCACGCATGCTGATGCGGCCGCGTTGGTCGAACGCAACCCTGATTTGGCGGAGGAGCTAACCCACAACTTGAGCGCAGATGAACAGGGATTTTTGGAGAAAAACTAGGGTAGTCGCCCCGGGAAGCTGCGGGGAGATAGGGTATAAGCCATGACCAGAATCATCGCCGGAGAAGCCCGCGGGCGCACCATTAAGGTACCCGAAGCCGGGACGAGGCCCACGTCCGACCGTGCCCGCGAGGGCCTATTCTCATCGTTGAATGTGCGCTGGTGGTTCATCGATTCCCGTGTACTGGATCTGTTCGCTGGCTCCGGAGCTTTAGGCCTAGAGGCGGCTAGCCGTGGCGCTGAGGAAGTCGTCCTCGTGGAAAACAATCCCGCGGCCGTGAAGGTCATTCGCCACAATATTGGGGTGGTGAAGCACCCGCGCGTTGAGGTACGAGAAATGAAAGCCTCGTCCTATTTGGCCACCGCACCGCGCGGTTATTTCGACATGGTGCTTGCGGATCCACCCTATGAGTTCGATGATGTTGATGGGCTTCTCGCCGCCATCGAGCCGGTGCTGGATGATGATGCCATAGTCGTCATCGAGCGCCACGTGGACTCGCCGCACACACAGTGGCCAGATGGCTTTGAGCCCACCGGTCAGAAGCTGAAGAAGCGGACCTTTGGCATCGCGCGTTTTGATATGGCGATTTATCACCGCAGCGCGGAAAGCTCGAAGACCGATACGACTGGAACCCAGGAGGACTAGCTATGCCGACTCATGCCGTATGCCCCGGCTCTTTCGATCCCATCACGCTGGGACACGTCGACGTTTTTAATCGGGCCAGTGAACTCTTTGACAAGGTCACGGTGCTGGTGACGGGAAACCCCGACAAGCCTTCCGGGCTGTTTAGCGTAGAAGAGCGCGTGGATCTCATTCGCCGTACCGTCGCCCCAGAAATCGAGGTGGACTGGTGGGGCGGATTGCTGGTGGATTACACCAGTGCCCATGGCATAGACACGATTGTGAAGGGCTTGCGCTCTTCCTTGGACTATGAGTATGAGCTGCCGATGGCGCAGATGAACCGGCGCCTTTCCGGAATCGATACGGTCTTCTTGCTGACGGATGAGAAATACGGCTATATCTCCTCCTCGCTGTGCAAGCAGGTGGCACAGTACGGCGGCGATGTCACGGGTATGTTCCCGGAGCATGTGGCTGCCGCGGTGATGGAACGCTTCCGAGGCTAAGGGGACATGTCTGCACTGGCAATACCCCTCGTTGTCCTCCTTACCGTCATCGCTGGCTCTTGCCTGCAGCGAGTCTCCGGCATGGGGCTGGGCCTCATTGGTGGGCCTATCCTGACGCTCTTCCTCGGGCCGGTCGAAGGCATTATGGTCATCAACGTTTTGGCCTGCCTCAATGCCATCCTCACGACCTATTCGATGCGTGAGAACGTGGACTGGGGAAAGTGGCTGCGCATCGGCCCCTTCATGGTCCTCGGCTCAATCCCAGCGGCGCTGCTCATCGCCCGTATCGATACCGCGGCATTGTTGATTCTGGTGGGTGCCGCCTTGTTGATTGCGCTGGCCGTGGTGGTCTTTGGCCGCAAGTTCGTCCCGCAGATGAGCGGCACGGGCCCGGCCATCTCTGCGGGTATCGTGGGCGGGTTCACTAACACGCTCGCGGGCGTAGCTGGCCCGGTCATCACGGTGTATGCGCAGGCCGCTCGGTGGCCCAAGGAGGTACTCGCGCCGACCCTGCAGCCCTGTTTCTTCATCGGCGGTTTGTCTTCTGTATTGACAAAGTTTTTCCTGGGCTCCGGTGGCTTTGAAGGTTTGCACTGGCTGGTGTGGCCCTGCGGGGTGGTCGGAATGTGCCTTGGCATCCTCTTGGGAAAGAAGATTGCCGGGCGCGTCTCTCGAGACAAGGCCCATAAGTTATCACTGTGGCTGGCCAGCCTAGGAGCGCTGAGCGCATTGCTGCGAGGCCTTTTCACCCTGGGTGCTTAAACAGCGCCTCGGTATGGTGGAGTCCATGGCGAAATTCAAGATTGAGGATGCACTCTCCCTGCGCGCTGGCAAGAATTTTCAGATTGACTCGGTCGATGCTTCGGCAACTCCCGGTTTCGACGGCGACAAAGCGGCGCTCGATGCCCGCTTTTCCAAGTACGATGACGAGCTCTATGAGCTGCAGGAGCGACTTTTTGCCAACGGCCGCAGCTATGCTGAGGATGCCCCAGCGGTGCTCATCGTCCTGCAGGGCATGGATACCTCGGGCAAGGGCGGCGCTATCCGCCACGTGTTGAGCACTTTCGATCCCCAAGGAACCACGACTGTCGGCTTCGGTAAACCCACCGAAGAGGAGCTAGAGCACGACTTTCTATGGCGCATCCGCAAACACGACCCGAAGCCGGGGCAAATCGTGGCCTTCGACCGCTCCCATTATGAGGACGTTCTCATTCAGCGCGTGCACGAGTGGGTGGATGAAGAAGAGGTGGATCGGCGCATCGAGGCCATCCGCGACTATGAGCTGCAATTAACAGCCAGGGGAGTCAAGGTCATCAAAATCTTTCTTCACCTGTCCAAGGAAGCCCAGAAGGAGAATCTGCTGGAGCGCACGGAGCGGGAAGAGAAGTTCTGGAAATATGACCCGGCTGATGTGGGGGAGCGCGCTTATTGGGATAAATACATGGCGGCCTACCAGGATGCTATTCAGCGCACGGATGAAAACTACGCGCCTTGGTACGTCATTCCTACCGATAACAAGAAGTACGCCCGGATGGCGCTGAAGTTTCTCATCGTGGATCTCTTACGCCACCTTGACCTGGAATGGCCGGCGCCCGACTTTGATCCGGAAGTCGAGCGCCAGCGCATTAAGGACGCTGACTAAGAGCTAGTCGCTCTCTGTACCATCAACATCGCTGGCCAGCTCACGGGCGGCGGCGTTAAACGCGTCCAGAACAGACAGCAGTGCTTCTTGCGCATTGATGATGCCTAGGTTGAGCGCGTGAAAGAGCTGGTCCTCGTTCAGGCCAGCAGTGGTGACGAAGCACGCATCACCGCGCAGCTCAACCTCATCCTCGACCAGCCCGACGAGGGCGCGCCCATCGAAAGCACCGGAATTGAACTCGTTGCAGAGGACATGGAAGATGGGGAGCATGTCCGCGTCGAGCTGTGTGGACAGCACGCTCTCGATGCGCACGAGGCCCTCTTCCACTGAGATGACCCAGTCAAGGTCGTTGAGGCGGGCAACTGCGGTTGTCGCATCCTCGGGGTGCGCGGTGGCTGCCATATCCAGCTCGGCGCCGTTGAGCACGCTCAACACGCGGTCCCGGCCGACGGTAGCCAGCGGTGATCCGGAGAGTATGTCGAAAGGATCGGAACTGGCGGATGCATTCTGGTTCTGGTTTGAGTCCTGGCTCATGCTTGCTCCTCCTTATCCCAGGTGACGGCCTGCGGGAAGCGCTGTGCCACGACGTCGAAGATCTCAGCGAAGCTGGCCAGTGAACTTAGCAGGAAATGGCCGAGCTGCGCCAAGGAGAGGCCTTCGCCCACGCCCATGGCGCGGTTTGCGCCTAGGTGGATCTCCGCGTTACCCTTTGCATCCTCTTCCACGAGGTAGCTTAACGTTGGCGCTACGCTAGCCCAGTTCAGCTCCGCCACCACGGCGGCTACTTCCGGCTCGAGGTGTGGAGGAAGCGTGCCCTCCCACGAGGCGAAGGCACTGAGTACCTCGCCTTCAGCGTCGAGCTCACAATGCACCGCGATATGTGGAACACCGGTCTGCAGCACGCGGCGGGCGGGATCGGCACTGTCGGCGCCAGTGTCAGCGTCGTCTTCTGGCTCGGGGGTTGCTTCGATGAGCGCATAGTCGGCGTCGATAAGCTCGCACAATTGCGCCAACCGGTCGATGCTGACCGGCTCAACCACGTGGAGATCGGTCACTGCTGCTCACCCTGAGCGCCCTCGGCACCCTCGCCCGCCTGCGCGGCAGACTCGGAACCAAGCTTAGCCATTTCTTCCGCGGCGGCGACCATGGCGTTCTGGGCGTTGATGACGCCGTCCACGGAGGCGCGCAGTGCGGCCGCGAGTTGTTCATCGGTCATACCGGCCGCGCAAGGAATGTCAGCCTCGGTGCGTACGAGCAGCATGCCATCGAAGTCCGCGATGACGGCGCGTGCCCCCATAGCCACGGAGTTGATCTGGTTAGCTGCGAGGAAGAGTCCCGCATCAGCCTTGGCATAGTTGACGTCCGTTGGTACATCGCAACGCACGATGGCAACGCTCTCCAGTACGGCGAACATGCACGGCAGACCGTTGAGGTTCGCAGTAGCGGCGTCGTCGCGACCGGTGACCGGCTCGAGTTCGATGTCGAAGGTCTTCATCGCCTCGATGATGCGGTCGAGCGTGGCCTCCGGCAGTGCGTGAGGATTCTCGGCGGTAGGCGTTGTCGGATTAGTCATGGTTGTGCTCCTTCCAGGTGACGAGCTGCGGGTACTGCTGTTCAATCCACTCGAAGGACTGCAATACGGCATCCAGGGTGGACATAACGAACGCGCCGAGCTGGTTGCGGGATGCACCATGGGTCACGTCCAGATCGCGCGCACCGGAGACCGCCAAAGCGTTGTCTGGCGCCTCGAAGAAGCGGAACGTCGGCGTGAAGTGGTCCTGGTTCCATGCATTGATGTGCATCAGCAGCGCAGGGCCTTCGGAGGCGGGGACAGAGCCGCGCCATACGGAGTCGACGATGAGGGAGGAACCAACGAGCTGGAAGGCGATGGCGGCGTTCGAGAAGCCGGTGCGCAAGAGGTTGACCGTTTGGCCGTCCTGGGTCTTCTGCTCTTCGATGCGGTATTCCAAGCCCTCTGACTCAAAGATTTCCGCTATGCGCTCGAGGCTGACTTCTTCGATGGGCGTGTCAGGCTCCAGCTGGCGCTGCTGCGCGTCGTCATGGTTAGTGGTGTCCGTCAATTCTTCTACTCACTTCGCTACATTTTTCTTAATCTTTTCCGGCCCCGACACTACCGGAGCCGTCTGCATCGGGTGCGCAGGTGGGGGCCTCGACGAGTTTTTCACCGCCGAGCTCGTGGGCGAGCGCTGGAGCGATGTCGGGGTAGCGGAAGGTGTGGCCCAGCGCTTCCGCGCGCGTGGGCAGGACCTTTTGGTTGGCCAGTGCCAGCTCACGTGCGCCTTCCTTACCCAGCAGTAGCGCCGGACCAACACTGGGAATGGGGATGACGGTCGGCCGGTGAAGGAGTGAGCCGAGGGCATCCACATAATCGCGATTGAGCACCGGGTTGGGAGAGACTGCGTTGATGGCACCGCTCCAGGCAGGGTCGAGCCCGGCGCGGACGAACATATCTGAGAGATCATCTTGCGCAACCCAGCTATTCCACATGTTGCCCTTGCCGAATGAGCCACCCAGTCCGGTAGAAAACAGCGCCCGCAGCAGCGGCAGGATTCCCGCGTTGGCAGATTGCACGATGCCGGTACGCAGGTTGACCACTCGTTTTCCGGCTTCACGTGCCGGTGTGCAGGCATCCTCCCACGCCGCCACGACATCAGCCAGAAAGCCTTCACCGCGCTCTGAGTCTTCGGTCAGTTCTTCATCGCCGCGGTCCGGACCGTAGATACCGATAGCGGAAGCACAGACCATCGCGGTCACGGAGGGTGTTTCGGCCGCCAACTGCGCCAGAAGGTGAGTAGGGCCCACGCGTGAATCCCGAATAGCTTCCTTGTGCGCGGTATTAAAACGCCCGAAAATCGGCTCGCCGGCTAGGTGGATGAGGATATCAACGCCGTCCAGCAAGTCTTTGGCGGGCAAAGTAGGCCGCCACAGGCGCTCGCCGGCTCCTGGGTTTGAGCGCACGAGCGGAATGACGGTGTGCCCCAAGGTGCCGAGTTGTGCGGCCACGGCAGTGCCTATTGTGCCGTGCGTACCAGTTATTGCGATTGTGCAGGACTCGGCGTTGAGAGCACCCAGCCGCTGAGCAAAGCGAAAGTCCTCAATGAGCTGCTGCTGCCGGTAGGCAAAAATCGATTCCACTGCCCCCGTGGGGATGCGGGTGTCCACCTTGTCGGTGATGAGCGTGCCTTCTGGGTGGTCTTCAAAGAAGTGTTCGTGGCGCCAATTGGCCAGCGAACGGAAGGGGGCGTTGATGCAGACATCAGCGAAAGAACGCCGCGGCTGGTACCTACTCAAATCATGACGGGCGACCCATTTCAGGCCACCAGGAAACCCTAAGATAGTTGTCCCATCAGCTAATGACTCGGCCTGCTGTAGGGGAGTCA
>DXEO01000039.1 GCA_019114925.1 Candidatus Corynebacterium faecipullorum | reverse complement strand
CAGGGTGTCATCGGGGCCCAGCGTCAGATTAGGTACGTCTCCTTCCTCACAGTCGGTGCCGGGCTCGCAGACGATATAGGGGGAGACCTCTAAAGTGTCATCGCCGACTGTGGCCGTGATCGTGACGTCTTGTGGCTCGGGGCCGGGGCGGTCGTTCCACCACTTCTGGAACAACACCACCGCCACCACGATGACTGCCACGGCGATAATGAGCGCCAGAAACTGCAGCAGCGACTTCTTCCTTGCTTGCTTCACGGTAGCCATGGCTGAAAATCCTACTCGAAGCGCACCCGGTACAGCTCATCCCATAGCTTGCCGGTGATCCAGAACTCGTCTGTGTCCGGGATATGGGCAATGCCGTTGAGGACCGCATTGGGATCCGCAGAGGGAACGTGGTTGAGGTTCGCGGTATCAATGACCGCGGTGACCGCGCCGGATTCGGGGTCGATGCGCAGGATATCCTCGCTCATCCACACGTTGGCATAAACCGCGCCATCGACGCACTCAAGTTCATTGAGGTTGTCCATGGGGGAGCCGTCGAGGGTGACCTCGGTGCGTGGGCCGAGCTCCTCGAAGGTTGCTGGGTCGAGATGGCGCAGTGTGGCGGAACCATCGGACATGATGAGCTCAGAACCAGCGTTGCACAGGCCCCAGCCCTCACCGTCATAGGTGGCACGGTCGAGCTCCTCGAAGGTCTCGGAATCTCGTAGGAAAGCCGTGCCAGACTTCCAGGTCAGCTGCCAAACCCCGGCATCGGTTTGCGTGATGCCCTCGCCGAAGAATGAGCTCGCGAGCGCGATTTCTGCCGACGGGGTTTGCGCACCCGGCTCAAGGCGTAGCAATCGAGACCTGCCTTTCAGTCCAGTGCCGATCAGCAGGTTGCCAGCGAGGTCGACCTCCAAGCCTTGGGTGAAGGTATCGGGAGGCAGGGGTGCGGTGTCGAGGACGGTGACGCCGAGGCGCTCTGGGGAGCTTGTGCTTGGCGGCACCCCACCCGCCGTCGCAGACGAGGATGCGTCCTCATGCGCGGGTTGAGAAGAGCATGACGTTAAGGGCGCGAGCAGTGCGGCAGCAGAGAGAACAGCAGCAAGCGCGCGTCGGGCGCGGGCGGTGTGGGGGAGAGGCATGACTGCCATTGTGCACTATGGGGCGGTGCGTGATTAATAATGGGAGAGTGACTCGCAAGAAAAAGATGCATTCCCCGCTTCTCGATTCGACCGCCGTCAACCTGGCGCGCCGGGCCGTGGAGGAGGCGGGTGAGGGGGACGTCGGCAAGCACCGCGGCGTTGCCGGTGTGGGCCGCAACGTGGCCACTCACCGTTTTGATGCGCATGTGCCGGGCTATCCGGGGTGGGAATGGCACGCCGTCGTTGCCTGCGCGGAAGGCTCGCGTACGCCGACCGTCAATGAGGTCGCGCTTGTGCCCGGTGGCCAGGCCCTTCAGGCGCCGGAGTGGGTTCCTTATTCCGAGCGCCTGCGCCCAGGAGACCTTGGTCCTGGCGACCTCATGCCGCCCGCTCCCGATGACGACAGGCTGGACGAAGGGAAGCTCTCCCAGGTTGGCCTCACGGAGGCCAAGGAACGCTGGCGCAAGAAGTACGGGCCGAATTCGGAGATGGCATCCCAAGCCCAGCTACAGTGCAAAACCTGCGCTTTCTATCTTGAACTGCTACCTAATTATGGCGTCTGTACCAATGAATACTCCGCGGATGGAAAAGTGGTGCACGCCACCTACGGGTGTGGCGCGCATTCCGGCACGACCATCCGTGAAGAGGGATCGGAGCAGGAGCGCCCCTTCGATGACGAGAGACCAATCTATTAATTTCTGGTCTTCTCCCCGCACGCCGCGGCGATGCCGCGTGCGGGTTTTGCGTTTTAGTGCCTCGATGGAGCACCCTTAGCAGGTAAAACTTCATTTCTCTAGATAGAAGGGGCGCTCTCTCACGATGAACGCAGCTATCGATCGTTATTTCAAGATTTCCGAACGCGGATCCACCGTAGGAACCGAGGTCCGCGCCGGCGTGGTCTCGTTCTTCGCGATGGCCTACATTATTCTCCTCAACCCTCTCATCCTGGGCACCTCCGCCGACTCTGCCGGCACCACCCTGGGCATCCCGCAGGTCGCCGCCGCCACCGCGCTGGTGGCCGGTGTCATGACCATCGCCTTCGGTATGATTGCGCGCTACCCGTTCGCCATGGCCGCAGGCCTGGGCATGAACACCTTTGTGGCTGTGACCATGGTTTCCCTTAACGGCCTGGAGTGGCGCGAGGCCATGGGCCTTGTCGTCATTGAAGGCCTCATCATTGTTTTGCTGGCCATCTCCGGTTTCCGCCAGGCAGTTTTCGACGCCATCCCAGCCTCCATGAAGGCTGCGATGGGCGTGGGTATCGGCATGTTCATCGCGCTCATCGGTTTCGTGGACGGCCACTTTGTCACCCGCGTTCCGGATGCTGCGATGACTACCGTCCCGGTGAGCCTGGGCGTGAACGGCTCGATTGCTACCTGGCCGGCCTTCATCTTCGTCGTGGGCCTGATTCTGTGCAGCTTCTTCGTCATCCGCCAGGTGCGTGGCGGCCTGTTTATCGGCATCGTCATTACCACCATCATCGCCATGATCATCCAAGCCCTGACCGGTTCCGAGGACTGGGGTATGGCCACCCCCGAGGTGCCCAGCTCCCTGGGTGGTCTGCCAGACCTGTCGATTGTGGGCCAGGTGGACCCGATTAGTGCCTTCACCAAGCTGGGTGTGGTCTCCACCGTCTTGCTCATCTTCACCCTGCTGCTCACCAACTTCTTCGATGCCATGGGCACCATGAGCGGCTTGGGCAAGCAAGCCAACCTGGTAGACGAGAAGGGCAACCTTCCGGAGATGAAGAAGGCCCTGGTGGTGGAAGGCTTTGGTGCCGTAGCTGGTGGTGCCGGTTCGGTGTCCTCCAACACGGTATTCGCGGACTCGGCGGCTGGTATCGGCGATGGTGCCCGCACCGGCCTGGCTAACGTTGTCACCGGCATCATTTTCCTGCTGGCCATGTTCCTCACCCCGCTCTACGAGATCGTGCCGATTGAGGCGGCGGCCCCCGTGCTCGTCATCGTCGGTGTGATGATGGCAGCCCAGCTCAAGGACATCCAGTGGAACCGCATGGAGGAGGCCATCCCGGCTTTCCTCACCATCGTGGTTATGCCCTTTACCTACTCCATCGCCAACGGTATTGGCGTGGGCTTCATCGCCTATGCACTGATGGCGACCTTCGCCGGCAAGGCCAAGAAGGTCCACTGGATCATGTGGCTTGTGGCTGCTCTCTTCGTGGTTTACTTTGCTATGGATCCCATTAGCTCGCTGTTGGGATAGCCCGCCTGGGATGAGCGCTTGGCTCGGCGCTTAGACTAGGGCCATGCGTTTTGTCATTGATGACCCCACAGACCCTCGCCTGGACGATATCCGTGATCTCAAGCACGCGGATAAGTCCGGCGAGGGTTTCGTCTTTGGTGAGGGCCCACTGTGCGTGGAGCGCCTGCTCGCCTCCCGCTTCCCGGTGCGCTGCATCATTGGTTTTGAGGGGAAGTTGGACACGTTCCTGGAACACCACGATGTCGGGGATATCCCCGTCTATCAGGTCACCCGAGCCACGTTGGGGGAGGTCACTGGTTTCGACATGCACCGTGGACTCGTCGCCGCGGCTGACCGCGCGGAAGCTTGGACCGTAGATGAGGTCATTGACGGTGCTCGCACCCTAGCCATCATGGAAGGCGTGGGCGACCACGAAAATATTGGCTCGCTCTTCCGCAATGCCGCGGGCATGGACGTTGACGGTATCCTCTTAGGCTCGGGCGCGGCGGATCCGCTGTACCGACGCTCGGTGCGTGTCTCCATGGGGCACGTTCTGCGTCTGCCCTGGGCGCGCTTCGACGGCGGCTTCACCACGTGGCAGCGGGGTCTAGAGCAGCTGCGTGAAAAGGGTTTCCGGCTGGTGTCGCTGACCCCTCATCCAGACGCCGTGCATATTGCCGAGGCCCTCGAAGGCGCAGACAAGGTGGCTCTGCTGGTTGGTGCGGAGGGACCGGGTCTGACCGAGCACGCCATGCGTGCCACCGACGTGCGCGCCCGCATTCCTATGGCAGAGGGTACAGATTCCCTCAACGTGGCGACGTCGGCAGCCATTGCCTTCTACGAGCGCCAACGCTCCCAGAGGCTCCGCGCGGTCGATACCGCATAGCGGCGTACCAGCCCGCCCAGGTGTTTGGCGGTGCGAAGGATCTCCTCTCCGGTGGATTCCGGTTCGAGATCATGCTCCTCGTAGTCGTCATAATCGTTGAGGCCCAGTTTTGCCACCGAGGTGGTGGCCACCTCGCC
This sequence comes from Candidatus Corynebacterium faecipullorum, assembly GCA_019114925.1. GTDB lineage: Bacteria > Actinomycetota > Actinomycetes > Mycobacteriales > Mycobacteriaceae > Corynebacterium > Corynebacterium faecipullorum. The sequence goes on along the minus strand of DXEO01000039.1, from coordinate 3,969 downwards.
CACGCTTCGGCGGGGCGGGGGAGTATCGACCTTGGGCTCAGGGCGGCCGTCAGTGGCATAGCCTACGACGTCCACGTCTGGGCCGTCCTCACCCACCTCAATGCCCAGCCAGAACTCCTGGGCAGCTTCGGTGATGGTGAGTGGCTCGAAGGGAAGGGAAATACCGCCCACGGGCTCATCCATTTCCCCGGCCCAATAGGGGGCTTCAAAGGTTTCGGGCAGGCCGTGATCCTCATAGAGGTTAAAGCGCGTTCCGCACAGGGATCGTCGCAGGCGGCTGCCCGTCCAGTGCGCAAACCCGGCGTAGCCGGTTTCTGAATTGGAAGCGAAAGCGTAAATCTCCGTGGCAGGCACGGCTTCGCGCAGGGTGCGGGAGAGTTGTGAGAGAATCAGCTGATCATCGTGGATGATGGTCTGCACGACGGTCACGCCGGGATAGCCACCCACATAGAACTCGCTCGCGCCGGGCTCAGCAGAACGGTTGAGGGGGAATTGCCCAATGGGCGTGACGGGGAGAGAGGGGTTGAGTTGAGCGAGGAACTTGCGGCCGAAGCCACGGTCGGCTTTGGGCTCGCCGCGGAGGACCTCGGCGGGATCGGCGGCGGTGACGTACCAGAGAGTGAGAACAGCGCTTTGGGTATCCACGGCAGGCTACTCGCTAATTACGGGGGCGCTTGGTAGAGGAGCGAACGCCGAGCAACACATCCTCCCAGTGCGGGGTGACGGCCTTACGGCGACGCTTGGCGGGCTTGGGCTCCGGGTTTTGGAGGAAGTCCTCGTCCACTCCCGTTTCCTTCTCCTCCGCCTGCTGTGCGAACTCTTCGTTAGCGGCGGACGCATCCTCAGCGTTTGTGGTTTCGGCCGGGTGTTCTCCACCGTGTGGGGAGGGAAGCACGGAAGGTTCGGCGTATCCGTCGGTATCTTCTCGGTCGCCGGCGTTGTCGACGCCAGCGTAGGAGGACAGCTCCGTCACGCCGGGAGTACCAGCGCGCGCATCTTCGTTGACCTCCCGGTCCTCGGCGTAGTCACGCCCATCGATGGCTTCGTCATAGCGCTCGCCGCGCCCGACAGAGGTCAGTGAACGCACCGGCTGAACGAAGTCCGGGTCCGTCAGGTCTGCAGCCACGGAGTTGCGTGCTTCCACCGTGGCCGGCGAGGACATGGTCTGTTTGAAGGTCCACTCTGCCTCATTGGCGGACAGCCCGGTCTTCCAGGTGATGCGCAGGATCCATGGCTCGCCCTGGTGGCGGTAGGCATCCCACGTGGCCTCCGACAGCGAGTGCCCGCGGGCGGCGAAGGCGGTGGCCAGAATTTCCCACAGGGTGAGCTTGGCCGGGCCATCTTCGCGGATGGGGTGTGCTTGCTTGGCAATGTCCGCGATGCGCGCCCTCTCCAAGAGCACCGGGTGCGCGAAAGGCTCAATGCGGGATTCCGGAACGCCGAGTTCCTCGGCGATCTCCGCAGCTGTTGCGCCGGCGCGGATGCGGGACTGAATCTCATTCGGGCGCAGGCGGATTTCTTGTGCCTGCGGTGTGGGCTGTCTCTGCGGGGAGGAAGGTGAGCCACCAGAGGCGGGCATGACGGTGCGCAAACCGGTGGAGCGCTCAGCCTGTGCAGGCGTGGTGGAGGAATCTTCGGTTGCTGTGGTGGCATCGCCCTCCTCCTGGGCGGCCGAGTCTTCCGCCGCGGTCTCAGATTCGGATTCGGCGGAGTCGGCGGGAGCGAAAAGCTCGCGAAGCTCGTCGGTGACTTCGAGGAAGAACTCCTCACCGTCCTCAGCTCGGAGGACGAGCGAGGAGTCAGTTGAGTCGCTGGGTGCGAGGAAAATCTCGCGCATGATGGCGCTCCTTAGCCTGGTAGCGGACATGTGATGAAGTCCACTTTACCCAGAACATGCCCCGAACTCTGGCAAGAGCGCGGGGCATGTTGTACGCAGCAACAAATAAATGCAAGAAATGTTGTTGTGCGGCTGAAGGAGATTCGAGCGAAGCCTAGCGGTTGTCTAGGACGTAATCGATGGCCTTGGTGAGCTTGGTGACGTCCGCCGAGTCAATCGCCGGGAAGAGTCCCACGCGCAGCTGGTTGCGGCCGAGCTTGCGGTAGGGCTCGACGTCGAGAATGCCGTTGGCGCGCAGCGTTGCGGCAACCGCAGCGGCATCGACGCTGTCCTCGAAGTCAATGGTGCCGACCACCAGGGAGCGAGCGGAAGGCTCGGCCACAAAGGGGGTGGCCTCCGGGCGGGCCTCTGCCCAGTTGTAGAGGATGGAAGAGTTCTCCGTCGTGCGCTTGACCATCCCGTCGAGGCCGCCGTTGGCGTTCATCCACTGAACCTGGTTCTCCAGCATGAGCAGCGTGGCTACAGCCGGGGTGTTATAGGTCTGGTTCTTGCGGGAGTTGTCTACTGCAGTCTGTAGGTTGAGGAAGGCCGGGATGAAGCGATCGGAGGAGTTGATCTTCTCAATGCGCTCGAGGGCTGCCGGGGACATTGCTGCCAGCCACAGGCCGCCGTCGGAAGCAAAGCACTTCTGCGGAGAGAAGTAGTAGACGTCAGCGTCAGACATGTTGACCGGCAGGCCGCCGGCGCCCGAGGTGGCATCGATGACGACGAGCTGCTCTGCGTTATCCGGATTAGGGCGGGTCACTGGGACCATCGCTCCCGTGGAGGTTTCATTGTGGGCCCAAGCGATGATGTCCGCGCCTTCGGCGTCGGCTGCCTTCGGAACCGGGGCGGTGCCAACTTCGGCTTCGGTGACGAGCGGTGCATCGAGCCACGGGGCGGCGGATGCGGCTTTAGCAAATTTAGAGGAGAATTCACCGAAGCTGAGGTGGGCGGATTTCTTCTCGATTAGGCCGAAGGTTGCGGCATCCCAGAAAGCGGTAGCGCCGCCGAGGGAGAGGACGATTTCATAGCCTTCTGGCAGGGAAAATAGCTCAGAGAGCCCCTCACGAATGGAGCCGACGAGGTTCTTGACGGCTGGCTTGCGGTGTGAGGTGCCAATGATGGCGTTGGCACCGGCGGTGATTGCCTCAATTTGGGCGGGGCGGACCTTGGAAGGCCCGCAGCCAAAACGGCCGTCGGAAGGTAGGAGATCTGCTGGCAGGACGAGTTCTGAGTTGCTCATGTGGGCAGTGTAACCTAATTTCGTTCGCGCGCTAGATACTTTGCCAGGATTGCCAATGTTGGCAGAGTCACAAGTTTTGCTACAGTGTGAAGAGGTTTAGATCTGTCATGCCGGTTTTAGCCGGCGTTGAACATTGAGGAAAGGAAAACACGTGGCTTCTGAAAAGAACAAGGTTGTACTGCAGTACCCCGGCGGCGAGTACGAGATGGATATTAAGCAGTCCACGGAGGGTGACTCCGGTTTCGATATTGGCAAGCTCCGTAACGAGACAGGACTGGTGACCTTCGACCCAGGTTATGCGGCGACCGGTTCCACCGAGTCCAAGATCACCTTTATTAATGGTGAAGAAGGCATTCTCCGCCACCGTGGTTATGACATCGCGGATTTGGCTGAGAACGCCACCTTTAACGAGGTGTCCTACCTGTTGATTAAGGGCCACCTGCCGACCGAGGATGAGCTGTCGAAGTTCAACACTGAGATTCGCCACCACACCCTGCTGGATGAGGACTTTAAGGCCGCCTTTAACATCTTCCCGCGCGATGCGCACCCGATGGCCGTGCTGGCCTCCTCCGTTAACATTCTCTCCGCTTACTACCAGGACCAGCTCGACCCGCTGGATGAGGAGCAGCTGGACAAGGCTACCGTCCGCCTGCTGGCTAAGGTGCCGATGCTGGCCGCTTATGCCTACCGTGCATCGCAGGGTAAGCCTTATATGTACCCGGATAACAAGCTCAACGCGCGCGAGAACTTCCTGCGCATGATGTTTGGTTACCCAACCGAGGAGTACGAGGTTGACCCGGTTGTGGCCAAGGCTCTGGACAAGCTCCTCATCCTGCACGCTGACCAC
>DXEO01000038.1 GCA_019114925.1 Candidatus Corynebacterium faecipullorum | reverse complement strand
CAATCTCCCAGAAACTGCTGAGCGGCGAGTAATAATTTGTACCTTGGTCAACACCATGCAGATACATCGCGTAAAGGAAGCTGGCCAGCGTAGCAATGCCGAGCCCCCAAGGGGCCATGTTTATACCACTGACCAGGGCCTTACCCTCACGGCATCCACAGAGCCGGTACACACCTACGCACAGGAAGATAACCAGTAGGGATCCTAGATAGATTTGCAGCTGGGCTGACATGGACCACAGGTGTTGATACGTACTCACATCTTGACCAATGGCAGCGTAGTCCTGTCCGGCAGCCGATAAAGCGAAGTTTTGGACATAGGCTAACGAGCTCAGCGCTTCTCGGCCTTCTCTTCCCCACCGCGTCGGGGGAAAGACTATTAGGGCTAGGGCCAGCGTGACAGTGACCGTAACCACGAGCGCCGGAAAGAGTCGACGCAGCATCCTGATAACCACTTGGACTGGGGTTAGCCCCCGAGGGTTGAGGGCGTTGCGAATTTGGGGCCCGAAAAAGAAAACACCGCCGATGAGCAGGAAGACATCCACGCCCGCTGAGACCTTGCCCACGAAGACGTGGAAGAACACGACCAGCGCGATGGCCAAGCCGCGCAGGCCGTCAATGTCTGTACGATACGTCGATGATTTCGCCATAGCCCCTAAATCCTAGGACATTCGGGCTCTAAAACCGTCATCGGCATGATGCGTCGGAACGCTGATGCCTTGTGAACTGTGCCCACGATCAATCTCCGGCCAAAGCCTTAAGCGCCGCCAAATGACCATCGAAAGCTGTTTTACCTTCCTCCGTCAGAGCGACCCATACCGAATCTTTAGCGCGGCTGGTGCCGTACTCGCGGAAGCGCGTGACGTAGCCAGCTTTCTCTAATGCACCAAGCTGCTTGGACAGGGAGGCGTCGGAAAGCTCCGTGCGGTCACGCAACATAGCGAACTTCATCTCACGGTTTACTTCCCCACCCTGCGTGGCACCGAAAGCATTGAGTGTGGCGCAAATCTTAAAGCGATTGAGCGGGTGAATTACCGGATCGAGCCCATTCATCGCGGCATCCTATCCAGCGCACCCGTGTGCAACGTCCAAAAGACCGCCAAGCTGCACAGCACACCTGCGATGCACGAGGCAATAACGTGCCCTTCAACAAAAGGATTGAACAGTGCCGGCAGAATCATGAAACCCAAACCCGCAAAATACCGCCAGGTGACACTCCGTGACGCATGCGGATCCACCTTCTGGCGCATTGAGTCCCTCACCCCCGTGCGGTAAAAGACGGCAAGACTCACCAAGAGCGCGAGTACCAGAAGCAGTCCACCGCCAAGGACGAGAGGATGGACGTCAACCGTGATCCACATTTAGGTAAACCACGCACCGTACGCCTCCGCTGCGAGCAGGCTCAACCAGACGGGTGGCCGTTTGTCCGCTGCCACCTGCTGTTGTTCCTCAAATGCGAGTGCGTCCCGAACATCCTGATTGGACAAAACTAAAGCTCTCCTCCTGCGGCACCAAAGTCATTGTTTCCATTGCGGAAAACAATGACTTTAAGCAATGGAAAACAACAACAGATTGTGTATCGCTGCAGGCCGGGAGCTTAGAAACGTGCTAACAGCGCCTAGTTCAGCGGGTTAACACCCGCGCCAAACCACCAGATGGCAACGAGCGCAGCCACGCCAATGACGACGAAAATCCAGGACGTTGCCAATGGGCGGCGAGTCCACGAGCGGCTAAAGTCCAGAGAGATGAATCCCGGGCCGGTGAACTGCAGGGCCACCGCGATAACGAAGAGGACGAGGCCCAACCAGACGCTCTCGTTCCACGCGAAGACGTCTAAGCCTGCCTCGGAGGCGTTGAGGCCGTGGATAGCGGAGAAGCCCGTGACGATAAGGCCGAACATGGCCGCCAGCGGTGTCACCAGGCCTAGCAGCAGGAAGGCGCCGGCGATGAGCTGAACAGTCGGCACGCCGATGGCCAAGGCTGCAGCCATGGTGTACTCGCCGAACTCCTTCTCCAAGCCGGACAGTCCCTCGTTACCGCCGAGCTTGAAGAAGGTGGAAGCACCCGCCACGAGCAGGTAAACGCTGAGCGCTAGGCGCACGAAGAGCAGACCGAAGTCAATGGTGCCGCGGCGTGCCGGCTCCGGCTTCTCCTCCACCGCTGCTGCCTCGGAGTCCACGGCGGGGTCGGCAACAGCAACCGTGCTTGGTACCTCTTCATAACTCTCAGTTGCCACAGGCTCAGTTGTGGTACCAGCGCCTGCGGTTGCCGATACCGGCATAGCAGTTGTCTCTGTTTCGGACTCTGCCGTCGCCTCCGCGCGCGGGAAGGCGGTGGTCTCGGTTTCTGCAGCGGCACTGTCGAAAGACAGGGAGCCACGGGAGGCGCTCTCAAAGGTTTCGGTCTTGGCTTCAGACTCTGCCTCAACAGCAGGCTCTTCAGCCTTCTTCGGCTTAATCACCTGCGGCTCGGCGCGGCCCGTGCGCTGGAAGAGGCTGCTCTTCTTCGGCTTATCGCCAGCTTCTACAGCTTCTACCTCAGGCGTGCTGCCCTTCACGGAGTCTTTCCCCGTGTAGGTCGGGATATCGTCATCAAAGTCGGTGGCTTTATCAGGAGTTTTATCGCTCATGCCTCCAACTTAAGGCAGTACAGCCCCCTTATGGTGCATCTTTATCGGCGCGGCGCGAAGCTAAAACTGCACGGCCTGCGTCTAAGACATCCGCCGTGAGGTCCGCAAGCAACTCCGACTCCAACCGCCAGCGTTGCCAGTAGAGGTCAATGTCGAGCGGGAAGTCGTCGAGAAGCACCAGCTCCCCGGCCTCCAGCAGGGGCTGTGCCTGTAGCCGCGCCACGAGCCCCCAGCCCAGGCCGTAGCGCACGGCTTCGACATAACTCTCCGAAGAAGGAATCTGTGAGACCCGCGCGCGCAGGACATGAGAGTCGATGAAACGCTCGCGCATGGCGTCATCCAAAGTTGCGTCGTTCGGCCCGAAGCCCACGATAGGCAGGGTCTCCCAATCCTCGAAGCCCTCCGCCAGGCTGGGCGCAGCAACGGCAAAGTAGCGCATGGTGCCGAGGTACGTAGATTCACAACCAGAGACCGGCGTTTGCTCGCGCGTGACCGCGCCCAGCACATCACCACGCCGCAACATCGCGAGTGTTCGGGCTTCATCCTCGATGCGGATGCGCAGCGCCGCCTCACCACGTTGCGCGGTCTGCTGGATTACCGGACGGAACCACGTGGCCAGGGAATCCGAGTTGATAGCGACGGTGAGCGGAACACGGGACAGGCGCTCGGTGAGCCGCGCATCCGCCTCGGCTTGGACCAGAGCCATGCGCCGCGCAGCTTGGGCGACGATCTCTCCTGCCTCAGTCACGGTGACGGGAGTGCCGCGGCGCAGAAGGATTCGACCAGTCGAAACTTCTAGCGCTTTGATGCGCTGACTGACGGCCGAGGGAGTGATTCCTAGCACAGCCGCAGCGCCCTCGAAGGAGCCTTCATCGATGATGGCCAGCAGAGTTTCAGTATGGAGCGGATTCATGAAGTTATTTTAAACCAGCTGTAGAACATTTAACTGGACTTCATATGGTGCTATGCGCAGACTAGAAACCATGTCAGTATTGCTTGCAGGATTTGCGCTGGGCCTGTCCCTCATCATCGCCATAGGACCGCAGAATGCCTACATCATCAAGATGGGCATTAAACGCGACCATGTTGGCCCCATCCTGTTGGCCTGCTTGCTTTCCGACGTCTTCCTGATCACCGGCGGCACCGCCGGCGTCGGCGTCCTCGTCGAACGCTTCCCTACCGCGCTCGTCGTGGTCAAGTACTTGGGTGCGGCCTATCTCATCTACTTCGGCTTCACGTGCTTCCGCGATGCCTTCAAGAAGCAACAGGACGCACTAGTCATCGAGGAAACTGCCCCCGTAGCCCAGGTGGTCGATGAGAACTCGGGCAATTCGGGAGCACCGGGAACCTCCGTGCTCACCAAAATTCGCCCCCGCGTGCGCTCGAAATCCTGGGTCAAACCGGTCCTCGGCGCGTTGGCGCTCACGTGGCTCAATCCCTTGGCCTACGTCGACGCGCTAGTCATGCTGGGCTCTATCGCAAACCAATATGGCGACCAGCGCTGGGTTTTCGCCGGCGGTGCGATTCTGGCCAGCGCCGTGTGGTTCCCCTCCCTGGGCTTTGGTGCCTACAAGCTCTCCCACGTGCTGGCCAAGCCGACGACGTGGCGCGTAGTCAATATCGTCATCGGCTGCGTCATGCTTGCGCTGACGGCGAAGCTCCTGCTCCTCTAGTTCTTCTTTGATCCGTCTGGGAGCTCTTCGTCTTCGGCGGGATCTCCCACTGCGCCGGTTTCCTCGATCCAGGCCTTGATTTCTTCGTCACTGCGGTCCTGCTCCACAGCCTCGCGCTCGGTGTAGTAGGAGTGGTCATTGCGGTTTTCCTCCCACTCTTCCCTGTCGAAGTCAAGCTCTTCATCTGAGTCCAGCTCCTCGACGACATCGGAGACGAGATCCTCGAAGAGAGCTTAATCATCCATGTTGGAATCGGCGATCTGCTGGCCAATCTCATCGTCGTAACGAGCTGCGTCGTACTCCGAATCGGGGTGCAGCTTGAGGTGCAGCAGAGCGCGGATGCGCTCACGGCGCATACCCTCATCCTTGATCGTGCCCAGGGAGCGCAGCCACCCAACCACCAGGATGGCGACGAGCACGATACCCATGTAGCCCAAGACTGGGTAGACATATTGCATCAGGGACTTGAAGCCGGCGAAGGAGACGGCAAAGCCAGCGAGGCAGCCGGCGATGAAGATGATGCGGTACTTTGCCTCGTTGCCAGAAGACAGGCGCTTGCCCAAGGCATAGAACATGCCGATGGCCGTGTTGAAGATCATCAGGTAAATGATGATGGCCATGATGACACCCATCGTTGAATGGACGTTATTCACCAGAGTCAACATTGGGATATCGGATTTCCCAATCTTCTCCGCATTCATGAGCAGCGAGAAACCGGCGATGGCCATGAGCACCGCATAGACCGCGCCACCCACGATGCCGCCGACGCCTGCCTCGCGCGGGCTGATGTTATCGCCACCGATCACCAGGGACATCGAAACCGCCAGGATAAGGGCCAGACCGTTGTAGTTAAGAGCAGATACTAGCCAAAACGGAATCGGTGATTCAATCGCCGCCGAAGCGGTGATGGCGGCATCAACGTTATCCGGCATGTGCAGCAGCGTGTAGATGCCCACGAAGAGCACCGCGATGATGATCGTCGGCGTCAAAAGACCAATGACCTGGGAGACCTTATCGACGTCGAACATGCCCGTGATAAGAACCAGTACGAGCATGAGCAGAGAGCCTACCCAGGCTGGCCAGCCGAACTGCTGCTGCATGTTGGAGCCGGCACCGGCCAGCATGACAAAGCCCACCGCAAAGAGAGTGAGAATCACCGCGACA
>DXEO01000037.1 GCA_019114925.1 Candidatus Corynebacterium faecipullorum | reverse complement strand
TGACCAAGAAATCTTTGGCCGCAATCCAGGCCGACGTGAACAACATCAAGGCCGATGTGAACAAGGCCTACAACATCGTTGACGGCAAGAAGAATGACTACACCCGTGAGGGCGCACAAAAGGCATTCAAGAATTGGCTGTACCAGAACGACGTGCCCGGCAAGTTGATCGATGCTCGCCACGACGTGCAAGCATGGCGCGACAGTGCGCAGCGCCAGGCCGATAAAGCCCGTGCCAAGCTGTACCCCAAGGCGAATGATGCAACCGAGCAGTTGGCTGCAGAGCTTGCAGTATCACGCATCATGGGCCGGGGTAACTTTGACCGCGAATCACTGTTGCGGCAGTTCGACACGCTTGGCACTACGGCCACCCGCACGCTGTTGATTGAGGAATCAATCGCCCGTGGCATCATCTCGCAGGATGCTGTTGAGGGCTACACGAAGCAGACCAATGAGGATTACTACCAGTTGACGAAGCAGGCGCAAAAGGCTGCAGCGTTGGCCCGTTCTGTTGAGCACCAGATCGACTACTTGGAGCGCAAGGGCGACAACATGCACCTTGAAGCCGGCGCGACTGCATCCGTGGACGTGTCCGAGATTGAGGGGGCCGAGGTCGAATACTAGACCCCGCCCCAACTTTCACGCCCTGGCCTTTGATTGGCCGGGGCGTTTCTGCATTTTGCCTGTTCAATATTGCGATTTAAGGCGTTGAACTTTTGCCCGTGGGTATTCGTACCCCTCAAACGCTTAGACGGCAACGACGTTGGGGCGCTTGGCTGCATCCAGGGCTGTCTTTGCTTCGAAAACTGGGATGATTTTAGAGGGTTTGTTCTATGAAAAACTCACACGTTAATCCCACGGTTTGACCTCAAACTTGGGTTTTCGCCACCAGGGACAATGCCCGTATATCCGCAGGTTAGTCAACATTTCGTACAACGATATTCAAACCGTGTGATTGGCCTTAAATCCAATCGAACAGGTGAGCCAACAACAGAAGGTTGGGGGTTCGAATCCCTCCGGGCGCACAGCACACACCCGCTAGCCACTAGGCTAGCGGGTTTCTTGGTGTTCCATCCGCCCGCGCTGCAGCGCGCGGGGGCTAGGGGCGCTATCAGGATTTCGGCGCCGAAAATGCGGCTAGCGCGCCAGATAGTGCCCGCCTTGTTCAACAAGGACGAGTCTCATGGTGGTGGCCCAGCGCCGTCGGGGAAAAGCATGGGGCATTAGGATAAGGCCCAACAGGCGTGCCCGGCGGGCAGAAGGAGACGAGCAATGAACAAGTGGACCCCGGGCCTCATCGGTGGCGCCGTGCTGGGCGGCATTATGTGGATTGCCACGGGAACGTTCTGGTGGCTGCTTGCAGGCATCGTCGTGGGGCTGGCCGTCGTGCCGCTCGTAGGACGCGAGGACCGGCAGAAGAATTACGCGCGCAAGAAGCGTGATGATAACTTTCGTGACTAACTACTAACGCGGGGTAAGGTGAGGGCGATTAGTTCGCGGTGATAAACGGTGGTGCGCATGAATAACGAACAGCAGGTTCTCGATAACGTAGACAAGCTCGAGGTTATGCTGCGCAGCGAGGATGAACTCGACCCCGGTCAGGCACAGGAGCTCAAGACCTTGGCCACGGGTCTGCCCATTCGGGATGTCATCGCCATTGTGGAGCGTTGCAATGCGGTGCGCGCGGCGCTGGTACTGCGCCTGCTGCCGCGGCGCAAAGCCATCGAGGTATTCGACGCCATGGACTTCGCCCAGCAGGCGGACGTTATCGATGAGTTGGGCAACGCCGAGGTCTTTGAGTACTTCGATGCACTTGAGCCCGAGGACCGCGTGGCGCTGCTCGATGAGCTGCCCGTGGAAATTGCGGACCGCCTGTTGCGCTCGCTTAATAAACCGGACCGTGACATTACGGGCGTGGTGTTGGGCTATGAGAAGGGCTCAGTGGGCCGCCGCATGTCGCCGGAGGTGCCCACGCTTTATCCGGAGATGACTGCGGCTGCGGCGCTGGCGCAACTTAAAGAGACCGCGCAGGACTTGGAGACGATCTACACGCTGCCCATCGTGGAGGCGGACCGCCGGCTGGTGGGCGTGGTGAGTTTCCGTGAAGTATTCCAGGCGCCGGATACAACCCCGCTAGGTGAGCTCATGCGGGAGGCAGTGTTTGCGACGGCCACGGATGATGCGGAGGAGGTCGCGCGTTGGTTCCTGCCGCTGGACTTCCTGGCGCTGCCCATCGTGGATGCCTCGGGGCGCCTGGTGGGACTGCTCGCCTGGGATGACGCTATGGATATCCAGGAAGAAGCAGATAACGAGGACACCGCGCGTGCGGGTGGTACGAATCCACTGCATCAACCGTATCTGTCTACGCCGCTCATGAAGCTGGTGAAGTCGCGCATTGTCTGGCTCCTTGTATTGGCGGTCTCCGCGCTGTTGACCGTGCAGGTGCTGGCCATGTTTGAGGACGCACTTGCAGCCGCGGTGGTGCTGTCCTTGTTTATTCCGCTGCTCACCGGCACCGGCGGCAATACGGGCAATCAGGCTGCCACCACGGTGACGCGAGCTCTCGCGATGGGCGATGTGCGCGACCGTGACTTGTGGGGCGTGTTGTGGCGCGAGTTGCGTATTGGCATGGTGCTTGGCACCGTACTGGGCACGGTGGGTTTTATCCTTGCGACCCTGGTCTATGACGTGAAGATCGGCACGGTCATCGGAACCACGCTGTTCTTGGTGTGCACGATGTCTGCCTCCGTGGGCGGACTCATGCCGCTGGTCGCGAAGAAGGTGGGAGCGGACCCAGCAGTCTTCTCCAACCCGTTTATCTCGACTTTCTGCGACGCGACCGGCCTTATTATTTACTTCCTCATTGCCAAGTCCGTGTTGGGAATCTAACGCCAGGGAATTAGAAGACCTCGATACGTCCACCCATGGACTCGGCCTGACGCAGCTGGGAGACCCAGCCGTGGGAGCCGGGGGACAGGCGCAGGACGGGGCGGGAAGAAATCTTCACGGGGGAGACGGACTCCTTGCGGGCGCCGGTGCGCGCTTCGAGGCGGGTGCGGGCGGCATAGCCAGCCTCCGCGAGATCCGCGATGGTGGGGTTGTCCGAGGCCAGCGCGTCGCGCGCGGCGGTGACGTAGTTCAGGAACTCGTCGAGCGCCTTGACCACGGCCGCGGAGTTAGTCTCACACATCTGCTGCACGAGCTCCGGGCGGGTGCCCGCCACGCGGGTGGCGTCCTTGAAGGAGCCGGCGGCCAGGGACTGGGAGAGGATTCCGCCGTGGTCGCCGACAACGGCGAGGGACTCGGCGATGACGTGCGGCAAGTGGCTCACGCGCGCGACGGCTTCGTCATGCGGGGCGACGCGCACCGGCATGGCCTCGGCCTTGGCCATGGCGGCGAGGCGCACGACGTCGGCGAAGAGGTCGATCCAGGACTGAGGCAGCTTCTCCACCTCCAGGGCGTAGTCATAGGTCACGGCCCACGCCGCACCGGCGAAGAGGCCGCGCTGCGAGTTATCCCAGCCGGACTGGGAGGTGCCAGCCATGGGGTGGCCGCCCACGTAACGGGACTCGAGACCGCGTTCCTTGACCAGATCGTAGACCTGGGTCTTTACGGACACGACGTCCGTGATGCCGCACGTAGGGGCGTGCTCGACGACGGCGTCGAGGACGGAGGCGACGGCCTCGAAAGGCACGGCGAGGACGATGAGCGCGCCTTCTTTCTCCGCGCGGGCGAGGACACCGGGCAGGTCGTTGGTGACGTCGAAGCCCTGCTTAGCGGCGCGGCGGGCGCCGGAGGTGGAGTGGTTATAGCCGAATACGGCATGTTCGCGTGCGGTCAGATCGCGCAGCAGCGAGCCGCAGATGAGGCCGAGGCCAATAATGCACACAGGACGGGAGACGGTA
>DXEO01000036.1 GCA_019114925.1 Candidatus Corynebacterium faecipullorum | reverse complement strand
CCGATGACAGCGGGATCCAGGCGGGGAAAGACGAGGCGCTCACCGTCGTGTCCCACGGCCCCTGGCGCGGGGTAAGACAGCTCCCGCCCGGTGCGCGGATCAAAGCGCGCTTCCCGACGGTTGCGGATCAGATGCAGGGCTTTGAGAATGTCGCGCTGACCGTTAAAGAAGGTGGCATCGCGCAGCGTACCGAGCCGCTCGGCAGCCTCAGACTCCACCAAGAAAGCGTGAATATCCCCGGCCGCAACCACGATCTCCCCCGCCGGCTCAGTCACAAAGACCGGCTGGCCTTGTGGCGAAACCGGGACGAGGCCGGTCTCGGTGACGGGCAGGAACATTAGTTGCCTTCATCCTCGTCTTCATCGGCATCTTCCGCAGCCTGCTGCATCTCATGCTTAATGTAGAGCAGGCGGTCACCAGGCTTGAGTGCATAGGCGTCTGCCGTATCGACGCGGTGTAGCTCGTTGTTGCGCAGGACCGCCAGAACAATGTCTGCGAGGTGGCGCGGATTGGAGCCCACTTCGAATTCGCGCACCGCGCGCTCGGCCACGGAAAAGCCCTCGTTCGGCGAGAGGAGGTCCTCCATCATCTCCACCACCGTCGGTGTCACGGTGGCTAGGCCCAGGAGACGTCCGGCGGTCTCTGCGGAGGTGACCACCGAATCGGCACCGGATTGGAGGAGTAGGTGGCGGTTCTCGGATTCACGCACGGAAGCGACCACCTTGGCCTTAGGGTTGAGCTCGCGCACGGACAAGGTACACAGCACCGCGGTATCGTCCGTGGACGGCGTCACCACCACGGAAGAGGCGTGCTGCGCGCCGGCAATGCGCAGGACATCCTGCTTGGTTCCGGAGCCGTAGATGGTGACGAGGCCGTGGTGCTCGGCGCTGGCTAGGGCCGCGCGGTTGTTGTCAACAACCACGATTTGGGAGGCGGGAACGTCATCGGCGATGAGCGCGGCAACCGCACCGGCGCCCTTGGTGCCATAGCCGATGACGACGGTGTGGTTACGCAATTGCTTTCTCCAATTCTGGATTTCAAACGTGCGGCGGGCTCGATCCGTCAGAACCGACAAGGTAGCACCGACCAATAAAACAAGGAAGAGCAGGCGGGCCGGGGTAACGATAATGAGGTTGATGAAGCGCGCCGTGGGGGTGACGGGAACGATATCGCCATAGCCCACAGTGGTCAACGACACCGCTGAATAGTAGGCGGCGTCGAGGAAGGACAGGTCTTCGCTGTAACCATCACCGTCGAAAAAGACGATGATGGTGACAAAGACCATCAGCCCCATAGCCCAGATAACTCGGCGCGCCAGTTGCTTCCACGGGCTGGTGCTCTGCGTGCGCGGAATCGTGATGACGTCAATGAGCGCATGGTCAGGCTGCGAGGTCAGCTCTACCTGCGACAAGAAACGCGACGTAATGCGTTTGCCGAAGTGCTTGGGCACGAAGCGCCAACCTCCCTAGATGATGCGAATTTCTTCGTGAGACTACCTTAGACTCAACCCTGATGGCGTGGAAACTGCAGAGCCCAAAAGCTCAGCCAACCGTGGCCCGGTGGGCAAGTCTTCCGGCTCCAAAAGATAGTTCTCATGCACGTAAAAGAAAGCCGCACGGACGGTCTCCACGCCGTGGATGCGCCGCCATGCCTCCGCGTAAACGGCGAGCTGAATCTGCGCCGAATTCAGAGCAGCGCCCTGGGGGCGGCGGCCAGTCTTCCAGTCCACGATGAGCCACGAGCCATCCGGCTGCTGGAATACCGCATCCATACGGCCGCGGACGACGGAATCCCCGATGGTGATCTCGAAAGGGGTCTCCACGAAAGCCGGCGTGCGCTGTGCCCACTCCGAGGCTAGGAAGGACTCCTTGAGGGATTCCAAGTCGTGGTCCGGTTCATCATGAGAGCCAGGCAGCTCATCCTCCCCCAGCAAGGCAGGCGCGCCGAAACGATCTTCCAACCAGGCGTGGAAAGCGGTACCACGCTTGGCATAGGAGTTGGGTTTGAAAGGGATGGGACGGCGCTGGCGGCGCGCGAATTGGGTGGGATCTGCCGACATGGCCACCATGTCAGATGCCGTCAGCTCGCCAGGAAGTTCTACATCGACCACGGGAGCTTGTAGCGCTTTGTGCTCTTCAATGAGCGCGCTCGCTTCCTGTTCCCAGAGACCGAAGACTTCGCCATCACGCAGCGGGGGGAGGTTCTCCATCGCCGCGCGGACTGCCTCTGCTGCCTGCACTGCTTCCGGTTGCGGGGTCAATGAAGGGAAAGAGGCTTCAACTGCGCCTGCCTTCTCCTCTTCCACAGGGATTTCGGGGATATCCCAATGGACAATCAGCTCCGGATGCTTATCTGCTAATAGCTGCAGGTAGGAATAGGGGCCCTTCTTGCTTTTGCCTTTGAGTTTATTCGTGCCGGAACCAGTCACCGTCAGCGTGGACTCGGTGCGGGTCATCGCCACATAGAACAAACGGGCCGCTTCCTCTGCTTGGAACTCGCGGTTCTGTTCTTTGAAAGCCGTGCAGGCCTTATCAAAGTCAGAGCGCGTCACCGCATCTTCGGGAACATCGATGACGTCCTCATCACCTGGGGCCTTTTCAATCTTGGTCAGGAAGGTCTCCGCCTGGGCCTTGTAGCTCGTAGAATCCGCATGTGCCACGCAGACGTGTTCCCATTCCAAGCCCTTGGACTTGTGCACCGTCATGATCTGCACGCGGTTGCGCACAAGCGGGACCTCTCCCAGCTCGAGCCCGTCTTCCTTCTCTTTGGCCAACTCGAGATAGTCCAAGAGGCCGGCCAAGCCATCACCGTGGAACCCAGCGACAAAGTCGGCGAAGGCGTCGAGATGCGTTGCCCCGCCTGGTTTGCCGGAGGCGAGGACTTCGGTGCGCAGACCAAAGAGCAGCTCGATATCGGCCACAATGTCATTGAGGGTCTTGCCCAGAGAATAGGTACGCAGGTAGCGCAGTTTAGAGGAGACCTCCTCCATGCGCTCCAAGCCTTCGTTGCTATAGCGATCGCGTTCGCCGAGGTCTGCCAGGGCATCGGCTAGCCCCAGCACCTCGTCCGGCCCCTCCGCGGTAATCTCCTCGACCTGGGCGGCCAGGTGCGCCAGGGGATCACCGCCTTCCCACCGCGTGCGGCCTTCGGTGGCACCGGCGAGATTGCGCTGACGTGAATGTAGCGCCTGGATATCGGCGATGCCCAGGCCGCACATCGGCCCGGTCAGCACACGCAGCGCCGCGGCGGTGTCCTGTGGACGCACCAAAAGCGTGGCCACTGCCACAAGATCTTGGATCTCTGGCTGCCAGAGAAGTCCACCGAGGCCGAAGATCTCGTTGGGCACACCGACCTCGTCCAAAGCAGCGGCGATCAACGGCGATTGCTTATTGGTACGCACGAGTACTGCGGCACTGAAATCCTCGCCTTCCGGCGTGGACTCATAGAGCTGGCGGAGGTGCTCAGCGATGAAAGCGCGCTCCTCGTCCTCCGAAGCGAAGTAGCCCAGCTCCACCTTGCCGGCCGGTGCGGTGGGCTTGGGCGACAGCTCATCTACGGGGCGCTCGCCGGGGCTTAAGGAGAAGAGCTTCGACGCCACGTCATTGGCCAAACTGAGTACCGTCGAGGGATTACGCCAGGAGATGGTGAGCTGATCCTTCGGCGCCGGGGTGCCATCCGGCTGCGGAAAGTCCGTGACGAAGGCCTCCAAGTTTTCCGCCGTAGCGCCACGCCACCCATAGATGGACTGCATGGGGTCACCCACCGCAGTGACCGAGAGCCCCTCACGCTCGCCGCCGAAGAGCGAGCGCAACAAGATGCGCTGCGCGTGAGAGGTGTCCTGGTACTCATCCAACATGATGACGCGGTAGCGCGCGCTTTGTTGCTCGCCCAAAAGCGGGAAGTTCTTGGCCAGGGTGGCGGCGATGGACATCTGCTCACCGAAGGTGATGACTCCGCGCTCCGCTTGCTCCTTTTTGAGAGCTTCCACCAAGGGCAGGTACTCCAGGCGCAAGCGCTGGGTATCCAGGTATCCCTGCAGTTTTTGACTGAACTCGCCGCTGGTCCTTTTACTTTTTTCTAGGTCCTCAGCGGTCTTGCGGAAGATGTCCTCATGCTCATAGAGATCCTGCGGATTCTTAAGCTCTCCATCCATCGTTTCCGCGAGCT
Source organism: Candidatus Corynebacterium faecipullorum (assembly GCA_019114925.1). GTDB lineage: Bacteria > Actinomycetota > Actinomycetes > Mycobacteriales > Mycobacteriaceae > Corynebacterium > Corynebacterium faecipullorum. The sequence goes on along the minus strand of DXEO01000036.1, from coordinate 995 downwards.
TGAGCAAGGTAGCGGTGACCGTGGCCACCGCATGATCGGTGCTCAGCGTACCCGTATAGTTGCTGACTACCTCGTGAGCAATGGCATAGCGCTCCGCCTCAGTGATGATGCGGGCATTCGGCTCCACCGGCATGAGTAGGCCGTACTCGCGGACAAGATCACCCGCATAAGAGTCATAGGTAGACACATTAGGCGCGATATTTTCCACCGCCTCTGCCGCTGGACTGCCCGGGGCAAGAATTCCGGAGGAACGCAGGGTCAGCAGCTGGCGGCGGATGCGCTGTTCTAGCTGCTGGGCTGCCTTGCGGGTAAAGGTCAGGCCAAGGACCTGCTCGGGCCGCACGAGTCCATTGGCCACGAGCGATACAACGCGCGAGGCCATCGTCTCCGTCTTACCGGCGCCTGCGCCGGCCACGACGAGTTTCGGGCCAAGCGGGCCATCAATAACGGCGGCCTGTTCCGGGGTGGGCGGAAAGGGTTTGCCCAGCGCGGCAGCCAGCTCCTCAGGGCTGAAGTGTTGAGCGGGATTCTTAGGCATCGGTCACCAGACCTCCTTCATTCATCACAGGGCAGATAGAGCGGATCGGGCAGTGATCACAATCAGCGTTTTCACGTGCGGTCAGGTCCGGACCACGCAGCTCAGCCACGAGTGCGGGCAGCGACTGCGCAAACTCTTCGAGCTCCTCAGGAGGCTTGGTGGCCTGTTCCCGAGTGGACACGGAGGCAGTACTGGAGCGCGGATACACCAGAACACCTCCGCCACGCGGCAGCCCGTCACCGGTCCGAATAGACACAGCCTGCGGCTCGCCGCTAGGTTCCACGGGCGCTGTGACAAGCTCACCGTGCGCCAGCGCCAGCTGATACGTCATGAGCTGGGTATTGTCTTGGGCGCTGTCCTTCGATGGAAGGGTAGAGCCGGTCTTGAGATCGACCACGACATAGTCTTCGCCGGCCTTCGCCAGCCGGTCAATGAACCCGCGAATGGTGACATCGGG
>DXEO01000035.1 GCA_019114925.1 Candidatus Corynebacterium faecipullorum | reverse complement strand
TCCAACAGCGGGATAGCAACCCGGCGCGTCGTTCCCAGAGCCTGTCGCGCCTCCGAAAGAGTGAAGGGCTGTTCCAACTTCGCAACCACGCTAAGTGCCTCGCGCCGAGCAGAAGGCAAAAGCACAACGCCCTTGGCCAGCCGAAGCAGGCGCCCGGCGCGCTCGGCAGCGGCGAGCTCCTTGGGGCCCAGTCCCAATTCCTTGAGATCCGCACCCTCAGGAGCGGCGAAAGGCTCAGCGCGCAGGCGTTGCTCCAGTTCAGCCACTCCCCTCTCCGCGGGGCCAAGGCCGACGGTCTGCCCTGGCACGCGCAGCACACCTTCCACTGATTCAAGCTTCGCTGCCGCTACCGCCAGTCCCAGCAGGGCCGGCTCGCTAAGACCCAGTGCGTCCATTGCTGCTGCCTTCGTCAGCCCCGGGGACAGCGGGTTCGCCGCAGCATGAGCTTCCACAGCCTCAACGAGGACATTCTTCCAGGCGGTTACCTGACGGGCGGCAATCCACCACTCGCGGAATTCAATGACGCCGGCGGGCTTTTCCTCCACCGAGAAGCCATCGCGCACGAGGTCATCGCGCGAAGCGTAGCCGCAGCGCTTGAGCCACTCGGACGGGTTCGTCGGCTCTAAAACTTCTAGCTCAGCTGCGCGCTTCTTCGCATCACCACGTCTACTCAGCGTGACTGGGTGGATGTCCACCACCTCAAAGCCCGCCGCCACGTGCCGCCCGCCGGGGTTGCGAACCACGAACCTATCGAGCAACGTGAGCGGGAGCGGGCTTTCCAGTGTCAACCGCGCGAACTGACCTCCTAAAGGCCGCAGACGGGCACCAACCCCCGCGGTGCCGATATGCACCACGAGGTTCTGGGGAAGCTTAGCCATCTCAGTACCAAAGGTGCGGCGAATATCCACGGTATCGAGCACCCGCCAGCGACCAGGACTCAACAATGCTTCCCCACGATGAACCTCATCCGCTGCCACCCCGCGGAGGTTGAGCGCTACACGTGTAACCGGACCAGCGCTATCCACCGACTTGTTTTCACTGTGTACGCCGCGCACTGTCACGAGTTGCCCGCCAAGCTCCAGCTCATCCCCCACCGAGACAGTCCCCGCCGCCAGCGTTCCCGTCACCACAGTGCCAGCACCCTTCACGCTGAAGGCGCGATCGACCCACAACCGCACGCGCGCCTGCGAATCCGGCGCGGGCATAGCGGCGAGCACCTGGTCCAACTCGGCGCGAAGCTTTTCCACGCCTTCGCTGGTCTTTGCGGAGACCTCGACTATGGGAGCGTCGGCAAGCGCTGTTCCCGCCAGCTCTCCCTTAACCTGTGCGGCTACCTCAGCGCGGCGGTCAGTATCGGCCCTATCCGCGCGGGTCAGCGCCACCACGCCGTGTTCAATCCCTACGGCACGCAGGGCATCCCGGTGGTCAGTGGACTGCGCTTGCCAGCCTTCATCAGCCGCCACGACAAAGAGCACCACCGGTGCGGGCCCCACCCCGGCCAGCATGTTGCCTAGGAACTTCTCATGCCCCGGCACATCGACAAAAGCCACGTCGGCACCGGAGTCAAGCTTCGTCCACACGAAACCCAAGTCAATGGTTAGGCCGCGCCGCTTCTCTTCCTCCCAGCGATCCGGCTCCATTCCCGTCAGCGCCTTCACCAGGCTCGACTTGCCGTGGTCAACATGGCCGGCCGTGGCCACAACGAACACCTAGATCACCGCCTGGATCGCTGCGATAAGCTCCGCGTCCTGCGACTCCGGCACGCAGCGCAGATCCACCAAGCAGCGGCCCTGGTTCACGCGCGCCACCACAGGAGGCTCGCCCAACCGCAGTGGACGGGCCAGCTCTTCTGGCAACGCCACAGCCCAGCCCGGAAGCGGTACCTCGGGCGCCCCGCCGCCACCAACACGCCCGGCATGCTCGACAACCACGCCGCCCACCGCCGCGGCGACCTTCTCGGTACGCTCGCGATGACGTCCCGCGTCAATGTGCAGCGCATCCTGAACGGCGTTGGAGTAAGTGGCAAGGGAGGCTTCAAGGGCGTTGAGCCGCAGCTTATCGATGCGCACCGCCCGCGCCAGCGGATGCTTCTTACACACGGCGATCGCTTCCTTCTTTCCCACAAGCACCCCGGCCTGTGGTCCGCCGAGGAGCTTATCCCCCGAAAAGAGCACCACATCTGCGCCATCGCGAAGAGCTTCGCTGGCGGAGGGCTCCTCAGGAAGCACTGCATCGGGAGTGAGCAACCCTGAGCCGATATCCACGATGAGCGGAACATCCTTAAGCGCACGCAACTCAGCAACCGGCACAGAAGACGTAAACCCGCTGATCAAGAAGTTCGAGGGATGCACCTTGAGAATCGCCCCGGTGTTCTCCCCGAGCGCCCGCTCATAGTCAGCCACGTGCGTGCGGTTCGTCGCGCCCACCTCCCGCAAGCGAGTGGCCGTGGACTCGATGAGCTCCGGCAGTCGGAAGCCCGCGCCAATCTCAATGAGTTCGCCGCGGGAAATGATGACCTCCTTGCCGGGAGCCAAGGCGGCAGTCGCCAACAACAGCGCGGAGGCCCCGTTGTTGACCACCAGCGCATCCTCCACGCCGGGACAGGCGGCCAGAACAGCCTCGACCGCGCCACGTCCCCTATCCCGTGAACGCTGACCACTGTCTAAGTCCATCTCAACGTCCGTATAACCGGCTGCCTCCACAAGCGCGTCCACCGCGGCTGGCGGCAAAGGCGCCCTACCTAAATTCGTGTGGATGATCACGCCCGTGGCATTGATAACGCGGCGCAAGGAATAGGGCTGCGCGCCTCCCAGTCTGGCGGCCAGCTCCTGCTGAATGCGGGTGGGCTCGAGGGAGCCGGAGCGGGCGTCGGCAAGCACGGCGTCGATGATCGCGCGGACCGAATGCGGCGCCAATCGGTGGTGGGTGTCCTGCACCGCTGGGTACTGGAGGATCTCATCCATCTTCGGGATGAGACGGCGGGGGTCTGTCGTCATGGGTCCTCCTAGCAGCACGGATGGCGGAGACGGACAGGAATCGAACCTGCCAGACCGAGATACTCGGCCTCACCGGTTTTGAAGACCGGGGCGCCCACCAGGACACGTACGCCTCCGTCTGCACACCATACACGCGACTAGAATGGCGCCCATGTCTGACATCACACTTACGTCTTTCGCCGCCGGTGGCGGCTGCGCCTGCAAGATTCCCCCGGGAGAGCTCGAATCCGCCGTCGCGGGCCTGGTGGGCACCGCGGACCCCAACGTGCTGGTGGGGCTTGACGACGGCGACGACGCCGCCGCTGTGCGCATCCACGACGACCTCGCGGTCATCTCCACCGCGGATTTCTTTACCCCGATGCTCAACGACCCTTATGACTGGGGCCGGGTGGCGGCAGCCAATGCGCTGTCCGACGTCTACGCTATGGGCGGCACTCCCATCACCGCCATCAACCTCGTAGGCTGGCCGCGCGAAAAGCTCGGTCTTGATGTACTGCGCGAGGTCCTGCGCGGTGGCATGGATGTGGCCAGCGATGCCGGCATCTCGATCACCGGTGGTCACTCCATCACTGCGCCGGAGCCCACCTATGGTTTGGCCGCCACGGGCACCGTCCACCCCGACAAGATTATGCGGAACGACGCCGCCGAAGCTGGTCTTCCCATCACGCTGACCAAGCCGATTGGCGTGGGCATCCTCAACAATAAGCACAAGGCCACCGGTGAGGTCTCCCAGGCGGCGGTGGATTCCATGACCACGCTCAACCGCGATGCTGCTGCGGCCGCCGTGGCCGCGGGCGTGCGTGCGGCGACCGACGTCACCGGCTTCGGGCTTCTAGGCCACCTCTACAAGATGTGCCGCGCCTCCGGTATCGGCGCAGAGCTAGACTTTTCTGCTGTTCCTGCAGTGGACGGCGCCAAGGAAGCCCTGGAGGAGGGCTTCATCCCGGGTGGCTCGCGCCGCAACCTAGATTGGGTCCGCCCCCACCTCGATTCAGACCTGAGCGAAGAGGACTTGGTCTTCCTCGCCGATGCCCAAACCTCCGGCGGCCTGCTGGTCATCGGCGAAGTCCCCGGTTACCCAGTTATCGGGCGCACCGTGCCGGGTGAGGCGCGGATTTCTATCTCTGCTTAAGAACGCCCGCTCAAAATGCGCGCGACGCCATCGACTCCGGCATGCGTGAGGTGGTTGGACAAATTGTGCGTCACGGACTTCTCGCTGATGCCGGAGACCCAGCGAATAGAGTCCGGAGCACACATGTTGTGGTCGATGGAAGCGCGGCGAAGATCCACGTAGTTCGCACCAGCAGCGGAGGCTGCAGTGCGCATCGCGGAATTAATGGTGTCCTCTCCCAACCGAACCAAGCCCAGCAGATCCATGTTGAAGCCCACCTCACTGCTGGTGACAGATCGCACGGGGCACATCGCGCCATTAGCGGCAGAGATAGCTGGGTACCCCACAAACGTGATGGTGGCATGGGGTGCAGCCTGGCGGATGCGATTCGTGTTATTCACCATGGCCCGCCGGTAAGAATCATTATTGAACTGCGAGACAGCAATCTCCTGAATGTCATTGGCACCAAATTGCACAAAGACGTTCTTTGTATCGGCATTGAGGTGATTATTGGCAATGGCTCCGCCGACTTGCTGATCAAAGTCCTTTCGGAAGGAATCCCCGTCAGCTTTGGCAGCCGAACAGGCATAGTTCGTCACCGAGCGCCCCGTAATCTTGCCGTACTCCGCGGCCACTGTCTTCTTTCCTTGCGGGCAGCCTTGTGGTGATGGAGCGCCCGCTTCCGAGCCGCTGCCCTCGATGCTGCTGAGGCCCGCGCGCACAAGATCGGACCGCACGCCAGCCACCTGCTTGTAGCCGGGGTTAGCAAAGAAAGAGTCGCCGAAGAACACGGTATCGGCGCCGCGGTGCGGGTCTGCGGAGGCCGTAGCAGCAGAGAAGGTCACGGCGCTGCAGGCCAGAGCGGTTGCGGCAAGAGCAACGGAAAAACGTTTGATGCGCTGGGAGAGGAAGAGAGACATGATTCCTTAACAGAACGAGAGAATGTTTACCTCATTCTACTCAATCACATTGGTCTATCTCTTTTCCTAAACCTTTGCTATTTTTGCAATTCTTTCCCGTCACAAAATGGAGGCTCTTATCCGCCCGTCACGACGGCGGTACTGTAGTCACCCCGCGCTTCAGCACGCCGCTTCTGCGGAGCAATTGTGGTGGCTGGGTCTTTCACCGCTTCCAGTCCCGCGTTGAGCACACCAAAGCGGGTGCAGGCAGAGCCCGCCATGAGCGCGAGGCCGGACACTACCGACACGGTGCGCGACTTGGTCGCCGCAGCCACGGCCGTACCCACGCCACCGGAAGCGATGAGCCATTCAGAAGCCTTCATGAGCTTTCCGGGCAGTCCCTCATGCAGCGGCCGCCTGGGCTCCGGTTCCATGTGTTTTTCCATGATCCGCGTCGCGACAAGGTCACTCACTGCGGCCGTGATGCCCAGTGCACGTGCAGGTCCAGCGCTCTTTACCGGGGTAAAGGCCATGGCAGCACCCGCCGCCGCGGCCGACGCCGAGGAAACAAAGACATAGGGCAAGTGCTTCTTCGCATCGTTCCATGTCGGGTTAGAGGTATTAGCCAGCAGCACCGCTGTATAGCCAGCGAGTGGTCCGCCAAGAACGCCCGCAACGGCTCCTGCTGGGCAGGCTGCCTTATCGAGGGCTCGGCGAAGCGACTTCGGCAACACACCGCCAAACAGCTCATCCGCCTCGACGACGGCGGGCAGGGCCGCGGCGGAAGCAAAGCTGCCCAAGATCCACGAGCCGATGGACATCGGAGAGGTCACCTTGAATACGCGGAACATGTTGAACAGGCGTTCTGGGCGCCCGAGGTCGAGGATGAGAAAAACAGAGCCCACCGAGGCCGCAGAGAACGCCGTCAATCGGGTGGAGCGGCGCAGCTCATTATTCCCCGTAGCCTGCGCGCCAGCGGCGAGTAATGCCGAGCCTCCCGAAAGACCGCCCAAGAACAGATAGCCGCCAATCGGCCACTCCCACGGCGGGGCCTTGACTACGGGCTTGCCATAATACGAGGAGAACTCAAAGTCCTCCGCCATGCGCTCTTCTTTGGAACCATCCTGTGCGCCGGCTCCGACTCGTCCACGCCGGCGCTTCTTGCCACCGCCGCGACGACGCCTAGGCTCCTGCGGCGGGCGGTACTCATCAAATTCGCTCACTTGCGGCCTCCCAACATGAATGCCCCGGCCACGGCCAACGCCATGCCGCCGATAGCCTTCGCTGCGGTCTTGTACATTTGCGGCAAATCCGCCGTGGGGACGCGCGGATCCGGCGGCAAGCCATAGACCTCTGGTGAATCGAGCAACAGGAATATGGACCCGGTTCCTCCGACACCATCCTGGGAATTGGCACCATAGAGACGGGCCTCGGTCAGACCCTGTTCATGCAGGACGCGGACGCGCTCTCGCGCTGCCGCAAGCATCTCCTCATAAGGGCCAAACTGGATGGAATCCGTCGGGCAGGTTTTCGCGCACGCGGGCTGCTCGCCGATCTTGAGGCGGTCATAACACATGGTGCACTTCTGGGCCACGCCCAGATTCTTGATCGGCATCGCCTGCCCCGGAATGTGGTCAGGCCCCTGGGGTTTCAGCTGCTTCAGCTTGGCCAGCACGTTCACGCCCGCGTAGTCAGGGACCTCATAATCCACGGTGGCGGTCTTGTCCGCCTTGAGCGTCACGCCGCCGTCATCGCGGCGCTCGATGACACCAAAGGGGCAACCGGCAACGCAGGTCCCGCATCCATTGCACACATCATCCTGTACCACGACGGTGCCGAACTCGGAGCGAAAGAGCGCGCCCGTCGGGCACACGTCCAAGCATCCGGCATTGGTGCAGTGCTTGCAGACGTCGGAGGACATGAGCCAGCGAAAATCATCGGTATCTGGGGTGACGCTTGGCGCGGAGGCTGTGGGCATACCCAGCGAGACGAGTCTGCGCCCCTCCTCGCGCGCCTGCTCAATACGCTCGTTGCTTTGCTCGATGAAGGTAACGTGCCGCCAGGTATTCGCTCCCAGTGAGCCAGTGTTGTCATAGGAATTGCCGGTGACCGCATAGCCTTCCACCGGGTTTCGGTTCCATTCCTTGCACGCCACCTCGCAAGCCTTGCAGCCGATGCAAATGGAGGTATCGGTAAAGAACGCCATGCGCTGATAGGACTCATAGCCGTGTTTATCAGACTTTTCAGTGAAAAGATTAGCCATTAGTCCTCCTTAGCCTTCTTTGCCTTCATAGTCCGCCACATTGCCTGCGGTGGCATCATCGCCGGTGTTCTCCTCAGAAGCGTCGCTCTCGGTGCTGAAAGCATCTGAGACATCGAGGAGCCGGTTGCCGGAGTCGACGGTGAGGTGCGCCCGCTCTTGGTACTCGTGCAAGAGTTGCACTCGTGCCTCGCCCCGCGGGCGGCGGCCTGGCTGAATATCGCAGGCGCCCACCTTGGAGTTCTGGATGAACACGTTCGGCTCTAAGGTCAGGCCCAACAAATCATTGGCGCCGTCGCCGGCTACCTCGGTGGTCTCTGATTCTCCGTAGTGGAAGGGCAGGCCGATCTGGTGGAAGTCCTCACCATTGATGGTGAGCATCTCCATGCGGTCCGTCACCAGCACTTGAGCCTCGATGACACCGCGCGGTGACACGATGGTAGCCCACTCGCCGTTGACAAGTCCACGCTTGGCCGCCAGCTTCTTGTCCACCTCGCAGAACAAGCCCGGCTGCAGCTCCGCCAAGTAAGGCAAGCGGCGCGACATCGCACCGGAGGTGTACATCTCCGTCAGACGGTAGGTAGAGAAGACAAACGGGAACACATCCTCGCCCCGCTCCCCCGGCTCGGGGCGGGAAAGGTTGTCCGCGCGCTTGATAGTCAGGCGCGTCGGTGACTGCTGCTGCTTGTACAGCGCATTGTGCACCGGCGATTCCTGCGGCTCGTAGTGTGTCGGCAGCGGTCCGTCGGACAGTCCCTTCGGCGCGAACAGCCAGCCCAGACCATCCGGCTGCATGATGAAGGGATCATCGCCGTCGAGGGCATCGGGGCCGACGGCGTCGACAGGAGCGACATAGTCCGGGCGCTTCGTCACCGGGAAGTCCGGGACATCGTCACCAACCCACTTACTCTGGTCCTCATCCCACCAGATGTACTTCTTGCGCTCCGACCACGGAGTGCCGTCCGGCTTGGCGGAGGCGCGGTTGTACAGGATGCGACGGTTGGCCGGCCAGACCCAGCCCCACTCGAGTGCTACTTCGTTCTGTTCCGAGCCCGGGACCTTCTTCGCGGCGTGGTTGATGCCATCCTTATACACACCGGTGTAGATCCAGCAGCCACCGGAGGTGGAACCATCGGCGCGCATCTCCGTGAAACTCGGCAGCAATTCGCCCTTCTTCGGCCCGTCGAGGTAGTAGCCGTTGATCTCACGCAAGATCTCATCCGAGCTGGGATCGCCGTGCTCATCTTCGGTGTAGTCCCACGTCACGGACTTAATCGGCCAGTCGCGCGGGTCGGTCGAATCCGCCAAGCGCTCCCTAATCTTCTTACCCAAGTGGTAGAAGAACCACGCCTCGCTGCGGGCCTGGCCCGGCGGCGGAGTCGCCTGAAAGCGCCACTGCACCATGCGCTGAGTCTGGGTGAAGGTTCCGGATTTCTCCACGTGCGTTGCCGCCGGCATGAGGAAAACCTCGGTGGCAATCTCCTCGGTCTTGAGCTCGCCGTTCTTGACTTCCGGCGAGTCCTTCCAGAAACTTGCCGTTTCAATCTCTTGGAAATCGCGCACGACTAGCCACTTCAGCGAGGCGAGTCCGCGGCGCTGCATGCCGCCGTTGGACTGCGCCACCGCCGGGTTCTGACCGAAGACGAAGTAGCCCTCCACTTCCTTGCGCAGCATGGCGAGCAAGGTCTCATAGGTCGAGTGCGCGCCAGACAGGCGCGGCATGAGGTCAAAGCCCCAATTGTTTTCCTCGGTGGCAGCGTCGCCCCAATAGGACTTCATGAGCGAGACCGCGTAGTTCTCACCCAATTGCCAGAAGCCCTTCTGGTCTTCCTGCCGGAAGGAATCCAGGTAGTCCGCCCAGGTCTCCTGATCCACGTGCGGCATGGGCAGGTAGCCCGGAAGCGAGTTGAAGAGAGTCGGAATATCAGTCGATCCTTGAATCGAGGCGTGCCCACGCAAGGCCATGATGCCCGAGCCAGGGCGGCCCACATTGCCCATGAGCAACTGCAGGATAGCCGCGGTGCGGATGAACTGTGCGCCCAGGGTGTGCTGTGTAAAGCCCAGTGCATAGGCGAAGCACGTGGTGCGCTCCGGGGTGGAGTTCTGCGCAATGGAGTCCGCCAGGTAATAGAAGTCCTCCGGCGAAATGCCACAGGTCTCCTCCACCATCTCCGGGGTGTAGCGCGAGTAGTGGCGCTTGAGAATCTGAAAGACCGTGTTCGGATCCTCCAGTGTCATGTCTTTCTCTACGTTCCACGAGGAGCCCTCAGGCTTTTGCACGTACTGCCACGAGTCTGTGACGTACTTGCCCTTCTCCGCGTCATATCCAGAGAACAGGCCTTCTAGGTCCTCGGTGTCCTTAAAGTCCGGCGAAATAATCGACGCCGCGTTGGTGTAATTCACCACGTAATCGCGGAAGTACAGATCATTATCGAGCACGTACTTGATAATCGCGCCGAGCAACACCACGTCGGTACCACCGCGAATGCCGATGTGACGGTTCGCAAAGGCAGACGTACGCGTGTAGCGCGGATCGACGTGGATAATGCGTGCACCACGCTTCTTGGCTTCGACTACCCACTGGAAACCCACCGGGTGGCATTCCGCCATATTAGAACCCTCGATGACGATGCAGTCCGCATTCGCCATATCCTGCAGCGGTTGGGTTGCGCCGCCGCGGCCAAACGATGTTCCTAGACTAGGAACAGTGGCGGAGTGTCATATGCGCGCCTGGTTCTCCACCTGAATAGCGCCGGTGGCGGTAAACAGTTTCTTAATGAGGTAGTTCTCCTCATTATCTAGCGTCGCACCACCCAGACCTGCGATGCCCATGGTGCGGTTGAGACGACGCCCGTGCTTATCGACGTCCTCCCAGTGCCTCGCGCGTGCCTCCACGAAGCGGTCCGCGATCATATCCATCGCGGTTTCTTCGTCGAGCTCCTGCCACTCGGTGGCATAGGGCGCTCGGTACTTGATCGTCGTGATGCGGGTCGAGGAATTAATGAGCTGCTCAGACGCAGAGCCCTTGGGGCACAGGCGGCCGCGGGAGATCGGGGAATCCGGGTCGCCCTCGATTTGGATGACCCGGTCATCCTTGACATAAACGCGCTGAGAACAACCCACCGCGCAGTAGGGGCAGACCGACTGGACGACGCGATCCGCGTCAACGGTTCGTCCGCGCAAGTCTTCGCTCTTAGCCGACTGTGTGGACACGTCGCGGCCGAAGGCATCCTTGTTGCGGATCTGGCGTACGACGGGCCAGTTCAGTGGGCTAAAACGTGACATGCCTTAAACCTACTGGCTCTCTTAGATGTTTTCCAGCCATCCGAAGAACTCAACACTACTGAGTACCCTGAACACCATGAACCAAACTGAACACTTCGAGCTCAAAGTCCCCGGCGGCAAACTACTCGTCGTCGATCTCAATATTGACGCCGACAGCACCGTTACCGCTGCCAAAGTCTCCGGCGATTTCTTCCTCGAACCGGAGGAAGCCTACGAGGCACTAGCCCCAGCGCTGGTTGGCATCACTACTGCCACAAGCACCGAGGACATCCAATCCCGCCTCGATGCCGCCCTTGCGCCAATCGATTCCTCCGTGGCCCTCCACGGCTTCGACACCCACCACCTAGCGGTTACGGTCAAGCGAGCGCTGTCTGGCGGCACCGACTTCACCGACCACAGCTGGGAAATCCTGCGCCCAGGGGTTCTGCCCACCCCAGTAAACGTTGCACTTGACGAGGTCCTCCTCAACGAAGTCGCGGAAGGAAAGCGCGGGCCCACACTCCGCTTCTGGGAATGGGACGACCGCGCCGTTGTCTTCGGTTCCTACCAGTCCTATGCCAACGAGCTGGACCAGGAGGGCGTCGACAAGCACGGCATCATTCCAGTACGCCGAATCTCCGGTGGTGGCGCAATGTTCATGGAGGGCGGAAACTGTGTGACCTATTCCCTGTACGCCCCCGACTCGCTCGTGGCCGGTTATTCCTACGAGGCCAGCTACGAGTACCTGGACCAGTGGGTACTCGCAGCACTTGGCAAGCTTGGCGTCAACGCGTGGTACGTGCCGATTAATGACATCACCTCGGACGGCGGCAAGATTGGCGGCGCCGCGCAAAAGCGCCGCAAGGGTGCGGTGCTCCACCACACCACGATGAGCTATGACATCGATGCGGACAAGATGATGGAAGTCTTGCGCATCGGCAAGGTCAAGGTTTCCTCCAAGGGCCTGGCCAGCGCAAAGAAACGTGTGGACCCGCTGCGCCGCCAAACCGGCGTGCCCCGCGAGGAGATCATCGAAACCATGGCTGCCGAGTTCGCCACCCGCTACGGCGCCGTCGACGCCGAGCTTTCCGACGACTCCCTAGCAGCCGCCCGCCGCCTCGTCGACACCAAGTTCCTCAACGAAGAGTGGACCAAGCGCATCCCATAATTTGCGGGGGAATTTCTGGGCAGCGTACGGTGTTATAAGTTCTTGTGAACCGATCGGTACAACTTTACCGAACCATTTGGTCCATTTCTATACAACACTGTCTAGAAGGAAAATCTCGTGTCCGACACTTCCTCCCGCGCATCCTCGCGCACGCTGCCCTCTTGGGCCACCGGCTTTGGCGCCCAGGTCATCGCCGGCCTCATCATCGGCCTTATCCTCGGCTTCATCGCCTCCGGCATGGAGTCCGAGTGGCTCTCCGACACCCTGTCCGGCGTCGGCGGCGCGTACGTCCAATTGCTCAAGGTGATGGTCCCGCCGCTCATCTTCGCGGCTGTCGTCACCTCGGTTGCCAACCTACGCAAGGTGGCTAACGCCGCCTCGCTGGCAATCTCTACCCTTGTATGGTTTGCCATCACGGCATTCTTCTCCGTCTTGGCTGGAATTCTCGTTGCCCTCGTGATGAAGCCAGGCGTAGGCACGACTGTCGACGCCTCCACCGCCGCCGACCCTTCCAACGTTGGCTCTTGGACCGCATTCCTCCAGCAGCTCGTCCCCTCTAACTTCTTTGGGCTCAAGGCTTCGCTTAGCGACGGCGAGGTCTCCCTCAGCTTCGGTGCCCTTCAACTCCTCGTTATTTCCTTGGCCCTGGGCATCGCCGCGGTCAAGGCTGGCAAGGCAGCCAATCCTTTCCTGCGCTTTACCGAGTCCTTCCTCAAGGTCATTCAGGTGGTCCTGTGGTGGATCATCCGCCTCGCCCCGATTGGCACCGCCGCCCTCATCGGTAAAGCCGTGGCCACCTATGGCTGGGATGCGCTTAGCTCCTTGGGCAAGTTCGTCCTCGCGATGTATATCGGCCTAGCCCTCGTCATTGTCGTGGTCTACCCCGCCGTCCTCGCGTTCAACCGCATTCCAGTCATCGGCTTCTACAAGCGCGTGTGGCCAGTCTTCTCCCTCGGCTTCGTCACCCGTTCCTCCATGGGAGTCATGCCCGTCACCCAGCGATTTACGGAGAGGGCCATGGGCGTGCCGCGCGAATACGCCTCCTTTGCCATCCCGCTCGGCGCTACCACCAAGATGGACGGCTGCGCTTCCGTCTATCCGGCCATCGCCGCGATTTTCATCGCCCAGTTCTACGGAATTGACCTTTCCCTGACCCAGTACCTTCTCATCATCTTCGTTTCCGTCATTGGTTCCGCAGCTACTGCCGGCACGACTGGCGCCACCGTCATGTTGACGCTAACGCTCTCCACGCTGGGCCTCCCGCTGGCAGGCGTCGGTCTCTTGCTTGCCATCGAACCCATCATTGATATGGGACGCACCGCCGTCAATGTTACTGGTCAGGCCCTGTGCGCCACGATCGTCGCCAAGCGCGCCGGCATCCAAGACCAAGCAACCTGGGATGCTGCCGAGGGTGGCGTCAATGACATCATGAACGCTGAGGACAACGACCGAGAAAGCGTGAACGCTTAGAAAATAAGTGACGTGGGGCACACCTAGTTTCTTTATGGTGGAAACTATGTCCACGTCAACCCAAGCACCACCAGACCCCGATTCCACACAACACCGCAGCGCCATCAAGGCCTCCTTCATAGGAATATTCATCGAATGGTTCGACTATGCGGCCTACATTTATATGTCGGCCATTATCTCCCGGGTCTTCTTCCCGGAGATGGAAGGGCGCCGCGCGCTCATCATGACATTCGCGCTCTTTGCTCTTTCCTTCCTCGTTCGCCCGCTCGGCGGAATTGTGTGGGGACACTTTGGTGACAAACACGGACGAATCCAAACCCTGACGGTATCGATCACGATGATGTCGCTGGCGACAGCCGTGATCGGCTTCCTCCCCAGCTATGAAACCATCGGATTCGCCGCCACCCTGCTGCTTCTGCTTTCACGCATGGTCCAAGGTTTCTCCGCGGCCGGCGAGTATGCCGGCGCAGCCACGCACCTCGCAGAAATCGCGCCGACACATAAGCGGGGCATCTACGCCGCAATCGTCCCTTCCGCCACAGCATCCGGCCTGCTATTGGGTTCCCTCATTGCGGCTTTACTCACCGGCGTACTCGACGACAATGCTCTCATTTCTTGGGGTTGGCGCGTCCCCTTCCTCATCGCACTACCTCTGGGCCTTTACGGACTGTGGATTCGCCGCAACGCCGATGAGTCTTCTCGCTTTGAGAATCAAGATGACACGGAAGAATCCCCTCTTCGCGAGGTCATCAAATACCCCAAGGCCCTGGCAATCGCCTTCTCGGGCGCAGTTCTCAACGCCATTGGTTTCTATGTCATCCTGACTTACCTGCCGACCTACCTCTCCCAGGAGCTGGGCATGGCGGAGACACCTGCCTTTATTGCGTCATCGGTCGCTTCCGCGTTCTATGTGGGCTTCGCGCTTCTCACAGGCCTGCTATCGGACCGTCTGGGCCACCCTGTGTGCTGCACTTTTCATGGGACTCTTCATCGTCCCTGCATTCATGCTTCTCGACGGCGCCGGCATTTTCCTCGTCATCACCATCCAAGTCTGCCTCGGCGGTGTGCTCGCGCTTAACGACGGCGTCCTCCCTTCCTTCCTCTCCGAACAGTTCCCCACCCATGTTCGCCTTTCTGGCTTTGCGCTCACCTTCAACACGGCAAACGCTGTCTTCGGCGGTACCGCACCCATGATTGCCACCTGGCTTATTGACAAAACAGACAACCAGCTCGCCCCGGCGTATTATCTTGTTGCCGCAGCAATCATCACGGGCGCAGGCGTGATTTTTGCCTCCAAGCGGAATCGCCTCAAAGAGGTCCAGCCCGCCGCTTCACTCCCCTCCTGGCAGTAACTAACGCCAACGACCCCCACTTGAGCCCCGAGGCAGCTTGAGTCTCCTGACTGCTAGCGATCCGCATTCGTCGTTTCAGACGACGAGCTGAGCCAGCCGTATTCAGCAGAAGGGCCTGGCCCCAGCGCGTAGGTGCCATCGGAAAAGAGCCAGACCACGTCGCCGGTGGTGGGGTCTACCAGGTAGAACGCCCTGCGATCGGTTTTCACATTATGGTGCTTCTGGCAAAGGCAGTAGAGGTTGCTCGCTGTTGTCGTGCTGCCGAGGCCGTAGGCGATGCGGTGGTCGAACTGGCATTCCCAGGCGGTGCAGTCGTCGTTTGAAACGACGGTGGTTGTGGTCCTGGTCTCTGGGTTTCTTTTCCTTTCAGTCTCCTTGGCCAGGTGTCGTCGTTTGAAACGACGGTGGGTGTTTAGAAGGGGATGTCGTCGGTGCCGGCATTAGTGTCGGTGTTGTCCGCGTCCTTGGCTTTGGTTTGTTGTTGTGC
>DXEO01000034.1 GCA_019114925.1 Candidatus Corynebacterium faecipullorum | reverse complement strand
CCGAGGCCACGAACACCGATGCCAATGTCACCCTCGGCCGCCTCGGCACCGAGCTCATCGGTGGTGCGCTCACGCTCAACGCCGATGCCGCACGCGAAGCCGTTAAGAAGACGGTCGCGGAACCCCTCGGCCTAGAACCTGAAACCGCCGCGGAGAACATCGTGCAGGTTGCCAACGCCAACATGGCCGATGCCGTTCGCCTGCTGTCTATCCGTCGCGGCTATGACCCGCGCGACTTCGTCCTCGTCGTCGGCGGCGGTGCCGGCGCACTGCATGGCGCTGAGGTGGCCCGTGATCTCTCCATCCCCACCGTCGTCGTCCCACCGCACCCGGGCGTTACCTCCGCACAGGGCTGTCTTCTCGTGGATATCCGCCACGACATCACCAAGATGTACCAAGCCCCTGTGGCTGAGGTGGACACCGCAGACCTGCGCAAGGAATTCCAGGCACTCATTTCCGAGGCCCGCGAGCGCCTCCACAAGGAGCACGTGCCGGAGGAGCGCATGAAATTCAAGCTAACTGCCTCCATGCGCTACCGCGGCCAATGGCGCTCCCTCACTGTGGAGATCCCGGAATCTGATAACCCGCTGGATGATGCCGTCGCCATGTTCCACGACGAGCACGAGCGCGAATACTCCTTCGCTGACCGCGAGGGCGCAGTGGAGTTCTACCAGATCGGTCTCATCGCCATCGGTGAGCTCGAGAACCCGCCCTTCAAGCATTACGAGGTTGAAGAGCACGAGGCAGAGCTTCCGGAGACCACCCGCCCTGTGTACTTCTCTGCCCACGGCGGCTGGGCCGATGTCCCGATTTATCACCGCCCGGATCTGAAGGCCGGCGCCAAGCTCAACGGCCCCGCCATCATCGACCAGTTCGATGCCACCACGGTCATTCCTCCTGGTGACCGCGCAGAAATTGATGAGTGGTCCAACATCCGTATCCACATCGGCAAGGCGACCAACGCCTAAGACGCTCGCCTAAGACTCTCCTTTGAAAGGAATCGACATGACTACTACTCAGACACAGCCACAGAAGCCGTCGCCATCCTCTTCCAGCCGCCGTACGCTCGACCCAGTTACCTTCGAAGTCCTCAAGAACGCCTTCGCCACCTCGGTCAACCTGATGTCCGAGCAGATTCTACGTACGTGCTACTCCTTCGTTATTTACTCGCGTGACTTCTCCTCCGCGCTCTGCGACGCCGAGGGCAACACCGTCATGCAAGGTGACCAGGACATCGCCGTGCACGTGGGCACGCTGCACTTCCAGTGCCAGGCCGTGCTCAAGGAGTTCGGCGATGACATCCACGAAGGCGATGTCTTCGCCATCAATGACCCCTACCAGGGCGGCACGCACATGAATGACGTGTCCTTCCTGCGCCCCATCTTCTACGAGGGCACGCTTTTGGCTTTCGCACAAAATAAGGGCCACTGGGCTGATGCTGGCGGCTCCGTCCCAGGCTCCTTCGACGTGTCCGCCACCAACTTCTACACCGAAGGCCTGCGCATCACTCCGGTGCGTGTGTGGTCCAAGGGCGTGTTCCTCAAGGACGTCGCTAAGCTCCTGGCGGGCAACACCCGTAGCCCTGAGATCGTCATGGGTGACCTCAAGGCCCAGGCCGAAGCCACCGCGGTGTGTGAGCGCGAGATCCACCGTCTCGTGGACAAATACTCGGTCGACATCGTGCGCACCGCACTGCGGGAGGTCCAGGACTATGTAGAAGACATCGTCACCGCCCGCGTCGCCGAGCTTGACGACGGCGAGTGGTCCACTGTGGATTACATCGACCTCGACCCGGCAAAGGAAGAGGGCTTGGTTCCCATCAAGGTGACGATGCGCATCAAGGGCGGGCGCCTCTCTTACTCACTGGATGGTTCCGCACCGGCGGTGGCCAGCTTCCTCAACGCGGGCTATGGTTCCGCGTTCTCCGGAATCGTCGCCGGTACGAAGACCTTCTTCCCCGACGTGCCGCTCAACTCCGGTCTCTACCGCGCCATGGACATCGACCTCGGACCGGAGGGAACGGTAGTCAACGCCGGAATGCCGCACGCGGTGACCGGCTTCTGTTCCGGCCCTTTCGAGAAGATCATGAACGCCGTCTTCGAGCTGTGGTCCCAGCTCATGCAGGAGCGCGCCATGGCCTGTGCCTTCAACCTGGAATACCTGCTCATCGGTGGTTGGGATACGCGTGATGCGAAGAAACCACAGGATAAAGGTGAGTTCTTCATGTGGTACGACTGGATGGCAGGCGGCTGGGGCGGCCGCGTCGACCGCGATGGTTCTTCCGCCACCGCACCGGTCTTCGGCCCAGGCCTGGCGGTCCAGCCTGTCGAGGGCCAGGAGCGCCTCTCCCCTGTTATCACAAGCCACCACGCGCTGGTCACCGACTCGGCCGGCCCCGGCAAGTTCCGCGGCGGCGTCGGCGTATCCAAGGGCGGTGTGCTCACGGACGCGAACCAGACGGTTATGAGCTACTGCTGTGACCGCTCCCGTTCAGTCACCTGGGGTATCGAGGGTGGTCTGCCCTCCATCCCTCAGGGCGTGTGGCTCAACCGCGGCACCCCGGATGAGCAGTACCTCGGCGCGCTGTTCTCCAACGTGCCGGTGGGCCCGGGCGATACCTTCGAACGCCCCTCTGCCGGTGGCGGCGGATTCGGCGATGCCCTGGAGCGCGACCCGCAGGCTGTGTTGGAGGACGTCATCGACGGTTACGTTTCCGTGGGCCGTGCCGCAAAGGACTACGGCGTTGTCATCCGCCCGATCGACCCCGAGATCGATGAGTACGAGCTCGATGAGGAAGAAACCACGAAGCTACGTGAGGAGCTGCGTTCCACCCGCCTGGACAAGCTGGCGGAGAACCCGGAGTCCGTGGCAGAACGCTACAACGCCGGCGAACTGGACCAGCTCGACCTGGTCCGCCACTACGGCGTCATCCTCGACTGGGCCACCGGTGAGCTCCTGCCCACCACCACTCAGCAGTACCGCGAGCAGATGACCAAGCGTTCCTCTTCTCACTGGAAGTAGGTAGCGCCCCGACCAGCCCCCTAAACTAGGGAGCATGTCTCTCCTCGGCCCCGTACTCTCCCATCTCGCCAGCGGCACCCGTGTCCCCGACGAGCTGCGCGAGCAACTGGCGGCCGAGGAGCTTGGCGCGCTTCGGGCCATCGAGGAAACCATGCGCGCCAACCACACGTGGCGGGTGATGTCGACCAAACTGCTCGACGTCTCCCAGATGCTCAACTCCGGCCGCGAATCGACTGATATCTTCCGGGCCATCGTGCGCCACGCGCGCTCCACTATCGGCACCGATGTGGGCTATCTCAGCCTCAACGATGAGGACACCGGCTTTACCAAGGTGCTGGCCACTAGTGGTGTCGTAACGGAGGAATTCCGCACCATCAACATGCCGATGGGCTCCGGAGTCCTCGGCATCGTGGCCGCCACCAACCGCCCGGCGTGGACCTATGACCATTCCGCCGATCCCAACGTCACGCACGTAGATTACGTGGACCGCGCGGTAGAAGCCGAAGGAATCCGCGGAATCCTCGGCGCCCCAATCCGCATTTCCGGGCGTACGATTGGCGCGCTGCTGGTGGGCGACCGCCACCCGCGCCACTACACGCACGAGGAAATTGCCGCGCTGGAGGTGCTCGGCTCTATTACCTCGGTGGCACTGGAGAATGCACAAGTCATCGAGAGCCAAGGTGAATCCGTGGCCGAGCTGACCCGCTCCCAGATTGCGCTGAGCCGCCACGTGGACGAATTGCAGTGGCTCAATGACGTCAACACACAGCTGCTTCACGTGCTGATGAACAATCCCAGCTTCGAGGAGCTCGAGCGCGTGCTGGCTGCAAGCCTCGACGCACCGGTGACGCTATGGACTACGGAGGGTGCCCCGAACACTCCCCCAACCAGTACCTTCCCCGTGGAGTTCAATGGGCGAGCGTTAGGCACGCTTGGTGTGGACAAGGAGCTCAGCGATGCCGAACTGCGCGTCA
>DXEO01000033.1 GCA_019114925.1 Candidatus Corynebacterium faecipullorum | reverse complement strand
GGATGGTGCGGCTGTAGCGCGGCAGCAGGAAGGCCGAGAGGCCGTGCGCGATCCTGCGCGGCGGATCCTATTGGGCTAGATGCCCAGCACTGATTTTGCGATGAAGAAATAGATAATCAAGCCCGTCGCGTCACAAAACGTGGAAATAAACGGGTTAGAAAACACCGCGGGATCCGCACCAACCGTCTTAGCCACAATGGGCATGAGTCCGCCAACGGTCGCTGACATCGAGCAAATAAGAAACAGGGTGGAGCCAATCACGATGCCGATATTGAGGCCGTAGATCGCCGTTGCCAAGACAAGGCCAGCCAATCCCAGTACGGCGCCGAGCAGCATACCGACGCGCAGCTCGCGCCACATTACGGAAAGGAGGTCGCGCGTTCGGACGTCGCCAAGCGCGAGCGCTCGCGTCACAGTAGTCGCCGCCTGGTTTCCAGTATTGCCGCCCGTGCCGGTGAGAAGAGGAATGAACAGCGATAGTACAACCGCCTTGGCGAGGGTGTCCTCAAAGGAATCGAGAACCCGCACGGTCAACAGCGCTGACACAGCGAGCACGAGCAACCAGAGAATGCGGGAGCGTACGAGCTTGAGCAATGGCGTCGACAAGTAGGGCTGTTGGAGCGCTTCCGTACCACCGGAACGCGCCGAGTCCTCGCTGTCCGCTTCTTCCATGATGTCCGTGGCATCGTCCCACGTCAGAAGACCGACGAGGCGATGTGAATCATCCACAATCGGCAGCGCCAGCATATCGAGGGGCAAGAACCACCGCACGGTTTCTTCGGCGTCAGCAGTCGCCCGCGCATATACCGGTTCCTTCATGATGTCCTCAATGAGCACGCCCCTCTTCGCAGTGAAGAGTTCGCGCAGACTCACGACGCCTACCAGACGACGATCTTTGCGCGTCACCGGAACGGTATAGATGGTCTCCAGTTCATTGGCCGTATCCCGTAGCGTGGACAGGGCATCTTCCATGCTCATTTCCGGGTGAATGTCGGGCACCTCGGGCGACATGCGACGCCCGACGGACCCCTTTGTATACCCCAGGATCACTCCGGTGACATCGCGCTGCGTCTGGGTTAGAGAGCGGAGGAGGCGGTCCGCAATCTCGGCGGGCAGCTCATCCAAGAGCGCCACGCGGTCTTCGGGGTCCAACTCGTCGAAGAACTCGTAGACATCGGCGTTGCCCAGCTCATCAATGATGTCCGCTTGGTGCTTTGCATCAAGCGCATCAAAGACCGCGATGGACTTTTCCCGCGGTAGCAGGCGGAGAGCTAGCGCTGCGCGGAGCGCGTTCTGGCGCTCCACAATCGCGATGAGCTCTTGACGGGGAACCCGAGCTAAGAGCTTCTGGAGGCGAGGGGCCTTTTTAGGATCGATGGCGTCTTCTTGCTTCAGCCACGCCTCTACCGTCTCGCTGGCCTGCTCAATAGTTTCTGCCATCGCTTCGCCTTTCCACTCGACGTCAACCTCTCAGACTACGCTATGCAGCGCTGCACGGCCTTTTCGCAGATGTACTACTGCGGCATGCTTTCCCTCTACCGTGAATTTTCGGACCATGACGTTGTTAAAACGCTACGGAGCTTCGAAGAGGCAGAGTTTCTCTTCGTCGTGGCAGACGCGCCGAAGAAGTCAGTGAGCGATGACCCTTACGCTGAAGACAAAACGCACATTCAGCTCATGAGCTTGCCTGAAGTTGCTTTAAGGTTGTTACCAGAAGGTGAGCTGATTACTGGTGACGTCGCCGTGCGCTATCCGCAGCTCTTCCAGACAGTCGCAGGAAAGACACTGTGGGATCCGCGTGAAATTACAGAACTTGAGCGTTTCAGGGTGTTTCATGCTCGGGGCAGCCACCACTTCCACGAGAGGAATAAAGAACACTATGTCGATATATGGGAGATTCTTCCAGGTGTAGCCGATGCAGCCATGGAGCAGCTGCTTGCTCGGATTGACGTTCCGGTAGAGCTTGATTCCACATTCGGTCCGTTAGTGCTCGATCACTGTACAAATACATTTGAAGGCAGGGCAGAAGAACTCGGAGTTGATATCAGCATCGTGTATGAAGGGGAGGAGCTTCTTCTCGCGGAGAGTACGAATCTCAAGCGAAAATTCAAGTCACCCCTCACCGTGATCAACAAGGTCCTCAGTGCCGAGTTCCTCGAGGAGGCCAAGCGCTTTGCTGCCGCAAAGGCCCTCCGAGCCGCCAACCGTTGGCGCCACGACGTCGCCTTGTCCGGTCCCGGCGCCGGAACTTACTACCAGCGACGTATACGCCAAACTCACCCCCGTTGCGGTCGAGGTTCCCCAACGTGGGAACCTCAGCGTGGAGTTTGATGATGGCTATCTTTTTGGCGGTCACCCCGTAACAGTGAAGGTAAGACGCAACGGTACGCCTGCATCCCTTGAGCTCGACGCTTAATTACTGTTCGCGCATCCGCGTGAGGACGTTGTGGGCCGAAATCAGGCACATCGGCACGCCCACACCCGGGACCGTGGTGCCACCGGCGTAGTACAGGTTGGGCAGCTTACGGGATTGGTTCCGGCCTCGAAAAAATGCGGACTGACGCAGCGTATGGGCAGGGCCCACGGCGCCGCCGGACCAGGAATTGTACTGCTCGGCAAAGTCGGCGGGGCCGAGCGTGCGCTTGACGACGACCCTTTCCTCCAGGTCCTCAATCCCTATCCAAGCCCCCAGCTGCGCCACCGCTGCGCGGGCGATGGCGCCCACGCGGGGAGATTCCACAGCGCCGTAGGCATCACCATGGCCATAGGATTCTTCTGCCGGAACGGGAATGAGGATGAAGAGATTCTCGTAGCCTTCCGGAGCCACACTGGAATCGGTGGCAGAGGTTTTTGAAACATAGATCGACTCCGAAGCACCCAACGGCCGCAACGGCTCAGGGCCGTGGTAGACGGCCCTAAAATCGGGGGTCCAGTCTGTGCTGAATAGCAGCGTGTGGTGCGCCAGCTGCGGAAGGGCACCCTTCACGCCGAGGAAGACTAAGACAGTGCCCAGGCCAGGGTCACGGTGGGCAAAGTAGCGTTCCGGATACGTTTGCAGTTCCTTCGGAAGTAGCGCGGTTTCTGTGTGGCGTAAGTCGGCGGCGGAGACGATGGCGTCGGCGGGGATCGTGCGGCCGTCGTCAAGCGTGACGCCCGTTGCGCGCCCGTGCGCGTGGTTGATGGCTACCACCGCCGTGCCAAGCTCGAAGGTGGCGCCGGCCGCCTGCCGCGCGATAGCGTCGACAACGACCGCGAAGCCCCCTAAGGGGTAGCGCACGCCCTCCACCAAGTCCGTGTGGCTCATCAAGGAATACAGTGCCGGCGCGGCCTGCGGTTCGGTGGAGAGAAACACTGCGGGGTAAGTCAGGACCTGGCGCAGGCGGTAATCCTTAAAATCGGCGGCCACCAGCGCATCTAGTGAGCGAGTCAGCAGCAGCGCGAGCGAGCCCAGCCGGGTGAGGACGTCTTTGTTGAGAAGCTGCGTGGGGCGGGAGAAGGTGGTGTATAAGAAATTGCGCAGAGCAATGGCGTATACGTCGGAGGCCCTGGTGAGGTACGCGCGCACCTTGTCGCCAGCGCCCGGCTCCAAGGATTCAAAAAGCTCTGCTACGTTATCCACGCCCGTTTCTATATCGAGGGCCGCGCCGTCTTCGTTGATAACACGGTAGGCAGGGGAGAGGTCCACTAGGTCCAGCTCGTGCTCGGTACTGGTGCCGCAGGCCCGGAAAAACTCATCGAAGGCCTCCGGCATGAGGTACCACGAGGGGCCGGTATCGAAACGGAAGCCATCCACGGCCAGGCTTCCCGCGCGCCCACCGACGCTGTGCTGCTTGTCGACGACCGTCACCCGCATCCCCTCCCGCAACAGCAAGGCCGCGGTGGCAAGTCCTGCAATACCAGCGCCGATGACAACAACATGTTTGCTCATGTTCTTTAACCCTTATTCCGTGCCGCGTGCGCTGCAGCGCGGCTGATGAGGACAGCTTTCCGCACGGCAGGCACACTGACGCGGGTAGTCATGATCTTGTGCGCTGGAGTGGCTTCGAGGAGATCCGTAAGCTCCGTGAAAAGAGCCGCCGCTGCGGCTACCCCCACCCTGGAGCTCAAGGGAAGCAGGTCCATGGCCGTGCGGGCAAGGACTAAGTCTTTGCGGATATCAGCAATGATCGCGGCCTTCGTTTCCTCATCGAGTTTGTCGGGCTCACGCAGCGTAGGAAAATAAGCGCGGCCCAGCTCAGTAGAGTCTTCGTGCAGGTCTCGCAGAAAGTTGATCTTCTGAAACGCGGAACCCAGGCGCTCCGCTCCTTCTTCGACGCCATCAGGTCGAGGTGCACCGGCATAAAAAGTATCCAGGCATAGCAGCCCAATGACTTCTGCAGAGCCCCGAACGTAGGTCTTAAAAGACTCCGTTGTGTGGGAGGTGCGCGTGAGATCGCAGCGCATGGAAGCAAAGAACTCTGCAATATGCTCGTCCTGGAACCCGCAGCGCCGCGCGGAGAGCGCATAGGCGTGGACGACCGGGTCGGCGTGAAAACGCTGGGAGGGGGCGTTGCGGACGGTGGTTTCGTAGGCGTCGAGAAGCGCGGCCGCGTCGTGGGGATCGAGTCCCGCGTCGACGATTTCATCGGCCGTGCGCACCATGGCATATAAATTACGGATGTCCACGCGCACCCGCGGCTGAAGAAGCCGTGTGGCCAGGGAAAAACTGGTGGAGTAGTGGCGCATGATCTGTGCCGCAGCTGCTTCGGCACAGCGGTCATAATGTTCCAGAGCGGAAAGAGATGCGCGCATGGAGCATATTTTAGACCACACGCGTCACATAACTTACCCAGGGCAAGATAGGGTGGTGACGTTACTTTCCCCATCTATAAGGAGAACA
>DXEO01000032.1 GCA_019114925.1 Candidatus Corynebacterium faecipullorum | reverse complement strand
AGGACACAGCCCAAGGAGCTGCAACAACCCCAGACACAGCACCACAACAACCACCAGACCCACCACCCGACAGCAGCTAACCCCCGCGGCCACCACACACAACAGAAACAGAAAGGACAACGCCGACCACCAGCGACAACACCGATCCTGATAGAAGACCCCGTCAACAACAGAAACGGTGACGGGCACATCGGCGAGCCTTATGCCAGCGTCACCCGTCACCCAAAGCGAGGCTGATGGGCAATCCGACGATCCCAAGTCCAGCTTCACGCGCCACCGGATACAACAAGAACAACGGGGGTCCTTAAGCCCCTAAAGAACGAGACCCACCAACCGAAGAATGGTTGACGGGAATATCGGCGATCCTGGAGGGCGCGCCTCCCTAGCGATACAGGCCTAACAGACACCGGATAAGCGGATGCCTAGACGTGTCGTTGGGATTAGGGCAGGCACGGCTAGCGCACTGCGAAGACGGAATAGTCAGCGGGGCTGGCGCCTGCTTCGATGGCGCGCTCGGCAGCCTTGAGGAAATCGGACACTACTTTGCGGTCATCCAAGTTGCGGCCAGAGATTGACAAGCGCACGGTGTTGCCGCGCTGCGCGGAGCGCTCCGCGGCGCGAATAATGTTGCGGCGCCACCACTTGGCCGAACCGAAGCCCTCACCGAAGGACAGGTTGCGGGCTTGGTGGAGCTCGCCGGTGTGCAGGTCATGGATGCCACGGGTGGAGGCAGCAAAATCGAAATCAAACTCGGGAAGAACCTCCAAAGTCCCCTCCGACATGCGCCAGCGCGGTGGTGCAAAAATGGTCGGCTCAAAGCCGATTCTGGCCATCTGCCGCGTCGCCCCCTTGAGGCGCAGACGCGCCTCGTGTGCATCCAAGTTGGCGAATTCCGCACGGCGGCCCTGCACGGCTTGATCAAAGCCGTTGAGGATGAGCACTCGGCCCGAGTCTGCCTGCTCACGCAACCACGAGCGCGTCGACTCATCTTTAGCTAGATGCCAATTGCCATCGATATGCGGCGCCACCAGCAAGGAAACAGGGACGTTAGATGTGTCGAACTGCTTGAGCAGATCGGAGGCTTGGCTTCGGGTGTCGTCGAAGATACTGGAAATCGAAACCAGAAGGTGGCCATGCATAAGAAAAATTATCGCACAGCCACCGCCCCGGCGCGCGCTGAAAGAGATTCGGCGCTCCCCCACATGGGCGGCCTAGGACGCTGTGCGGCTAATGAGCTACACAGCGCCAGCAGAGCCTAAGACTCAGCACCCGTGGCCTGGTTAATCAACCACGCATACTCGAATGCCGCCTGCCGCCACTTGGCGTAGCGCCCGGACACGCCACCGTGGCCGGCGGCCATCTCAGTTTTGAGAAGGAACTCGCCGCCGGTGGCGACGTCACGAAGCTTGGCCACCCACTTCGCCGGCTCCACGTAGAGCACGCGGGTGTCATTGAGCGAGGTCAGCGCCAGAATATTCGGATACTTCTGCGGCGCAATGTTCTCGTACGGCGAGTAGGAGGCCATGTAGTCGTAGACTTCCGGGTCATGGTACGGGTCGCCCCATTCCTCCCACTCCACCACTGTCAGCGGCAGCTCCGGCATGAGAATGGAGGTCAGCGGGTCCACGAAGGGAACGTTGGCTTCGATGGCCTTGAACCTATCCGGTGCCATGTTCGCCACCGCGCCCATGAGCAGGCCACCGGCCGAGCCTCCTTCCGCCACCAGCTGCGAAGGCGTAGTCACGTTGCGCGCGATGAGGTCATCAGCCACCGCGATGAAGTCCGTAAACGTGTTCTTCTTGGCCAGCATCTTGCCGTCGTCATACCAGTTGCGCCCCATCTCACCGCCGCCGCGCACGTGCGCCATGGCAAAAATCATCCCGCGATCCATGAGAGACAAACGGAAAACCGAGAAATACGGGTCCATATTCGCCTCATAGGAACCGTAGCCATAAAGCAACGTCGGGTTCGGCTGCGTGCGGTCTAGGTCCGCGCGGTGCACGATGGACACCGGAATCTTCGTCCCATCGGGTGCCTCCGACCAGACCCGGTAGGCCACGTACTCATCCTTGTCATAGCCGCCCGGAACTTCTTGTTCCTTGAGCAGCGTGTACTCGCCGGTGGCCACGCGGTAATCAAAGAGCTGAGCCGGCTGGATAAAGGAGGTGTAGCTCACGCGCAGCACCGGCGCATCCCACTCCGGGTTGCCGGCCACACCGACGGTGTAAAGCTCCTCGTTGAAGTTGAGCTCGCTTAAGCGCGTCCACCCCTCCCTCACGTCCATCACCGCTGCTCGGCCGATACCGCCGCGGCGATAGCCCACGACGATCTGGTCGCGATAACAATCCACGCCCTCGACGCGCACAGAATCATCGTGCGGCATGAGCACGGTCAGGTCACGCAAAGAAGGCAGCTCATCAGTAACCGGGCAGTAGCCCAACGCAAAGTTGGGGCCGGTGGCATTGTGCGTGACCACCCAATAATCGGTGCCCGCTACCACGGCGTGGTCGACGTCGTAGTCCACTCCCGACTCGCGCTCCCAGAGGCAGCGGAACTCGCCCTCGGGAGTGGCCTGCTCGAGCACCCACGCCTCATTCGTCGTCTTCGAGCCGGAGACAATCATGATGTACTTCTCACTGCGGGTCGTACCCACGCCGATGCCGAAACGCGAGTCCTCCTCGCGCATGACCACGATGTCTTCCGACTGCGGGGTACCCACGCGGTGGCGCCACACGGTGTCCGGCCGCCATGCGTCATCCACGGTGGTGTAGAAGATGAACTCCTCCCCTACCCACGTCGCGCCATAGAAGATGCCCTCAAGACGATCCTCCAACAGCTCCCCCGTACGCAGGTCCTTGATGAAGAGCTCAAAGCGCTCATCACCGGCCACGTCTACCGAATAGGCCAGCAAATCACCGGAATCGCTCACCGAAGACGCACCCAGGGCAAAGAAGTCATGGCCTTCGGCGAGCGCGTTGACGTCGAGAAGCACCTGCTCCCCGTCCGGCGCTCCCGTCTCCGGAATGGTCGGCGGCGTCCACGGATCGGAGCCTTCCGACACCGGGATGCGGCAGCTGTAGCCGTACTCCTTGCCCTCCTCAGTGCGGCCGTAGTACCAGTACTTGCCGCGGCGCTGGGGCACGGACATATCCGTCTGCTTGATGCGAGACTTGACCTCGGTAAAGATGTTCTCCGTCAAGGTGTCCAAGTGCGCGGTGCGCTCCTTGGTGTAGGCGTTTTCGGCCTCGAGATACTCGCGGGTTTCCGGCGCCTCTTTCGCGCGCAGCCACTCGTAGTTATCGACAAAGCTGCGGCCATGAAACTCACGCGTCACCGGGCGCTTAGCAGCAATCGGTGCGTTCATTCAGCCTCCTTAAAAAGTGGTTCCGGACAGGCGTTCAAAAGCCTCAACATAACGCGCACGGGTGGCCTGGACAACGTCGTCTGGCAGGCGCGGCGGCGTGGACTCCTTGTCCCAGCCGGTGTTGGTGAGCCAATCGCGCACGTACTGTTTGTCAAAGGAAGGCTGGACCTTGCCCTCTTCATAGGTATCGGCCGGCCAGTAGCGCGAGGAATCCGGGGTGAGGACTTCATCAGCCAAGACCAGGGTGCCGTGCTTGTCGACGCCAAACTCGAACTTCGTATCCGCCAAAATAATGCCCTTCTCCTCCGCCAGCGCGGCGGCTTCGGCATAAATGCGCAAGGTGGCTTCGCGCAGCTCCTCGGCGCGTTCGCGGCCGAGCTTGTCCACCACGGCATCGAAGGAAACGTTCTCGTCGTGCTCGCCCTGCTCCGCCTTGGTGGCCGGGGTGAAGATGGGCTCGGGCAGGCGGGAAGCCTCGGTCAGGCCTTCAGGCAGCTCGACGCCGCACACGCTGCCGGATGCCTGGTATTCCTTCAGCCCAGAGCCAGTGAGGTAGCCGCGGGCGACGCACTCGAAGGGCAGCATGTCGAGCTTCTGCACCACCATGGCGCGGCCGAGGACCTCTTCGGGAATGCGCTCATCATCGAGCGGGCCGGCGAGGTGGTTAGGGAAATCAATGATGTCGAAGAAGAACTTCGAGGTCGCCGTGAGTACGCGCCCCTTATCCGGGATTGCGGGTTCTAGGGCGTGGTCATAGGCGGAAATCCGGTCGGAGACCACCATGAGCAGGGTGTTGTCATCGATTTCGTAAATATCGCGCACCTTGCCGGAGGCGATGTGGGCATAGGAAGAAAGTTCTGGACGCATGA
Source organism: Candidatus Corynebacterium faecipullorum (assembly GCA_019114925.1). Lineage (GTDB taxonomy): Bacteria > Actinomycetota > Actinomycetes > Mycobacteriales > Mycobacteriaceae > Corynebacterium > Corynebacterium faecipullorum. The sequence goes on along the minus strand of DXEO01000032.1, from coordinate 12,949 downwards.
CATACATCCTAGACCCGTCGAGACTGCTTCAAGATACTTCCCAAACTTGAGGAGTTAAGCCTGCGCACTCTCGCATGATCTCCCTTTTGACCTCCGCCGCGCTGATGGGCGGCGCCTTGAGCGTGCCGGCGGCGCAGGCGGCCGACATCTCCGTGCGCGAATCTGACCACGGCCAGTGGTTGTGCACGATGTCAGCCTCGGCCACGGATCGCGAGCTAGCCCGCGACGTCCGCGCTGGATACATCGCGACAATTAAGGCAACCTCGGAGCAGATTCAAGCGCAGTTCCCGAAGTTGGACTTCTCCGCGTACACCTCACGCGATATCAGCAAGGCTCCGGGCTACGCAGCGACGGTAGCCGCGCTGGGCAAGGCCGGCTACACGGGCGCGGATATGGTCATCATCATGGTCAGCGCTTCCGCCCCGGAGGACGTAGTGGAGGATGAATCAGTACTGCTGCCCAAGGACGCGGAGTGCTCCATCAATGCAGCGACAGCCCGAGCTAAGAAGGGGCCAGCTCCGCTGCTGTCCACCGGTAGCGATTTCAGCCCCAAGCTGCGCGCCGCTCTGGCAGAAAACCAGGCGCAGGAAAAGGAGGCCGTCGATGCCTTCAACGCAGCGCAGGTGCAATCTTTCGCCGAGTGTGTCGAGGAGCTGCGCAGCCGCGGTGCACAAGAAGGCACCCAGCCGGTACCGGAGCTGCCTATTCCGGGGCAGACCACGCAGCAGCAAACCTCCTCGACGGGCGCTGCGGTCCTCGGCATCATGGCGGTGCTCACCGCGCTGATGCTCGGCGGTTATCTCGCCGCCAACGGCAAGTCCCTCGGCGGCTTCGAACTGCCGGTGCTGCGCATCCCTGGGATGGCCTAAAAGCTAGTGCCGGGTGGCCACCGATAGAAGGTCGTTTCGATCAAATAGGGACCAGAAAATTCGATCTGGGCAACCTTAATTGATCGAAACGTACATGGACCGGGCCAGTGAGGTACGTTTTCGTAAATAGAGACCTGAAAACCCACGTTTGAGAGGGCTTGTCTGCGAAAACGTACCGAGCCGGGTCGCCCCAGCTCACTGGATACCCCCGGCCGCGTCGGCTAGAGGATTTCGCCCGGGGTGTAAGCCGCGGCCTTCGGGTGCTGGTAAACAATCGCCTTGATGCGGCCCAGGATCTGGCTCACCTGTGACTCCGCAGCGCCGATGAAGGCGTGCTTGTCCGACAGCGCGGCCTCGAGAGCGGCGGCGTCGAGCGGCAGGCGCTCGTCGGCAGCCAGGCGCTCAATCAGATCCTGTTCCCCGCCGTTCTCACGCATGTTGAGCGCCACGGCGACGGCATTTTCCTTGATGACCTCATGCGCGGTCTCACGGCCCACACCCGCGCGCACCGCCGCCATGAGGATGCGGGTGGTGGCGAGGAAGGGCAGGTAGCGCTCCAGCTCGCGGTCAATCATCGCCGGGAAGGCACCGAATTCTGCCAGCACGGTGAGGAAGGTTTCAAACATGCCATCAATGGCAAAGAAAGCATCCGGCAGCGCAACGCGGCGCACCACCGAGCAGAAGACGTCCCCCTCGTTCCACTGCTGGCCGGACAAATCCGCCACCATCGTCAGGTAGCCGCGCAGAATGACCTGGAAGCCGCCAACGCGCTCGCAGGAGCGGGCATTCATCTTGTGCGGCATAGCGGAGGAACCAACCTGGCCCTCCTTGAAGCCTTCAGTCACGGTTTCGTTACCAGCCATGAGGCGAATCGTCGTGGCTAGCGAGGAAGGCCCAGCGCCCAGTTCCACCAGCGCGGAGACAGCATCAAAGTCGAGGGAGCGCGGGTAGACCTGTCCCACCGAGTTGAAGACGCGGGAGAATCCCAGGTGATCCGCGATGCGGGTCTCCAGCGCGGCGAGCTTGTCTTCGGAGCCACCCATGAGGTCGAGCATGTCCTGCGAAGTGCCCATCGGGCCCTTGATGCCGCGCAGCGGGTAGCGGCTCAACAGCGATTCCACGCGCTCGATGCCGAGCAGCAGCTCGTCGGCAGCGGAGGCGAAACGCTTACCCAGAGTCGTCGCCTGGGCAGCGACGTTGTGCGAGCGGCCCGCCATCACCAGCGTCTGGTACTGCGCGGCACGCTCACCGATGCGGGAGACCACCGCGATGGCCTTATCACGGGTCAACTCCAAAGAACGCAGAATCTGCAGCTGTTCCACGTTCTCCGTCAGGTCGCGCGAGGTCATGCCCTTGTGGATGTGCTCGCAGCCCGCCAGAGCATTGAACTCCTCAATGCGCGCCTTAACGTCGTGGCGCGTGACGCGCTCACGCTTCGCGATGGAGGCAAGGTCCACGTTCTCAACCTGCGCCTCGTAAGCGGCGATTGCCGCAGCGGGGATGTCGACGCCGAGATCCTTCTGCGCTTTCATCACCGCGATCCACAGCTGGCGCTCCAGAACAATTTTGTGTTCTGGAGACCAGATTTCAGCCATCTCTGGGGAGGCGTATCGAGCGGACAGGACGTTGGAAATGTTCTTCTTTTCAGCCACGTCGCTCATTATTCCACGCCGCACCCCAAAGGGGACATTATCAGCGGATTAGATGCTGATCTGGCCCTTCTCCGCTGGCAGTGCAATGTCCGTGCGGAAGAAGCTGCCTTCCAGTTGGATGCCGCCGAGAATCTCGTAGGCGGCAGCACGGGCATCGGCGAGGGTGGCGCCGCGGCCGAGGACGTTAAGAACGCGCCCACCGTTGGAGACGTAGCCGCCCTCCCTCGTAGTGGTGCCGGCATGGAGGATTCGGGTGGGGTCATCCAGATCCGGCGAGGTGATCGGATCACCCTTGCGCGGGGAGGCCGGGTAGCCTTCGGCAGCCAACACCACGGTGAGGGCATAGCCCTCTTCCCACTCCAGCGGCGCAAGTTCTGCCAGCTGTCCCGTGGCGGTGGCATTCAAAACCTCACCTAGCGGAGACTTCAGCAAGGCGAGCACCGCCTGTGTCTCCGGGTCTCCGAAGCGGGCATTGAATTCCACCACGGCTGGGCCTTCCTTGCCCCATGCCAGGCCGGCGTAGAGCAAGCCAGAGTACGGAGTGCCGCGCTTGACCATTTCCTTGGCCACGGGCACGCAGACTTCGTCGACGATGCGCTGGACGCCGTCGGCAGGCAGCCACGGCAGCGGGGTGTAGGCGCCCATGCCGCCGGTGTTGGGGCCTTCATCGTTGTCATAGGCGCGCTTGTGGTCCTGTGCCGGAAGCAGCGGGACGACGGTTTCGCCGTCCACTAGACAGAACAGGGAGACTTCGGGGCCGTCGAGGAAGGATTCAAGCAGCACCGGGTTGCCCACGGCATGAACCGCATCGACGTGAGCGCGGGCAACGTCGCGGGACTCGGTCACCACCACGCCCTTGCCGCCGGCCAAGCCATCATCCTTGACCACAAAGTGCGGGCCAAAGCGGTCCAGCGCGGCCTCGATGTCCGCATCGCTGGTACCGGGAGCGAGTTGCTCCGCGCGGGCGGTCCGCACGCCGGCGGCCGCCATGACATCCTTGGCAAAGGCCTTGGAGCCCTCGATCTGTGCCGCGCTTGCCGACGGCCCGAAGACCGCAATGCCGCGCTCACGCAGAGCATCCGCCACGCCTTTCACCAGCGGCACCTCCGGCCCGATGACGACCAGATCCGCGTCGATATCAACCGCCAGCTCCGTCATACGCGCAGGATCCTCCACCTGGGAATACTCCGGGTGGATGGTGGCCTGCTTGGCATGTGCCGGGGAACCCGGTGCGATGTGCAAATCGGTAACAGAGGGGTCAGATTTAAGGCCAGTGAGCAGGGCGTGTTCGCGGCCGCCCGAGCCAATAACGAGAATGCGCATGCCGTCTATCTTAACTGGCGGTAGCCTAGGGGCCATGTCTTCCGTATTTACAAAGATCATCGAGGGCGAGCTACCTGCTCGCTTTGTCTACCGCGACGAGAAGTGCGTGGCATTTTTGTCCATCGAGCCGCTGCGTTATGGCCACACCTTGGTGGTGCCGGTCGAGGAGGTCGACAAGTGGACTGACCTCGATTCTCAGACTTGGGCACACCTCAATGAGATTGCTCTAGAGATCGGTGGCGCCATTAAGACGGCCTTTGATACCCCGCGTACGGGCTACATCATCGCTGGCTTCGACGTGCCGCATACCCACATCCACCTCTTCCCCACCGAGAAGATGGAAGACTACGACTTCGCCAAGGCCTTCGCTGCCGATGCCACCGACCCCGCCGCCATGGACGAGGCCGCCGCGCGCATCCGCCAGCACCTCGGCACGGATGAGGACGGCCACCGCAGCAACTAGCCGCTAGCTGCCGCTCGTCGGCGCCTTGGGGAGGCGGACGGTAAAGACCGATCCGCTGCCCAGCTCAGAGTCCACGGAGATCGAACCGCCGTGCTGTTCCACGAGGGACTTCACAATGGCCAACCCCAAGCCCGAGCCACCCGTATCGCGGGTTCGTGAGGTATCCGCACGGTAGAAGCGCTCAAAGATATGGGCCGCGTCTTCGGCGGAGATGCCCTTGCCGTCATCGGCGACGTCAATAAGCACGTTCTCCTCATCATCCCGCAAGGTCAGCGTCACCGACGCCTCCTCACCACCGTGACGGATGCCGTTGGATACTAGGTTGAGCAACACTTGGTGCAGGCGGTCCGCATCACCGTTGACCATTGGAATCCCAGAGGCTTCATTATTGACGTTGATCGTGCGGCCAGAAAAGGCCGCGCGTGCCGAAGAACCCACGGAAAGCACGAGCTCTAACATGTCTACCTCGCGCATATCCAAGCGCGATCCCTCCGCACGCGTCAGCGCCAGCAGATCCTCCACGAGTAACGACATCCGCTTAGACTCGGCATCGATCTTGCTGAAGACAAACTCCGGATCCTTAGTCGCCCCCGAACGGTATAGCTCCGTGTAGCCCCGCAGACTTGTAAGTGGGGTGCGCAATTCATGGGAAGCATCGCCGACAAAGCGGCGCATCTGCTGCTCCTTTTCCTGCGCATGGACGACGGAGTTTTGCAACCGCCCCAGCATGACGTTAAGCGCCGCGGCGAGCTGGCCTACCTCGGTATGTAGTGGCCACTCCGGCACGCGTTTATCCAGGTTGCCGGCCGCGATTTGGGAGGCCGTTTTCTCAACCACGCGCAGCGGACGCAGCGCCCGGTGGATCAGCCACATGCCTACTAGCGCGATGATGAGCATGACCAGCGCCGCGATAATGACCTGGACTATAGCGAGGCCTTTCAGAATGGAGTTTTCCGTCGTCATGTCTTTAGCAACGACCACCACGGAGCCATCCGGTTTAAGCTTCGCCACGGCACGCCATTCGGTTTCGCCCTGAATTGAGCGAACGGTGCTAGGTTCACCACCGACGACCACCCAACGTGCATCCGGCAACGCCGCCGTCGGCCGCGTGGTCACCACGGAGCCATCGGGATAATACGCCAGTGCTACATAGTCCGTCGGGGGTCGGCGGCTCCCGTCCTGCGGTGTGTAGAAAGCCGCGTCGAGGTTGCCGGCCCAAGAACTCAGGGCGTCGTTTAGCTCGGTGTCCACGCGGGTGTAGAGCACGTTGCGCATGATCGACGAGACCGCCAAGGAGGACATAGCCAGTCCCAGGCCGGAAACCAGCACCATCAGGACGAGCAGCCAGGTGCGCAGGGGCAGCGCTTTAGGGCGCTGCATGCGCCGGCGCAGGGCGCTATTCCGCACCGGCGTGGATCCGGAATCCGGGCTTGCGGTGGATTCGCTCATAGTGGAAAAGCCTACGAACGGGGTGTGCGCAGCACATAACCGACACCGCGGACGGTGTGGATGAGCGGTGTATCGCCGGTATCAATCTTGCGGCGCAGGTAGGAAATATAGGACTCAACCACGTTGCCATCGCCGCCAAAGTCGTAGTGCCACACGTTATCCAGGATCTTGGACTTGGACAGCACCACCTCGCGGTTCTGCATGAGGTAGCGCAGCAGGTTGAACTCGGTGGGCGAAAGCTCCACGATCTCCCCTGCCTTGGTGACCTCGTGGGTGTCATCGTTGAGGGTAAGGTCGGCGTAGGTCATGGTGGCATCGCCGTTCTGGTCATCCGCCGCGTTACCGCGGCGGAGAATCACGCGCAGGCGGGTGATGACCTCTTCCAGACTGAAAGGCTTGGTGACGTAATCATCCGCACCAATGGTCAGGCCATGGATTCGCTGATCCACGCTGTCTTTGGCAGTGAGGTAGAGGACGGGGCCGTCGAGGCCCTCCGCACGCAGCTTGCCCAGCAGCTCAAAGCCATCCATGCCCGGCATCATGACGTCCATGATGTAGGCATCAGGGTTGATCTCACGCGCGATGCGCAGGGCTTCGTTGCCAGAGTTAGCGCTGTGCACGTCGAAACCTTGAAACTTCAGGGAGACGGTGAGCAACTCCACAATATTTGGCTCGTCATCGACGACAAGTACCTTGACGTCCTTTGAATCATCCATGGTCCCGCTTAGGTCCTTTCTCCGCTTCTCCTGACGCCAGGAAGCGCCAAGGGATATCTCATTCAGAATGAGAAGTATTGCACTATGCCTTCCAAGGGTACTGAGCGAAGTCTGTACGTGCGCTGTGAACCAACTACTCCCACGCGAGGTTGTCCAAATCCAAACCTTCCGCCCGGGCTTGTGCTTCAATCAGCTGACGCAAGTAGCCGGCATTACCGCGGTAGGTCTCATCGAAGCGTGGATCCTCGCAGTACATGCGCGCCAGGATCACTTGCTTGGACCTCGACACTGGGTACCACTGAGCAATGAGGTCGCGGTGCTTGTCGACGATCTCCTTCGCCCCCTCGCTGCCCGGTTCAAGCCCTGCGTTCGCGGACTCCTCAAGCTCAGCCACAAAGTTTTCATGGTCCACGGAGAATCCTTCCCAGTCCCTCTTCCCCATCGATTCCGCAGCGGCTGCACTCGCCGCCCATTCTTTGCTGTCTCCCCACTTCTCGCGGGCTTCTTCCTGCAGTTGGGGCCATGCATCACCCAGATTGCGCACTTTTTGGCTGGGGCTTAGGTTCTTATCCATTTCGGTCTCCTCAATCAGTCTTTCCACTGCGTACAACATCGCATCGACGTCGGCTCGCCGCTTCTGTAAAGCCTCGTGTTGGCCTCGGAGGCGAGCCAGGGTGGCGGAGGAAGGGGCATCGAGAAGCACTGCGATGTCCTTCAGCTCAATTCCCACGCTGCGATATATCAGGATGTCCATCCCGCGCTGCACGTCATCTTCGGTGTACAGGCGGTGATCACCCCCAGTGCGCCACTGTGGGCTGAGCAGCCCAATGTCATCCCAGTGCCGCAACGTGCGGGTGGTGACTTTGAGGATTTCGGCAACGTCGCCGATGCTGTAGTCATTACGCATGACGTTGAGCCTAAAAGTTGACGTCGCGTTAAGTGCAACTCCTGCCACTCAGCACATATTTTTGCCTACGATAATGAAGCATGACGCAAGCCTCGAATCGCACTGACCGCCTCACCGTGGCTGCCTGGACCCTGTGGGATTGGGGTTCGGCTGCCTTCAACGCGGTGCTCGTGACGTTTATTTTCTCGGTCTATCTCACCGACTCGGTCGGCCAACAAATTGACTCGCAGTTCACCCCGGCGCAGTGGTTGTCGTGGTCCATGACGGTAGCAGGTCTGGTGATTTTTGCGGTTACCCCCGTGATGGGCCAGCGCTCCGACCGGTTGGGCACGCGGCGGCGCGCGCTGGGCTTCTGGTCGCTGCTGACGTTCCTGGTCATGGCTAGCTTGTTCTTCATCCGCAATGACGCGCCCGCGTATTTCTGGCTGGGCCTTATCGGCCTAGCGGTGGGTTCGGTGACCATCCAATTCGCCGAAGTCAATTACTTTGCTCAGCTCAACCAAGTGGCCCCCGAAGACAAGGTGGGACGGGTATCCGGCCTGGGCTGGTCGGCAGGCTATTTCGGTGGCATCGTGCTGCTGCTCATCTGTTATTTCGGCTTCGTCTCCGGCGAGGGCGGCGGCCTGGGACTATCCACGGAGGGCGGCTGGAATATTCGGCTCGTGGCGCTGCTCGCTGCAGCCTGGTTTGGACTATCTGCCATTCCCGTGTTGCTGCGCGTGCCTGAGATTGCGCCGTCGGGTGAAGCAGCGGGCGGGGTTGCGGCCTCCTACCGGGAGCTATGGCGCACGGTGCGCACGCTGTGGCGGGAAGATCGCAACGCCTTTGCCTTCCTCTTCGCTTCTGCCATCTTCCGCGATGGGCTCTCGGCCGTGTTCAGCTTCGGGGCGGTGCTGGGCGTGTCCGTCTATTGACTTTCACCTGGCGACGTCCTCGTTTTTGGTGTTGCCGCCAACGTTGCGGCCGCGCTGGGCGCGGTGGCGGGTGGGCTGATCGACGATCACGTAGGCCCCAAAGCCATCATCCTCACCTGCCTGGCCATCTTGACGTTGATGGCCGGCATTATGTTCGTAGCCCAAGGGCCGACGGCCTTCTGGATCTGCGGGCTCATCCTGTGCCTGTGCGTCGGCCCTGCCCAGGCTTCCGCCCGCGGTTTCTTGGCGCGCGTTGCCCCGCCAGGGCGCGAGGGCGAAATGTTTGGCCTCTACGCCACAACCGGGCGTGCCGTGGCGTGGTTGACGCCTTTCCTGTTCGGTGTCTTCGTCTCCCTGATGGGCCAAGGAGACCGGGGAGGTGTGCTCGCCATCGGGCTAGTCCTCTTCGTCGGCGCGCTCGTGCTCATCCCAGTCAAAGACCCCGCGAAAGCATAACGCTTTCGCGGGGTGGAGCTGCAGGGCGTGGGATCCTTGTGGTGCGTAGGTCCCTTCTAAGGTGTGAGCTCCTTCTAGCGTGTGGGGGCGTTTAGCACCCACACATTAAAAGTCCTGCGGACGCGGAATGTTGCGCAGGTTGGACTTCGCCATGGAGAGCATCTGGCCCACGCCGCCACCGAAGACGGTGCGGGTTGCTGCCTTGGAGAAGCCGAGCAGCTGCTCGAAGGTCAGTGTCGGTGGCAGGGAGAGGGCGTTGGGGTCCGTGACGACGTCGATAAGCGCAGGCCCGTCATAGGCCAAGGCCTCCTTGATGAGGCGCGGCGCGTCCTTCGGATCCTCGATACGGAAGTGCTTGATGCCCGCGCCCTCCGCAATCTTGGCGTAGTTGACGTGCTCGTGGTCGGTCTCATGCTCCGGCAGGCCCTGGACCAGCATCTCCAGCTTGACCATGCCGAGGGAAGAGTTGTTGAACACGAACATCTTCACCGGCAGGTTGTGCAGCTTCACCGTGAGCAGCTCGCCCATGAGCATGGACAGCCCACCGTCCCCGGAGAAGGTGATGACCTGGCGGTCCGGGTGCGCCGCCTGCGCACCGATGGCCATCGGCAGCGCGTTGGCCATGGTGCCGTGGCGGAAGGAACCAATCTGCTCGCGCTTGCCATTCGCAGTGATGTAGCGCGCGCCCCAAACATTGCACATGCCGGTATCGACGGTGAAGATGGCGTCTTCATCGGCCTGCTGGTCGATGAGGTCGGCGATGTACTCCGGGTGGATTGGGGTCTGCTTCTCCACGCCGGAAGTGTAGGCCTCAACGACGTGATGCAGCTTGTCGTAGTGCTTCTTGAGCATCTTGTCGAGGAAGGAGCGGTCCTTCTTCTCATCGACGTGCGGCAGGATGTTCTCAATGGTGGCGGCGACATCGCCCGTCACGGGGTACTTGATGCGGGTGCGGCGGCCAATGTGGGAGCCATCGATATCGACCTGGGCCACGTTGGCATCCGGCAGGAAGTCGTTGTAGGGGAAGTCCGTGCCCAACAGGATAAGCAGGTCCGCCTCGTGGGTAGCTTCGTGGGCCGCGCCATAGCCGAGCAGGCCGGACATGCCGACGTCGAAGGGGTTGTCGTACTGGATGTACATCTTGCCGCCCAAGGCGTGGCCGATGGGAGCCTTGATCTTCTCGGCCAGCGCAAGGACCTGCTCACGGGCATTCTTAACGCCCGCGCCAACGAAGAGGGCGACGGTCTTGGCCTCATTAATGGCCTGGGTCAGCGCGGCAGCTTCTGCTGGGTCCGGGTAGACAACCGGACGGCCAGAGGAAATAACGGAGGAGGTGAAGGTGTCCTCTTGTGCCTCTTGAGTAGAGACATCACCCGGGATGACGAGGACGGAGACACCCTTGCCGGCCATGGTGCTCTGAATGGCGTGGTGCAGGACCACACCTCCCTGCTCCGCAGAGTTGACCATCTCACAGTAGCCGGAGCACTCCTGGAAGATGGCCTCCGGGTGGGTTTCCTGGAAGAATTTCGAGCCGATCTGACGGGAAGGAATGTGGCTGGCCAGGGCGAGGACCTTGGCGCCGTTGCGGTGGGCGTCGTAAAGCCCCTGAATAAGGTGCGTATTTCCCGGACAGCAGGAGGCGGCGCACACGGCGAGGTTGCCGGTGGTGAGGGAATCGGCCTCAGCGGCGAAAGCCGCGGCCTCTTCGTTGCGGACGTGGACCCACTCGATGGAGGATTGCCGCACCGCATCCACGATGGGGTTGAGGGAATCTCCAACAAGCCCATAGATGCGCTTGACTCCCTGGGCTTCCAGGGTTTCTACGAGTTGCGTGGCGTAATTGCGTGCCATGTTTTACCTCTCTAACTTTTATCGCTAACGGCCCCCAGTGTTCCCCTACCCGGTGGTGTTTCGCCACCATAAAGTTGCTTTATCACGTCGCATGGGTTTTGTGACTTTAACAACAAGTTAACAATCAGCGCCCTGAAACTATAACGACCGTTCGCTATAGTTTCGCAGCATGATTAACGCTCACGTTGAAGCCTCCGCGGAGGCTTCAGGCACCTCAGCAACCCGCCGGTGGACCTTCTTTGGCGTAGTCTCCTTAGGACTGCTCATGATCGGCCTGGACAACTCAATCCTCTATACCGCACTGCCAGAGCTCTCTGAGCAACTCCATGCGAACTCTCTGCAGCAGCTATGGATCATCAACGCCTATGCGCTCATGCTCGCCGGACTCCTGCTGGGAACCGGCACGCTGGGCGATAAAATTGGGCACCGCCGCATGTTCGTCATCGGCCTCTGGGTCTTCGGCATCGCTTCCCTGGCCGCGGCACTTGCACCCGGCGCGTGGGAGCTCGTCGCCGCCCGCGCTTTCTTGGGACTCGGCGCCTCCATCATGATGCCCGCTACCCTAGCGCTGATTCGCCTGACCTTTGAAGATGAGATTGAGCGCAACACCGCCATCGGCATTTGGGGCTCCATCGCCGTCGTCGGCGCGGCGGCGGGCCCCACGGTGGGTGGCTTCTTGCTCGAGCATTTCTGGTGGGGATCGGTCTTTTTGGTCAACGTGCCCATCGTCATCATCGCGCTCATCCTCACTGCCTTCCTCGCCCCACCTAATGTGGCGAATCCGGCAAAGCATTGGGATTTCTTGTCTTCCCTTTATGCGCTGATCACGCTGGCCTCCTTGGTGCTTGTCATCAAGTCTGTGGCCAGCTCCCATCTCAACGCCATGCTTATTGGCGGCGCGCTGGCCGCCTGCCTCATTGGCGCTGTCCTCTTCACTCGCCGCCAGCGCACACTGGACGAGCCGCTTCTCACCTTCGACATTTTCCGCTCCCCCATCTTCAGTGGTGGCGTGTTGGCCGCAGCCGGTGCCATGTTTGGCATGGCAGGGCTGGAGATGACCACCACGCAGAAGCTGCAGTTGGTGGACCTCTACTCCCCGCTGCATGCCGGGCTGATTATTTCCCTCATTGCTCTTGCGGCGCTGCCGATGTCCGCGCTGGGCGGGGCTAACCTGCACCGCTGGGGTTTCTTGCCCATCATCGCTGGCGGCTTTCTCGCCATGGCAGCGGGCATTGGCTGCGTGGTGTGGGGCGGCACGCACGAGGTCTTCGCCGCATACTTGGCAGGTTTGTTCATCACCGGCCTCGGGGCGGGTTTCGTGATGTCGGTATCCTCCACCGCCATCATCGGCGCCGCACCTGCCTCACGCTCCGGCATGGCTGCAGGTGTGGAGGAAGTTTCCTATGAATTCGGCACGCTCCTGTCGATTGCGGTCACCGGTTCGGTGCTGCCCATGCTCTATAAGGCCGGGCTGCCCGAGGACATTCAAAGCTTGGGTATGGATGCGCTCCACGACCCTGCGCTCGCGGAGACTGCCGGCCCCGCGTACACCGACGCTTACCTGGCCACCGCCGCTGGGCTCGGCGTAGTCATGCTCATTTTTGCTGCGGTCACCGGCTGGTGTTTCCGCAACAACCCGACCTCGGGAGGTGCCGATGCCACGCGTTAGTAAGAAGGTTGAGGCGCTCGAAAAGGCGCTCGCCATCATCGAGAAGGATGGCGTCCACGCACTAACCTACGATTCCCTGGCCACCGCCACAGGCATGAGTAAGTCGGGGCTCATCTACCACTTCCGCACCCGCCACGAGTTGCTCATTGACTGCCACAAGCTCTGCGCAGAGCGTTGGGAGCAAGAACTCATTGGGCTCTCCGGCGGCAAGACGGCGGAGCAGTTGAGCCCTCGCCAGCGCTACCGCGCCACATTGGAGTCGATGGGAAAGAATGACCCGCTCATTGAATTGCTCATGTCCATCCACTCACAGTCCCATCCGGACTTCCAGGAGGTGTGGAAGGACATCGATAGGCGCTGGCTCCCCGACCCCGCCGGCGAGGATGAATCCGTCGTGCTGGCCTCGATCATCGCCGACGGCCTGTGGGTGCACGATCACCTCACCGACCGTCCCCTGCCGCCGCAGAGGCGCCGCGCGCTTATCGACGTCGCCCTAAGCCACCTCGCCGACTAGCCCCCGAATGAGAAATGGGCCTTGGAGAAGGCCCATTTGAGCTGGAGACGAGACTTGAACTCGCAACCTACGCATTACAAGTGCGTTGCGCTACCAATTGCGCCACTCCAGCACCGCGGCTAATCCGCTATGGGAATCGTACCTGAGCCCACCCCATAGAATGAAA
>DXEO01000031.1 GCA_019114925.1 Candidatus Corynebacterium faecipullorum | reverse complement strand
AGGACACAGCCCAAGGAGCTGCAACAACCCCAGACACAGCACCACAACAACCACCAGACCCACCACCCGACAGCAGCTAACCCCCGCGGCCACCACACACAACAGAAACAGAAAGGACAACGCCGACCACCTGCGACAACACCGCCACCCGCCAACCGAGGGAAGGTTCGCGGGCACATCGGCGATCCTTCAGTTCAACACCACCTGCGAACCCCAACAAGGTACGCGGGGATCCCGGACCACGGGTCGTGTGCCACCGGAGGCAGCAGGAGTAACGGAGTCTCTTAAGCCCTTAAAGAGCGAAACCCGCCAACCGAAAGATTAACGGGATACCTGTGGTGCGTGACAACAAGTCGACCGTCCGAAGAGCAACCGCAACGAAACACTTTCAGGCCGGCTCTCGAAAGGCATCGACCTGGAACAGGATCGGCCGAGTACTTTACCGCCCGCTATCCCGGATATCCGCACAACCTACGGATAACAAATGCGCACTTGCGGGCTGTGTAGCTGGCGAATAGAAGGGAAAAGCTAAGCATCCACCGGCGTGCCTCCCGGTGTCACCTCAAGGATGCCCGCACCCACAAGATAGTATGCCAGATCATTCAAGTCAGCTTCGTCGCCGTTGTCGTCATAACCATCCATGACATACTCGATGACCGCGTTGCCATCCTCGAGCACCTCCGCAATCACGTACTCATCTACCTCACCAAAGGCTGCAAGCTGTGAGCCACGGGCCGAGGTGAAGTCCTCAATGGAATCGCTGAGCCCAACGCGTTCTGTATCGCGAACCGCGTCCAGATTCTCTGTGTATTGAGCCACGTATTCTCTGTCCGGGCCGTAGATACAAGAGATCGTCGGAACCCACTGCACATCAAGGCTCAGATAGTCCGACTGCCCGAAGTAAGACGTGTCCTCATAGCACTCGTCCGAAAGATCAATAAGCGGTCCGGGCACCGGGGCAGATGCCTCGGAGGCGCGGATCCTATCGACATCGTCAGCGTCGTACGTGCTGTTCCAATACGCGTCATCAGAAGCGGCGACGTCTCGTGACGCCTCGTCGAAATCGGCCGCGACATCCTTAAAGAAAGAAACTGCAGCAAAAATGGCGACGGCGGCAACAGTCGCGAGGACAAGGATTACTGCCAGAACAATCCACAACACCTTCTTCGAGCTGGACTTCTTTTCGGGCGGCTGCGGCATTGCCGGTCCGCTGGCACTAGGCCCTTGATTCTGGTTGTGAAATCCAGGCGGAGCTTGGTTGTGCGCTGGTTGGCCTTGCTGTGGGTTCTGGCCAAATCCATGGGGCGGTTGTTGCGGATTACCGAAAGGGTTCGTCATATCGATCAACCTAACAGAGAACCACGTCACAATATTGTGAAAAATACTGGATGCGAGGCCCATTCCCCGTCCGAGCTTTTCAGTCTGGCGGCGCCGCGCATTAGACTGCCATCCGATGAGTACTTTCGCCGATCTCGGCCTCCCCCGCGATGTTGTCCGCGTTCTAGATAAGCAGGGCATCACGACCCCCTTCCCTATCCAAGAAGCCGCGATTCCCGACGCCCTCTCCGGCAAGGACGTCCTCGGCCGCGGCCCCACCGGTTCAGGGAAAACCTTCACATTCGGGCTTCCCATGCTGTCCCGGCTATCAGAATCCGGTGTTTCCCGCCCAGCGCATCCCCGTGGGCTTGTTCTGGCACCAACACGTGAGTTGGCAACCCAGATTCAGCAGCGCCTCGAAGAACCGGCGGCCGCCCTCGGTCTACGTGTGCTTGCGGTAGTCGGAGGCGTCAACATCAACAACCACATTCGCTCACTTGCGCGTCCGGTCGACCTGCTCGTTGCCACGCCGGGGCGCGCACAGGATCTTATCGACCAAGGCAAACTCTTCTTCGACCACGTCACCATCACTGCCCTCGACGAGGCCGACCAGATGGCGGATATGGGATTCCTTCCCCAGGTGCGCAAGCTGCTCAAGCTCACCCCTAAAGACGGCCAGCGTTTGCTTTTCTCCGCCACTCTCGACGGTGAGGTGAACAAGCTGGTCGAGCAGTTCATGCACGAGCCCGTAACTCACTCCACCGCACCCGTGGAGGCCGCTGTGGACACGATGGAACACCACCTAATTTTCATCGGAACCCGTGAGGCGCGCAACGACGTCGTTCTTCGCCTGGGTGCCCGCAAAGGCAAGACCATCATGTTCATGCGCACTAAGCACGGCGTCGACAGGCAGGCCAAAAAGCTCCGCAGGGTCGGTATCAATGCACTACCCCTCCACGGCGATAAGGGCCAGGGCTCGCGGACAAAGGCTATAGAAGGCTTCGCCGATGGCAGCGTTCCGGTGCTCGTCGCCACCGATATCGCCGCGCGTGGAATAGACATCGCGGACGTTTCCCTCGTCGTCCACGTGGACCCGCCCGCGGAACACAAGGCCTACCTGCACCGTTCCGGCCGCACGGCCCGCGGCGGAGAGTCAGGCACCGTGGTCACGCTCGTCACTGATGAACAGCGCGAAGAGGTGGCCAAGCTCATCGCGAAAGCCGGGGTCAAACACACCGACCTCGACATCAGCGACCGCGCCAACCCCGCCAGCAGCCCTGAGCTTGCTCAGATGACCGGTGCACGCAAGCCAAAGGGTGAACCGCTCGGCCCACCGCACCAGCAACCGTCTTCGCGTCAGCGAGCAGGTAGCCAAGGCCAGCGCCGCCGTAACCCGCGCCGCCGACGGGGCAACGCAGGTCAACGATGATTCTGCAGACCACAGACTGGCAAGCTCAGATGCGCAAGCATGAGGAATCAGCAGATGAGTTCCTTAGGCGCTATCGGCACCCAGGTTCCTACCACCCTGTCTACGACTTTCTCTTCGAGTACTACCCTGTTCGCCCTTCGCATCTCCGGCGTTGGCACCCAGGGGTAGGCATCATCCTGGCAGGGGATGCTCCACACAGCGACTGGCGCTACTACCACCGCACTGCCGAGGGAGTCACGCTGGACACCGAGGCCTTCCTCGAGCGTCGCGGCGGTACCGTGCGCTACATCCTGGACTTACTGGAAAAGACCACGCGCAACCCCACCCAATTTGATTGTTTTGGTCTGCATGAATGGGCCATGGTTTACCACACCGATACTCCTCGCCACGACCTGCCGTTGCGGTTAGGGGCAGAGGGGACGAATGAGGTCGTCGATAAGCACCGCATCAAATGCACGCACTACGATGCCTTCCGTTTCTTTACGGAGCCCGCGCGCCCACTCAATCTCACAGTGCTGGACCGCGAAGACCAGCCGGACAACGACCAAGCAGGGTGCGTCCATGTGAGCATGGATCTCTATAAATGGGCGTGGAAATTGGGGCCGCTGGTGCCGGGTGAGCTGTTTCTTGACACCTTCCGGCTGGCCGTCGCCGCACGCACGCTCGATATGGAGGCCTCTCCCTATGATTGTCGCGAATGGGGCTTTGGTGTCGTTCCTATCGAAACGCCCGAGGGAAAATCGGAGTATGTGCGGCGCCAACGCGCGCTTGCCGACGCCTCCGAGCCACTCCGCGCGCGGCTTGTCTCCCAAATTCGGGCTGCGCTTGCCGCTACAATGAGGAACCATTGATGTGACCCGTCGGGACGCATTGCGCGGCCCCGAGATCTCAGCGTGGAAGGAAAAAGATGGCCCGGCACTCGGATGGTAAGAATAACTACGCATTTGCACCGTGGGTCATCATCGTGGCCATCCTGGCGGTGTTGGCACTGGCCATTGGCGGTTTCTTCCTTTTCCGGGAGGGGGACTCCTCAAACTCTGAGACAGTGGCTGCTGACACAACCGCTGAGACTTCCCCTGAGGAAACCTCCACCAACACTGCAACCAAGTCTACGGAATCCGCCACATCTTCGGAATCAGGGCAGCCTTCTTCGGCCGCGCCCAGCTCGGAGGACAAGGCCCCTGAAGATGTCGCGCCAAATACGCTGTTCCTTCTCGATACCTCCGACAACCTTGCACCGTACTTCGATGCGGTGACTCAGGGCGTGGCAGAGGCGGCGTCGGCAGTCGGCGCGAAGGGAAGCCAGGTGGCTCTCTGGAACTATTCCTCTCCCATTTCCGCAACAGCCACCGTGGGCTACCGTCAAAATGTTGCTTATGGCGACGCCGAGAACGTCGCCTTTGCAGTGGGGCAGTTCGGAACGGGTGGCGTTCCACAGACACGCAGCGCCGTCGTAGCGGCACTCGATAACGCCACA
Source organism: Candidatus Corynebacterium faecipullorum (assembly GCA_019114925.1). Taxonomy (GTDB): domain Bacteria; phylum Actinomycetota; class Actinomycetes; order Mycobacteriales; family Mycobacteriaceae; genus Corynebacterium; species Corynebacterium faecipullorum. The sequence continues at coordinate 8,184 of DXEO01000031.1, read as the reverse complement.
GATCAAACAGCTGGTAGTGGCGAGGCCACTCGCGTCGTGCTGATTACCACGGGAACCCAGCAAGATATGGATGATGCAAGCTTTGCGGAGGCGGCCAAGAACGCTCGCGGTGAGGGCGTTAGTTTGAGTGTCGTGCATATCGGTGATGCCGAGAAGGACACAGAGTTAGAAAAACTCGCAGACGATTATTCCACTCTCTCGAATCCTTCCGATGCCCAAGAAAGCATCGCGAGCGCCGCTGGGGCGTAATATTTGGGTACGCACCTGGAGGATGCGCGGCCTTGCTTGAAGCGGCGGTGTGCGGTCACGTACAACCGTCATGTGGGTGCAGGGCTGCAGAGAAGAAAAGCCGCCGCATCCTCTACAGCACTGACGTGAGCTGCAGTGCGCAGGAGGAGCGGCGGCGGTTGCCTGTGGCAGGGTTTTATGAGGTCTTGCGCTTGCGGCGAGCGGCTAGCTCGTCGAGGCCAATGACAACGTCGATGTCTTCTTCCTCCACAACACGCTCGGCCGGGAAGGAAGTAATGGTGCCAGAGAGTTCCTTGAGAATACCCGGCACGGCGATGCCGAACACGCCTTGGCCGCCGGCCAGCAGGTCGATGACTTCGTCGTTAGAGCGGCACTCGTAGACCGTGGTGCCGTCGGACACCAAGGTGAGCTCAGCAAGATCGTTGACACCGCGGTCACGCAGAGATTCCACGGCGAGACGGATGTTCTGGAGGGAGATTCCGGTATCCAGAAGGCGCTTGACAATCTTCAGGACCAGTACGTCCTTAAAGGAGTACAGGCGCTGGGAACCGGAGCCGCGGGCGGTTCGGATCGAGGGCTTGACCAGGTCGGTACGCGCCCAGTAGTCCAGCTGGCGATAGGTGATTCCAGCCACCTGACAAGCGATGGGAACGCGGTAGCCCAGCTCCTCATCAGGCCCGACATCGAAGAGGGATTCCTGAACGTAGGTGTTGGCTGCGACATCGTCGAGCGGCAGGGCGCTGGACTCAGAACGATTATTCTTACTGCTCACGTAATTACTCCAGTGATACTTGAGGGGAGTTCTATTTTTCTATTAAAGGGCACGTCAGCGACGGCGTCAAGAGTCATCCGCTGTGAACCTCTAGTAGAACTTTAGACTTTTTGATTCACTTTGTCATCATTAGTCACACGCGTGTCATTAAAAATTTTCACTGACAGCACGAGAAAAGCGGCGCCCGCAAAGGCGCCGCTGTGACCATCAAGGCCGGTTTAGAGCATAAGAGTGCTATTGAACTACGAGGAGCTTAAGCTCCTCACAATGAAAGAGCTAATCCTCCTCTTCCTCTCCTCCGAGCAAATCCTCTTCTGAGATGCCAGAATCACGCATCATCTGCTCAAAGTCATCATCTTGTTGCGTATTCTGCTGAGCGGCGCGCTCTTGAAAATCGCGCATGCGCTTCTCTGGAAAGGTCTCCGGGGATTCCGCCTCGCGCTCTAGGCCGTAATACTCTTTAAGGTCCTCGTCGCTAATGTAGATGGCCACTTCGTCGAGCACATCCTTTTCAAAATGGATGGGCAACCCATAGTGGTCGGCCAAGACGAGTGCATCGGACAAACGCGCATCGTGCTCTTCGCCGGTTCCATCCACCAGATCAACCATGAAAACGCCCTTACGGTACTCGGAGACGCAAATATGCTCAATGCCATCAAGCTGGTCCGCAAAGGCGATGAGCAGCTCGTAGGTGCTTGGCCGTGCGTTGAAATGCCGCTCAAGGACTTGCAGCACGCGCGCCCCATCAATCGGTGAGACCCACACTGGCACGTGCCGGTCCGCCTCCTCCCAATAGAAAAGAGCACACAGATTATTCTCGGGACCGACGGGATGGATTCCTAAAAATTTCAGTACTTCAGTAGTCATGGGACCCACTTTTACACACTTTTCTTGCACATGGTTCTCGGGCCAGCTATGCAGCGTAGAGAGGCTCGGGGCGGCACGAGAAGTCGTCGCGAAGCTTGGGCTATGCCTCATCCCCTTGCGAGGCAGGCATCAGGCTTTAAGGCCGGAATTCGTCACGAAGCTCGGTCTTGACCAACGTCCCGTGCAGCGATAAGACCAAAGCCGCCATCTGCTGGGACAGCTCCTCTGCCTGTTGCGGGGCAGTATCAGATTTTGAATGCGCAACCGGCGTTGCCACCTGCGAAATCATGTCCGCTTGCCGGCGGGCAGCATTGCGCAGCGATTTTAACTGCCGCGCTTCGAGCCCGAAGGACTCCAGCGCCACGGCAGCGGAAACGATGGACACGTCATCCGTGTCAAAGAAGCCCGCCGGATCCGGCTTGATCAGGCCCACCGAGACCAGTTTCGCGATGTTTTCCTGCGTGGTTCCGGCTTGGTCGGCCACGTCGGCGTCGGTAAGCCGGGTAACTACCGGCGCGCGCAGCTGTTCAGCGCTGATGAGGGCCTCTGCCTGGGAGGAGACAATAGCAGTCACCTGCCCCGAGTCCATTGCATCCAGCTGTTCCCGAATGACCTTGAGCGGCGTGTAGTGATCACGCTGCGCAGTCAGAATGTAGCGCAGGCGGTCCAAGTCCTTTTGGTAATAGCGACGGTAGCCCTTTGCAGTGCGCTCCGGAGTAATCAGCCCCTCAGATTCCAAGAAGCGAATCTTCGACACCGTCACGTCCGGGAATTGCTTCTGAACGTGCTTCAGCGTTACGCCAATGGACATGGGCTTCTGCTTAGCAGGCTTGGTCTTTTTGGCCACGGAAGACGCTGCTGCGGCAGCGGCGGTGGACTTCTGCGCACTCACGATAGGACTACTACTGCTTTCTACACGGTTTCACTTGGACACAGCGGGAACATGGGCGGGGAGCGAGATAAACCTACTCCCCCTAGTTCCTACTAACTAGAACTGCTTTATTTAGGGGCAATAAATACCAGGCGGAACTTGCCGATCTGAATTTCATCGCCTACTTCCAGCACCTGCGCGTTGCGCGGCTCACGGTTGACGTAGGTGCCGTTGAGCGATCCGACATCGACAACCTCAAATTGGCCGTCTTCGGCGCGGAACTCGGCATGGCGGCGGGACACCGTGACATCATCAAGGAAAATGTCTGCTTCTGGGTGGCGTCCAGCGGTGGTGGTCTGCTGATCCAGCAGGAAGCGTGCGCCAGCGTTGGGGCCGCGCTTCACGACGAGCAGCGCCTGGCCCTCTGCCAGGTTCTCGGCGCCGGCAACGGAGGCGTCAGAACCCGCCGCGGTGCCGTTTTCCATCTCCTTGAGAAGATCAGCGCGGAAGACAGAAGTAGTCTCTGCTTGCGGTTCCGGCGTTCCGGTATTCTCGCTCATTTTTACCTCCGAAGGGTCGGATCGATGTTGACTCATTCCATATTAGCGGCTCCGCTACCTACGCGGGTCACCTCTGGCGCATTTACATTAACGGAAAATGTTTCCTATGCCCTTGAGCACGGAGTTTCCGCCCCCAGATAGCGGGTTATCAGAGACCATATAAGTCCACGTGGCGCTCGGCCGGGACAGCCCATGATCCTCTAGGTGTGCACCCTCGGCATCAATAAGCACAGTCTTAAAAGTATCAAGAGCATCATCAACTGCCCGCTGCGCCAAGTCCTTAAATTCACGCACCGCGATGCGGTGATACTCATCGATGGGTGTTTCGCGAGCAATGGCGCGCAAGTGGATGGATTCACGAACATCATCCATCAGCTCCAAGTGGTCGGCCCACGCCAAATCTAGGTGATACAGCATAATCTCGCGGGCGGCACGCTCCCGAGCCTCCGCGGGAACTTCGCCAAGCTCGGCTGCGCGTTCGGGCGCCCGTTCAGCAAGCTCCTGCCAGGCTTGATCCGTATCGAGCAGTTTGGCGCGGCGTTCATCGATAATGATGCGCTGGTCCGCGAGCAATTGGTTGTATTTCCAGGTTTGCGCGTGGATCTCCAGCAGTTGTCCCTCGGTTACGCGCTGGCAGTGGGCAATGAAGTCCCGGACACGCTTGGAATCGATAAGCCCGTTGGCATCGGGTCGCGCGGACAAGGATTCATCTTCCCCGCCCTGTTTGACCACGTCATCCTCCAAAGAGACAAAGAAGAGCGACTTTCCGGGATCGCCTTGGCGGCCGGCACGCCCGCGCAACTGGTTATCCAAGCGGGAGGAGCGGTGCCGCGAGGTGCCAAGCACTGCCAACCCGCCCTTTTCAACAACGGTTTCACGGTCTGACTCATCCGCGCCGCCGAGTTTGATATCGGTGCCGCGGCCCGCCATCTGGGTGGACACGGTTACGCGCCCCACGTCACCTGCTTCCGCAACGATGCGCGCTTCGTCCTCGTCATTCTTGGCGTTGAGAACGTTGACCGTAATCCCCCGTTCACGTAAGGCTTCTGCGAGGTCTTCTGATTCAGCAACGTCGTGGGTACCCACGAGTACCGGCTGACCAGTGCTATTGATTGCCACGATCTCATCGACGATGGCACGGGATTTTTCATCCACGGAGGCATAGATGCGGTCAGCTTCGTCGAGGCGCTGCAGTTCCTTGTTGCGGTCGATGACCGAGACATGCAGGTCATAGAACTGGCGCAGTTGGTCCGTTGCCTCCACTGCAGTACCGGTCATCCCACACACCAGCGGATAGCGCCGCATGAGCTCCTGGACCGTAATGGTGTCAAGGATGCGCCCGCCTTCTGATACCTCCAAACCTTCCTTGGCCTCCACCGCCGCCTGGAGGCCATCCGGCCAGCGCTGCAGTTCGGCGACGCGGCCGCGGGAGGCGTCGATAAGCTGCAGCTTTCCGTCCGTAATAATGTAGTGAATATCGCGGATAAGCAATGCCTTAGCGTGCAGCGCCAAGTTAACTTTGACCAGCACGGAGCCGATGTTCTCCTCCGAGTAGAGCGAGTCGAGGCCCAATTCCCGCTCCACACGTGCCGCACCCTCATCGGTGAGCGCTACCGTGCGCCCATCCTCCGCGATAACGTAGTCCTGCTCCTCGCGCAGCCGGGAGACCACGTTAGTGATGTGGCCCGTAGATTCCTCACCGGGGCGATTTCCGGCGAGGACGAGGGGGACGAGAGCTTCGTCGACAAGCACAGAGTCAGCTTCATCCACCAACGCCACGTCTGCGCGCACTTGCACCGTCTGCTCCCGGGAGGTGATCTGGTTATCTCGCAGCACATCGAAACCGAGCTCATTAACCGGCGCATAAATGATGTCGGAAAGATAAGCCCCGCGTCGCTCTTCCGGCCCCATTTTCTCCGTCACGGAAGCCACCGTGAGCCCAAAGAACTCCACGAGTGGGCGCATCCATTCGGCGTCACGCGCTGCCAGATAATTATTGACGGTAACGAGGTGAACGCGCTTGCCCGTCAACGCAAACCCCGTCGCCGCCATAGCCCCGACCAGTGTCTTTCCCTCACCAGTGGCCATCTGGATAACGTCACCTTCAAGAAGACGCAGCACAGCTTGGGACTGGACTGTAAAAGGACGCATGCCAAGCTTGCGTTCGCTGGCCACGGCCAGGGCTGCGAGGAAGCGGGACTTATTCGCAATCTTGCCGTCCTCCACGCATTCCCGTGCGGTGGCGGCAACCTCAGCATCCGACAGGTTCGCGATATCCTCTACCGCGGAATCTGCGGCCGTCACAACGGCTTTCGACTTCTTGTTGTTGCGCTCGGACTGCGCGCCCATTGCCTTCCAAAACCAATCGAATGCGCCCATGAGCACTCCTCCATCCTTGTGCGTCATACAGGTCTTCTATCGACTCTAGTCAACCCCGGTTCGCAGGCGTGCGTTCGCCCTTATATCCTTATGGGCATGCAATCCGTGAACGTGTCGCTCCCCTCCAGCACCGGTACCACGATGGCCGGAACCATCGACTTCCCCGACTCCCCTCCGCAAGCCTTCGCCATCTTCGCGCACTGCTTTGCAGGCTCACGCCATACCCCGGGCGCTGCGCGAGTGAGCAAGCAGCTGACTAACTTTGGCATCGCTACCCTGCGCTTCGATTTTCCTGGCCTAGGCCAATCTGAAGGAAATTTCGCGGACACATCTTTCAGCCACAATGTTGCCGATATCCAGGCCGCCGCCGACTGGCTGGCTAAGCACTATTCCGCACCGCAGCTGCTTATGGGCCATTCGCTGGGCGGCGCGGCCGCTCTTGCAGCAGCCAATGACATTCGCTCCCTCAAGGCCGTTGCCACCCTTGGCGCTCCATTCGATCCCGCGCACTCTGTGCTGCACTACGCAGACAAGATTGGTGAGGTCGATGCCAATGGCGAGGTAGAGGTCACCCTGGGTGGCCGCGCGCTGACTATTTCGCGCCTTTTCCTCGAAGATCTTGCTGAGACCAACCCGGAGGAATACCTTCCGCGTCTGCGCAAGCCTCTCATGGTGCTGCACTCCCCCATTGATCAGACCGTCGGCATCGATAACGCCCAGAACATCTTCCGCACCACGCGCTACCCCAAGTCCCTCGTCGCCTTGGACAAGGCTGATCACCTCCTAACTAAGCAAGGCGCCGCAGCCCGCGCAGCCGATCTTATTGGCGCGTGGGCGGAGCAGTTCGTTGTCCCGGAAAACCTTCCCCCAGCGGTCGCTGATGATTCAGCAGTTGCCATCCCGGCAGTAGGAACCAGGATGGGCGTCGTCGTGCGCCACAATGACAGGTCTGTGAGCGCTGACCGCACGAAGAAGGACGGCGGCAAAGGCCAAGGTTTTACCGCAGAAGGACTTCTTATGTCCGCTGTGGCTGCAGCGAGCACCCAGGCCATCAAGGCAGCGGGCAAGGCGCACAAAATCGACGCGAAGGCTCTCGAGTCGGTGTCCGTCAGCGTTACCCAAGAGTCCGAGACCCGTTTTACACGTACGGTGACGCTCCCGGCCTCCCTCAGTGCGGAACAACAACGCGTGCTTGGCGACGCCGCCGCAGCCTCCACCATCGACCCCCTCCTCGCCGTGGATGTCACCACCACCGTGAAAACCACTGCGGGATAGACCACCCATGATCGTTCTCAATCCACTTGACCCCGCCGCCCGCTGCCCCTGCGGCACCGGCTTAACGTTTGGCGAGTGCTGCTCGCGCTACCACGCGGGCACGCCTGCACCCTCAGCAGAAGCCTTGATGCGCTCGCGTTTCAGCGCTTTCGTCACTGGCGACGAGGACTATTTGCTGCGCACGTGGGACCCCGAGACCAGGCCCGAACGCATAGACCTAGCTGACACCGGCATTCGCTTTTATCGCCTCGACATCATCGACACCGTCGCGGGCGGCCCTTTTGACCAGACCGGAATCGTGGAATTCGAGGCCTTCTATAAGGGCACTGCCAAGGGCTCTCAACGGGAACGCTCCTCTTTCCGCCGCCAAGGCGGGCAGTGGGTCTATTCCACCGGCGAGTTTTAGCTGCCGCTAAAACAAAGGGTGAACAGGGATTTGTCGAAGCGAATACCGCTGGTGTAATCTGTAGCAGTTGCACCAAACGGTGCGACGGCGGACTATGGCGCAGTTTGGTAGCGCACTACACTGGGGGTGTAGGGGTCGCAGGTTCAAATCCTGTTAGTCCGACAGCATTCAGGGACGGTTTTGCAGAACTAACTTAAATCGTTTGCGAAACCGCCTCCGACAGATAAACCCACCGCTTCACCGCGGTGGGTTTAGTCGTTTTCGCCGTGATCCAGGCGGTAACCGATAAGAAACACAACATGGTTCTTCCCCTCTAAAACGACTACTAGCCCGGAACCCTTTATCGGTTTTCCGAGCTAGATGCGTGAAGTATTCAGTTGGTCTTAAGCAACATGTTGCGCAGGCGGCGCGTTCGGGTGCGCGGTAGCCAGCACCGGATCGCGCGGCGGATGCGGATCTCGCACCCTAGGTGGTGGGGGCCAAGCCGGATTAAAAGTCCGTAGCTATACCAACTGAGCTAAAGGCCCAACTCGCTACATTCTAGCGATCCTTGCCGCAGTTGAGAAATTCGGGTCCCCATAAGCTGCGACCTGCCCTTTCAACAGGGGCGTAGAATCTAGGTGAAGTGCACGAGGCCTATCGAGCTAAGTGCATAAAGCTCTACAGTGAGCGAGGTTTGTGTTTTTGTTCATAGTACGGAACCCTCGCGGTGTCCTCGTCGACTACTTCAATAAGTGACCGCTCACAGGGAAGGCCACAGGTTTTCCTTCCCCAGCCGTGGACGGCGGTCGCCGCCGCAGTCGAC
>DXEO01000030.1 GCA_019114925.1 Candidatus Corynebacterium faecipullorum | reverse complement strand
AGGATGACGCAGGCCAGCGCTGCGAAAACAGCGGAGGCCGTCAGCATGCCTTCCTCAACGAGCAACCGGGAGACGATGGAGGTACCCATGAGGCTGCCGCCCCACGCGGGGCCGGGCGGTGGCAAGTGGCGGAATCTAGTAGTCACGCGGTTAGCGTAGTTCTTTTGTTCCCGCCGTACCGCATCATAATGCCAGATAACGCGGTGAATTTACTCCGATTTCTCCTGCTCAGTAAGCGGCCCCACATCCCTCAGTCTCGCTTCACCAAGAAGTAGGGCGTAGGGCGGCCGGTGAGCTGTATCTAGCGCATTGCCTGCCGTAGGCCGTTGAAGTAGTAGTTGCCGTCGCCGCCTTGGTAGCACTCAGTCGAGTTGGAAGGCCACATGCTCTGCGCCTGGGAGCAGCCCATGAATCCACCGTAGGGGCCGAGGGTTGCCCACTCCATGCTGGGCGCTTGCTGCTGCGTTGCGGCAGGTGCCGTAGCCTGTTGCTGCTGTTGCTGGTTTTGCTGCTGCTGTTGTTGCTGTTCTTCGCGCTGCGCGCTGGCTTCTTCCTCACGCTGGTGCTGTTCCGCGCGGCGCTCCTGCTTAGCGCGCTGTTCGCGGCGTTCCTGTTCGCGGCGCTTTTCTTCCTCCTCGCGTTCGCGCTGAGCCACTGCTTCAGCCTCCGCTTCCTTCTGGGCTTGGAGCTATTCATCGATATAAGTCAGGGACTCGAAGTCCGCGCCGTCCATCATCATGGAGGTCACGTTGACAGCGGACACCGAGGTTTCCTTCCCGCTGCCCGTAGCGGAGTAAGAGAAGGTGCAGCGGTAGGGAACCTGCTCAGTCGAGACGGCGAGGTCTCCGGAGAAAGATCCGGAGGCGTCGATAGTCGCACGCTTTCCATCTGCTACCTCGACCGAATCGACGTCCTTGGTTGTGAAATGCAGCGGCGTGCCCTCAAAAGTAACCCTAAAATAGCGTGCTACCTGGTCTAGTGCGGCGGCTTCGCACTCCTCCTGGGCCGCTTCAGTAATCGTGGCCTTTTCTGCCTCAGCGTTCTCATTGTTCTGCTTGTTGATGAAGAACGCTGCACCCGCGACAACGGCTAACACCACAACGCCCGCTGTCGTAATCAGGAGCCACCGAGACGTGGAAGCCTCTGGAGAAGTGCCGACAGATGCGGCCGTCTGGCTCTCGGTGCTGTCTTGTGCTGGAAGTTTTTCGGCGCCTTCTGGCGATGAAAAAGGGTTGGAGGACGCCGGGTTATCGGGGGGAACCAGAGGGCTGGGGAGATTCAAATGGATTGTCGTTCATGGTTTAAGAGAGCTTTCAGCCCCGGATACTGGGGCAGGAGAGAGAAGAGAATGGCCTTTCACACGCGAGCGAAAACGCGCAAAAGAACTGAGAGATCAGAGATGAATATGCCTCTTGAATCGTGTCAGGGGTGCCTGTTTGCGCGAGACCGGATGCGCTATCGGTGTAGGCCGGATCCCGCAGAAATCCCGCACAATTCTGAAAAGGCGGCTGCTTTCTCCCGTTTCCAATCAAATCTGCGGGCATGAAAAAGCCCTGACCTGGAGGAATAGAATTCGTCAGGCCAGGGCGCTACTGCCAGGGATTAGCAGTCGTAGTACATCTCAAATTCCTGCGGAGTCGGGCGCAGGCGGACCGGTGCAATCTCGTTCTCACGCTTGTAGTTGATGTAGGTCTCGATGAGATCCTCGGAGAAGACATCGCCCTCGGTGAGGAACTCGTTGTCCTCCTCAAGCGCTGCGATGGACGCCTCCAGGGAGGTCGGCGCCTGCGGGATGGACGCAGCCTCTGCCGGCGGCAGCTCGTAGAGGTCCTTATCCACCGGGGCGTGCGGCTCAATACGGTTCTTGATGCCGTCGAGGCCCGCCATCATCATGGCAGCGAAGCCGAAGTAGGGGTTGCCCGACGGATCCGGAGCGCGGAACTCGATGCGCTTGGCCTTGGGGTTGGAACCGGTAATCGGAATACGGATAGCAGCCGAGCGGTTGCGCTGCGAGTACACCAGGTTAATCGGGGCCTCAAAGCCCGGGACCAGACGGTGGTAGGAGTTCAGGGTTGCGTTCGTGAACGCCAGAACAGCCGGTGCGTGGGCCAGGATGCCGCCGATGTAGTAGCGCGCCATGTCGGACAGACCAGCGTAGCCAGCCTCATCGTGGAAGAGCGGCTTGCCGTCCTGCCACAGAGACATGTGGGCGTGCATGCCGGAGCCGTTATCGCCCGCCAGCGGCTTGGGCATGAAGGTTACGGACTTACCGAACTGCTCCGCGGTGTTCTTGATGATGTACTTGAAGGTCTGAATATCATCAGCCGCGTGCAGCAGGGAGTTGAAGCGGTAGTTAATCTCGTTCTGGCCGCTGCCCACCTCGTGGTGGAAGCGCTCGATGACAAAGCCTGCCTTCTGCAGCTGCTCCACCATGGCGTCGCGAACCTCGCCGTGCTTGTCGACGGGTGCCGCAGGGAAGTAGCCGCCCTTCACGCGAGTTTTGAAACCGGTGTTCGGGGTGCCATCGAAGTTGGTCTCAGAACCCCGGTTCCACCAGCCCTCATCGGTATCAACCTCGTAGAAACCGTGGTTAATGTCGGTGCTGTAGCGAACCGAATCGAAGATATAGAACTCAGCCTCGGCGCCGAAGTTACAGGTATCCGCGATGCCGGTGGAGGCGAGGTACTCCTCGGCCTTGCGCGCGATGTTGCGCGGGTCGCGGCTGAAAGGCTCCAGGGTGAAGGGGTCGTGGACGAAGAACTTGATGTTCAGAGTCTTCGCGGTGCGGAAAGGATCCACGAAGGCGGTCTTCGGATCCGGCAGCAGCGTCATATCGGACTCATCGATGGTGGTGAATCCGCGGATGGAAGAACCGTCAAAAGCGAGGCCTTCGGCGGCTGCATCTTCAGTAAATTCCTCGGCCGGAATAGAGAAGTGGTGCTCAGTGCCGGGGACGTCCGTAAACCGGATGTCAACGAACTTGACGTCCTCTTCCTTGATGAATGCGATGACGTCCTGGATTGTCTCAAAGGACACGGTGGTCTCCTGTTGGTTGACGTGTAGTACTCCCGACTAGTCTACAGGTATTGGCTTCGTCACCGGGGTGTCTGGGGCACCTGGAGGAAAATTTTCTGCTTCGCGGAGCCGACGGCTAGATTGGTGAGCATGGCAGATAACAACGACGGCTTTGAGCACGGGCAGTGGCCTGGGCAAACAATGGGCTTGCCCAAGGAGGGCTCAGGTGCCCTCGCTTCTGTAATGCGGCGCACTCTTGGCGTGCTCATTGACTGGACCCTGGCGATGATCATTGCCAATCTTCTTGAGCTCTTCACGGATTCGCTCGGCGGCCCGGCATTCTTGGGTTATGCAGTGTGGCTAGTCATGGGCATCGTGTGCGGCTGGCTCTTCGCCCGAACCCCGGGAATGGCCGTGCTGGGCATGGGCGTAGCGCGCCTCGACAAGCCGGGCACTTCAGTCGGATTGTGGCGGGCGGCGGTCCGCACGCTGCTGACTGCTGTGCTCTTCCCCGCAGCGATGGTCGATGCCGACGGCCGCGGCCTCCACGACCGCGCCACCGGCACCGCCGTCATCATGGCCTAAAGTTTGTTCAGCGCCAGCCGGTCGTATCCACTACAAACTTCGCGCGGGGTATGGGGGCAGATGGCTTTCAGCGAACGGTATCTGGCAAATGGCACTTGGTAAAAGGCGTCTGGCAAAAGGCATCTGTTGTATGGCGTTTTTAGGGTTAAAAACGCCATTTAGGCTCCGCAAATGGCGTTTTCAGGGCTAAAGATGCCTTTTGGGAGATGCCAAGTAGAAGGTGTTTGCCACGCAGAAGATTCTGCTGCGGCCAATGTGGCCGACCTCTGCTGTGGCAACTGAGGGGACAAGGCCTAGGGAAGTTTTAAAACCAATGAGAAGGGGTCCCTTCCGAGATTCTCGGAAGGGACCCCTTCAGCGTGGAGCGGGGGAGCGTATGTGTTACTTGCCGCCCTTGCGCTCCTGCATGCGGCGCATGCGGCGGTTCATGCCCGCCATGTTCTGAGCCTGGCGGGGCATCGGCCCCTTGGGCAGACCCGGGGTGGTGCCCGGCAAATCATCCATGGCCTCAATGCGGCGAATGTTCTCGTAGGTTTCGTTCTTGTTGTAGTTGCGCGGCAGCTTCATGATGTGACTGCGCAGCTTGGACACCGGCACCTCATCCTCACCGCTGCCCACGAAGACCTCGTAAACCGGCACACCGCCAGCTAGGCGGTCAACGCGCTTTTTCAAACGGTTGAGAGTAGGGGCGACGCGCTTGTGGTCACCTTCGACGACGAAGATGACGCCAGAGTTACCAATCACGCGGTGAACCAGATCCTGCTGGCGGGTCGCAGCCACGCCCGGCTTGACCTTCCACACCACGCCCACCGTGTTGCGCAGCTGCTGCTCCAAAGCCCAACCGGCGACACCAGGCTGGTCCTCCACCTTCTTGTACATGTCGCGCTCAAGGCGGCGGGTGAACAGGAACATAGCGAGCATCGCGCCAAGGCCCAGGCCGATGATGAGCATGAACCACTGGCCGTTGAAGAGCAGGCCGATAAGGAAGAAGAGCAAGCCCACGCCCAAGAACGCAGCCAGCATGATGGGGATGAGAGCCTTGTCCTGCTTGCGCTGCATGTTGAACGCTTGCCACATCTGTGACCAGTTCTGCTTGCGCTGGGCGCGCTTGGCCGCCCGCTCTTGCTTCTTCGCGTCCTTGAGCGACGCCTTATCGTCCTTAGCCATGTCTCCTACTTTAAGGGCAAGGGGAATAAAAAGAGAAACGCGTTAGCGGATGGTAGCAGCAACAGAGTTGGACTGTGCGGGGGTCTTAGCCATGCGCGTGGTGACCGGAGTTTCCTCGGAGGGGCCGTACTTCTCCAGCAGGGTGGAAGCTTCCTGGGCGGTAGCGCCCTGGGAAGTCTCCGCCAAGTGCTTCAGGTTCTCCGGAAGCTCGAGGCCGCGTGCCTCCATGGCCTGCACGTAGAGGCGGCCAGCGCGGTAGGAGGAGCGGACCAGCGGGCCAGACATGACGCCGCCGAAGCCCAGTTCCTTGGCCAACTTGGAGTGTTCCACGAACTCCTCCGGGCGCACCCAGCGCTCGATGGGGTGGAAGCGCGGGCCAGGGCGCAGGTATTGGGTAATCGTGATGATGTCGCAACCTGCCGAGCGCAGGTCGCGCAGTGCTTCCTCGATTTCTTCGGCGGTTTCGCCCATGCCCAGGATGAGGTTGGACTTGGTGATCAAACCGAAGTCGTGGGCCTGGCGGATGACGTCGAGTGAACGCTCGTAGCGGAATGCCGGGCGGATGCGCTTGAAGATGCGCGGCACCGTCTCCAGGTTGTGAGCGAAGACCTCGGGGCGGGCCTCAAAGACCTCCTGGAGCAGGTCCGGCTTACCGGAGAAGTCCGGGGTGAGGTTCTCCACGCCCGTGTGCGGGTTGAGCTCATGAATCTTGCGGACCACCTCGGCGTAGAGCCAGGCACCCTCGTCGGGCAGATCATCGCGGGTCACGCCGGTGATGGTGGTGTAATTGAGATCCATTTCCTGGATATTCTCTGCCACACGGCGCGGCTCGTCGCGGTCCAGTTCCTCTGGCTTGCCGGTAGCGATATCGCAGAAATCGCAGCGGCGGGTGCACTTGTCACCGCCGATGAGGAAGGTGGCCTCACGCGATTCCCAGCACTCATGAATATTGGGGCAGCCAGCCTCCTGGCACACGGTGTGCAGCGAAGCTCCGGATACGCGGGATTTCATGTCCTCATAACCCGGTCCGGTGCGAACCTGGTTGCGGATCCAGCGTGGCTTCTGTTCGATGGGCGACTCCGCATTTTTCTTCTCAATGCGGAGCATCTTGCGTCCTTCAGGCTTAACAGTCACGGAACCTCACTTTACGCGTTGGGGTTAGCTCTTCCTAATGCAAGTCCTGCGAGAGCCGGGTTTATTTCACCGAGGGTAGCCGCTATTTTTCTTGCGCGGCTTTGCGGGCTTGGCGGGCCTTCTCGTTGGCCACTTTGATGGGATCAGGGGCCGAGGCAAAGGTGTGGTCGGCCACCGTTAGTTCGCCGGAGAGGGCTTTGAGGAGGGCGTCGAGAAGCGGCGCTTCCGCTTCCTCCATGGTCACTGGGCGGCCGAGCTCAAGCGACAGCGTGGACACATCCGCATCGTCGATGCCGCAGGCCACGATGTGCTCGTAGTACTCCAGCGTATTGGTGCAGTTGAGCGCTAGGCCGTGCATGGTCACGCCGCGGGTTACGCGAATGCCCAACGCACCTAGCTTGCGGTCGCGCTTCGGGGCGGCTGGGTCGGCGGCGCGGGTGGTGGAAGGAACCCACACGCCCGAGCGGCCATCGATGCGCCCGGCAGTGGTCACGCCCAGTTGGCGGACGGCTTGGATGATGGCCTCCTCAAGGCGGCGGACGTAATCGACAACGTCTACCGGCTCGGCCAGCTTGATAATGGGGTAGACCACCAACTGGCCCTCG
>DXEO01000029.1 GCA_019114925.1 Candidatus Corynebacterium faecipullorum | reverse complement strand
TCTGGAAAAGGGCCTGCGCACCTTCGAGGACACCGAGGTCTCGTGCCGCGAGGTCGTGGCCAGTGAGGCAGGCTACGAGCTGGAATTCGATGTCTGGCCCGAGGCCCTGTTCAGCCGCGTCAAGCGCATCGGCTTGGAACCCACTGAGCACTCCGATAAGCCGGTAATTTTTGCCGGCCAGCTCGATCAGGACGATATGTTCACCGTCCACTCGCCGCGCCCGCTGCCGCTGGCGAAGTTCGTCACCATCGACGGCCGCCAGAAGATTAGGGAATTAGCCCGCACCTCAAAGACCACGCAGGCGGTCACCAGCCTCGCCGTCCCCAACGCCGCGCTGGCCAATGCCGTGCGCAAGCAACCAACGGCCGAGCTTTTCCTCATGTGGTCCACACTGTCCTACGAGGACTACCTGGATTCCCTCCCGCCTCAGGAGCGCACGGCCCACGAGGCTCGCAGCTTGGAGCGGCGCATCGTCGAGTACGAAGCTTCCGCCTCCACCAGCCTCATCTATGCGGCGCTGGCCACCATCCGCAAGTCCCCGTTCGTCAGCCGCGGCCTGCTCAACGGCGATGAAATCATCATCGAGCAGAATGCAGAACCGCAGGCAGATTTAGTGGGCTGGGCCTGGCCATTGGCCGAGCCCACAGTGGCGCCCACCCAACTCGAGCCCACGGAGGAGGGATTCAAGCTGCCCGCCGACCTCGCTGAGCAAGGCTCGCTGCTTGTCGACGTCCGCGAGCTCCGCGCCTCCTCCAACCTCGCCGCCCCTGCACGCCCCTCCAGCGCCTCCATCGTGGTCACGCCGGAAGGCTCGCCGGCGGCGCTCGCCTCGAAGGACTGGACCCCGGAGCAGCTCTGGGGCACCTTCCGCGCGCTCCACGTGCTCTCGCAGCGCAGCCCCAACCCCAAACTGCAGGCGATGTTCGACAGCACCATCGATCGTCTGCGCGCCCAACCGGAGGCCGCGGTCCACGCTCTGGCGCGCACCGGCGTCAGCGTGAACCAACAAGCCCGCTCGCTTGCGCGCACGCGCTTGTTCCACTCCCCGCTGGAGGCCGCCGCCGAGTCCGGCGTCGACAGCTACCTAGATCTCCTACTCGATCCCTCTGCCAGCGAGAACCCCGAGCTCACCGCCGTGCGCGAGTCCGGCGCCGATGGCCTGACCCGCCCGATGCTGCTCAATGCTGCGACCATTCACAGCCCCACCCCGCCCGTCAATGATCTGATGGGGGAGGCCGGCCGCGTCGCCGCGCTGCGCGAGTGCTTTGCCAACAACGGCGCACTCGATGCGCTGGGCACCATCGAGCATCTGCGCAAGGACGCCACGGCGCTGGCCTCGCTGGTGCAAAACGCGGGCGTTGACATGTCCGTCAGCCACACCCTTATCGCGTTGGGCGCCTTTGCCAGTGGAAACACAGCCGACGAGCTCAATGCAGCGGCCTGGATGCCCTATATTTCCTATGCCTTCGCCCTGGCGTCCCGCGCCGCGGCAAACGACATCATCATGGAAAGCCCGCTGCTCAAGGAGGACATGCCCATGCTTGCCGACGTCCTCCCCCTCGCCCCCCGCCTCTTCTTCTACGACCTCGTGACCGCGGAAGCACTCTTCCACAATCGCGACATGTGAGCGCGTGGGGTGTGCCACAATGGGTGAGCATGAAGGTTATCTCCACGAACGTCGCTGTCCGCCGCCCCGAACCGCACGGGCGGCACGAGTACACGGGCATCGATAAGCAGCCGCGCCCCTTCCTAGACCTGGAGGTTCCCGGGCCCAACTATGGTGATGGCTCCGGCGTGGTGGGGGATTCCATCGGTGACCACGCCCACCACGGCGGAGCCGAGAAGGCCGTCTATGCCGTGGCCCGTGAGGAGCTCGATTACTGGGAGGGCACGCTCAACCGCGTGCTGCGTGATGGCTACTTTGGGGAGAACCTCACCACCGAAGGGATTTCCTGGGCGAATATGCTGATCAACCAGCAGATTCAAGTGGGGGAGTGCGTGCTTGAAGTTTCTATCCCGCGCACGCCCTGCGCCACCTTCTCCGGTTGGATGGACGAGCCGGGCTGGCTCAAATCCTTCACGGAGCGCGGCGATTGCGGCTCCTACCTGCGCATCATCGAGCCTGGCCGCATCAACCCTGGCGATGAGATTACGCTCATCGGCCGCCCCGACCATGACATCACCATGGGGATGGCCTTCGCCGCCAAGATGGGGGACAAGGACCTAGCCCGGCGCGTCGTGGATGCCGGCTGCCTCGCCCCAGTCCACCACGACCAGCTGATTAAAAGCCTTAGCCCTCGCGGCTAAAGGCGGTGGCGCGCTCCACCAGCTCGTCTTCCGGGCGGATTCCGGTGTAGAGCACGAACTGCTCAAGGGCCTGGATGGACATCACTTCCGCGCCCGTGATGCACACCTTGCCCAGGTCACGTGCCTTATTCAGCAGCGGGGTCCAGGTGGGGCGAGGCACGACATCAAAGATGACCTCGGCCGCCTGAACCACGGCATCACTCACCGGAACGTCGTTGGCCTCCGGGCCACCCTCCATGCCGATGGGTGTGCAATTGATTACCAGGCCCGGGCGCTTCTCGCCCACCTCAGCGCGCCACTCGTAGCCATACTTCTTAGCTAATGCAGGCCCCGTGGTGGCGTTGCGGGCGACGACGGTGACGTGGTCAAAGCCGACATCGCGAAGCGCGGCCACCGTAGCCTTCGCCATGCCGCCGGAGCCCAGCACGATGGTGTCCAACGCCGTGTCCACATCGTTCGACTTCAGCAGGCTCACAATGGCCAGGTAGTCGGTGTTATAGGCCTTGAGGTGACCATCAGTGTTGACGATGGTATTCACCGACTCGATGACCTGCGCCGACGGGTCCATCTCATCCACGAGCGCGATGACATCTTCCTTCCACGGCATCGAAATCGCCGCGCCCCGCACCTGCAGTCCGCGCACGCCAGCGATGGCCTGCGTGATGTCATCGGTGGTGAAGGACTTGTAAACGTAGTTCAGCTCCAGTGCATCGTACAAGTAATTATGGAAACGCGTGCCCGTGTTTCCCGGGCGACCAGACAAGGACAGGCACAACTGCGTGTCCTTGTTCAGGCCTCCTGCAACGAGGCGCGGCGTTCCCTTAGACAGTGATTCAACGTCAACCATGCGGCCCAGTGTACGGCGACAAACTCCACGCCGTAGCTACTGACCCAGGCAGTGGTACCTGCCTCCAGCTGCGCGGCCGCACCGGCTTTCTCGTTAGCCTGCAACAATCAGAAAACTGTAATTACGTCAGCATACAGAGAACATATGGGCGCATGGAAACACGTAAAGGTTTTGCGGGATGGCGTAGACGTCAACGTGAAGATTCTGAGAACCTCGCCGCCCACGTCGCTCCCGCGTTGGGTGGCAGCCGATCCACAAAGGATCAGTCATCTGCTATCCCATCGACTAATTCCTGCAGGTCGCAGGACCTTCGCGTAACTGTCAGTTCAGTGAATTTTGAATAGTTCAGCACATATTGTATTGTTCAGCACATGCTGACTATTGCTTCACGCCTCGACGTCATGAACCGGCTCGGCCGGGCCATGGCTGATCCGACGCGTTCCCGAATCCTGATGACCCTACTCGACGGTCCGGGCTACCCGGCCGAGATTTCGCAAAGCTTGGATCTGACGCGCTCGAACGTCTCGAACCACCTGTCCTGCCTACGCGATTGCGGCATCGTCGTCGCTGAGCCGGAGGGCCGTAAGACCCGCTACGAAATTGCCGATCCGCACCTCGCGGCGGCGCTCGAAGCGCTGGTCAACGCGACGCTGGCCGTCGACGAGAATGCCCCCTGCATCGACACTGAGTGCTCGGTGCCCGGCTGCGGCGAGAAAGGAACGGACGCATGAGTTCAGCATGTGGATGCGAACACGAACCCGCCACGGAGATCGAAGAGCTCGATCGGCCATGGTGGAAGGATCCCGAGCTACTGCTACCGATCTTCTCCGGCGTAGCCCTCATTACAGGACTGGCGCTGGACTGGTCCGACTTGGAGACGCCCGCAACGGTACTGTATTGGCTTGGCCTGCTGTTGGGCGCTTACACGTTCGCACCTGGAGCGATCCGGAACCTTGTCACGAAGCGCAAGCTCGGCATTGGCTTGCTTATGACGATCAGCGCTGTCGGCGCGGTGATCCTTGGTTTCGTCGGAGAGGCCGCGGCGCTGGCGTTCCTGTACTCGATCGCCGAGGCGCTTGAAGACAAGGCGATGGACCGGGCCCAAGGCGGACTGCGGGCACTGTTGAAGCTGGTACCGCAAACCGCGACCGTGCTGCGCGACGGTACGACGGCCGAGGTCGCTGCGAAGGACCTTGAGGTTGGCGAGCTAATGGTCGTACGCCCCGGGGAGCGGATCGCCACGGACGGCAT
>DXEO01000028.1 GCA_019114925.1 Candidatus Corynebacterium faecipullorum | reverse complement strand
CTAGGAGAATAATCCACCATTCAGCGCAATGGGTGTGTAAATCTACACATCCATGTGGCTGCGGCCTCGTGCTAGCGCACGAATCCGGAGCGCAAGCTGGGTATCGAGGCTTCGCTCCCCTGTTGCCCAATCCTCGCCAAGGACACAACTAATGCGCTCGAGGCGCTGGCGCACGGTATTAACGTGGAGATACAACGCGCGTGCGGTTCCGGGAATGCTGTGTCCGCTCAAGAAGAACTGGTAGGCCGTCGCCTCGAGCTCCGTGTCATGCGCGGCGTCGTACTCAACAAGCGCGCCCACACTACGCCGTACGAGCGTCGCCAGTGCACTCGGGTCCGCACCCAGGATGAGCCCCACGGCACCGAGCGTATCTTCGGTGACGAGCTCGCCGCTCATCCCCAATGTAATCGCGGCATCGAGGTACGCCATCGCCGAATCGTGTGCCTCGTGTGCCTCCGTCACACCGGCAACGGGTGCGGCCGCAATGAAGACGGGCGCGGACGACTCCGCGAAGAGCCGACGCACGGACGTTGCGACCTCCCTATCAGGCTGAAAGAGCACGCAGTAATGCTGCTCATGACGCGTGACTGCCGTTGCCCCATCGAGCAGCCCATCCAGACACATTCGGGACAGTGCCGGGTCGGCGCAGTTGACGCCGAGGAAATACAGCGACTCTGGCTGCGCGAGGTCGATGCCTGTCAGTCGTTTGAGACGCAACGCCTCTTCGTTTCCGGCGGTGCCCACTGCGACGGAGTAGACAAGGTCATCAACCTTGCGCGCGGTGGCATCGACAAGCGCCTCGTTAAAGAGAGCGATGGCGGCGAAAGCCGCGGAGGCATGCCCCACGACGCGCAGCTCCACGTCGTTAATATCTTTGGGCACGCAAATCGCCCCGAGGAAACGCCCATGGAACTCGACCGGAAGCACGCTGCGATTATCCACGCTCCTCGTGTTGTTGTGCTTGCGTGCCGCGGCGATGGCATCCGCCCACTCGTCGCGCGTGCCACCGCCCACGAAGGTGGAGGATTCTTCTAGCCACAACTCGACCGGCACACCCAAGAACTCGGTAAGCACCTCTGCAAGTTCCTCGAACCGTGCGTCGCCGATGAGGACTGCGAGCAGCCGGGAGTCGGCATCGGCAAGCTTGTGCAATTCCTCGACGTGGGTGCGCAGTTCCAACTGCGAACGGCTGAGCTTCGCGACAGACTCGCCCTGGGATTCGATGACGCGCGCGGTATCGAGCGCCACCGCCGTCATTGCGCCAAGGAGCTCGATAGCCATAATTTCATCACGCGTGTAATGGCGCGGGTGGCGGTCGCCGACGAGCAACGCGCCCACGGTCTTGCCACTGATGCGAATGGGCGCGCCCAAAATGCCTCGAATGCCCTCGGCTTCCACCGCCTCATCCACGTAATCGACGTGACTGACCTCCGGATCCTCAGCGTGATCATATGTCCAGGCGGGGCGATTCGTGGCCGCCACGATGCCCAAGATGCCAGTACCGATGGGCATGCGAATATTCCGAAAGCCCTCCGTCACAACGCCAGCCGTAGCAAGGATATTGGTAAACCCCGACTCGTCATCGTTAAGACTGATGTACCCAATGTGCGCGCCAATAATCGAGCGCGCGTGCCGCACAATGGCGTCAAGCACGTCATTCGACGCGCGCCCCGCATTAAGCATGTGCGAGACTTCCAAAATCTTCGTCGACATGACGCGCCACGTGCGGTTGGAATCGATGGTGTTTTCCAGCATGCGCAGCGCCGAAAGCTCGTCCTCCTGCAACGGCGCGAGCAAATGATCAGGGATGGTTACCGAGCTGTTGAGTCTGCGCAGGATTTCGCTCAATGCTGACACGGCGTCCTCCTTTCCTTCGCACACGACTGTGATGTGTGTCCATCTTGGCACACGCAGGGACTACGCACTGGCGCTTTCGCAGACCCGCGTCAGGCGTGCCGGGGTCTGGCGCTTTCAACACATTCCCAACCAATGTCGACTTCATTCCGGCCGCAAAAAGCTCATCGAGGTAGCCACGTGTGGCGGAATTTCCGTCCCCTTCAATCGACGCCGCAAAACTCCCCAGATACGAATAATGCTCCAGCACGGTCTACGCCACTCATTCCGCCGTGCTGAAGCACACTACCGGCGTCTAATATCCAGCGTGCTGATGCTGTGTAGCGCACAGCATCAGCACGTCACGATGAGAACCACCGACCCTCTCAGCGCTCCACTACTTCATGGAGGAATCAGCCAAGACGTCCCTCACAATCTCCGCGATATGCTTCGCCTGCGCACCGGTACCCTGTTCGATCTGGGTGCGACAAGAGAAACCGTCAGCGATAACGATGGAGCCTTCCTGCGTAGCTTTTCGAACTTTGGGGAAGAGCTCTCGCTCGCCGAGGGCCATGGAGACCTCCGCGTGGCCTTTCTCGAAGCCCCAGTTACCGGCAAGGCCGCAACACCCTGTGGCGATCGACTCGTCGCTGATACCGAGGGCATCGAGAAGCTGCTGCGATTGAGACGGATCACCCAGCGACTTCTCATGGCAATGGACCTGGGTAAGTGCCGAGACATCGCCCGGAACGATTTTTCCTTCAGCAACGAGCTCCTTGATGCGCGGGACGACAAACTCGGAGAACTGCGTCGTCGCTTGCGCGAGGCGCTTGATGTCAGGGTTCGGGGAAAGCTCGGTCGCCTCAGAGCGCAACATGACGGTGCACGAAGGTTCCACACCGATGACGGGTAGACCACGGTCAAGATAAGGCTTCATTACCTTCGCGGTCTGCTCCAGCACACGCTTGGTCATATCGAGCTGTCCGGTGGAGTGCCACGTCAAGCCACAGCAGACAAACTCCTGAGGAATTTCCACCGTGTAGCCCAGCGCTTCGAGTACCTCAACTGCGGCCGTAGCCGGCGACGTGCCGAGCGAAGAGTTGAAGGAGTCCGGCCACAGCACGACCGTCATCGAGTCATCCCGCTGGGGTTGCACACGCTTGGCATGCCACTTGCGCAGCGAGGTATGCGCGAAATGGATGAGCGGACGGTTGGGGTCGAGCCCACCCACACGTGCGATGAGCTTATCCAAGCCCTTAGTGGACATCGCCTTATCGATCAGCGTTGGTACCAACGGAATCTTGTGCGCGACATAGCCCAACAGCGGCAGCCAGCCCATGACGTAGTGCGCACCCGGGCGCAGCTTGCCCTTGTAATGCTCGTGGAGGAACTCCGCCTTGTACGTCGCCATGTCGACGTTGACGGGACACTCGGAAACGCAGGCCTTGCAGGACAGACACAGGTCAAGGGCCTCCTCGACTTCCTTGGATTGGAATCCATCCTTGATGGATTCACCACGGAACATCTCGGAGAACAAGCGGGCACGGCCACGGGTTGAATGGATTTCATCGCCGGTGATCTGGAAGGACGGGCACATGGAGCCAGTCTCGGAGCGGCAGGCGGACACGCCCACGCAGCGATTGATGGCGTTGACCATCGATCCCTTGTCGTGGCTAAAAGCATGGACTGGGGTGAGCTCGAAGGTGCGCTGGCCGGGCGCCATGCGCAGGCCCTGATCCGTGGCATCCGCCCACACAAGCACACCCGGATTAAAGAGCTTGTCAGGGTCGAAGATAAGCTTGAATTCCTCGAAGACGCGACGCATTTCCACCGAGTACATACGGTCGAGGAGCGCAGAACGTGCGCGGCCATCGCCGTGCTCGCCCGACAGCGATCCACCGTGAGAAGACACGAGCTCCGCGGCGTCCTCCATGAACGCTTTGAACTGGCGCACACCTTCCTCGGTACCGAAGTCGAAAGAAATACGCACGTGCACGCAGCCCTCACCGAAGTGACCAAACGGAATGCCGCGCAGAGAGTATTTATCCATGAGAGCGTAGAGATCGCGTAGATATTCGGCGAGATTCTCCGGTGGCACGGCAGAGTCCTCCCAGTTCGGCCATGCCTCACCGCCATCAGGTAGGCGCGTGACGATGCCTGCTGATGCCTCACGGATACGCCACAACCCGCGCATCTCCGCGTGTTCGTGGACGATGACGTGGTCCACAGTCTCAACGGACGCCGCGACGTCTTCGGCCAGCGCCAACGCTTCCTCGAGAGTATCGCCACCGGTCTCGCAATAAAGCCAACCGCCAGCTTCGATGCCCTTACGGTTACCAGGCAGGTTTTCACCGGCATGCTCTTGGCCGACCTTGGAACGCAGCGCCCCGAGTAGGTCACCACCCATGCCCTCGATGGTCGCTACACCCGGCAGGCGCAGCTTCGCCGCCGCAGCCGCTGCATCGAAGACTGTCTCAAAGGCAAGCACGGCTAAGGCCTTGACCTTAGGAACCGGGACAAGCTTGACGGTGAGCTTGGTGATGATGCCCGTGGTTCCTTCAGAACCGGCAAGCGCCTTCGCCACGTCAAATCCCTTGCGGTCCAGCAGGTAGTGCAGGCCGTAGCCAGAGACCTGGCGAGGAAAACGGCCGAGTTCCGTCTCGATGAGCTCAGCGTTGTCGGCTACGAGCGCACGCAGTTTGGTCTCCAGTTCCGGATCGGAGCAGCCACCTTCGCTAAAAGTCACCTCACGCCCGTCGGCCAGCATGATGGTGACATCAATGAGGTTCTCCGCCGCAGTACCAAAGGCCACGGAGTGGGAGCCGCATGCGTTGTTCGCAACCATGCCGCCTACCGTGCAGCGTGAGTGAGTTGAAGGATCTGGTCCATACGTCAGGCCGAACGGCGCAGCAGCGTCACGCAGTGCGTCGCACACTACCCCCGGCTCGATGGTCGCAGTCCGTGCTTCCGGATCAATATCAAGGATGCGATTAAAGTAGCGAGAGGTGTCAATTATGAGTCCCTCGCCAATGGCATTGCCCGCCACCGAAGATCCGCCACCACGGCCCACAACTTTCCATCCTCGCTCGCGCGCAACAGAGATGCCGTCGCGCACGTCATCAACGGTCTTAGGCTCGAGCACAGCCGCGGGAACGCGGCGGAAAATCGAGGCGTCCGAAGTGTACGCCGCGCGCGTGGTCATATCCATGCGCAACCCGGAACGCGCAATCTTCGCGTACACACTGGGCTCAAGACGATCAAACTTGATGGTGCTAGTCATGCTCAGATGCTCCAAATCTTCACGAGGGCAACTCAACGCCGTATATTGGGTAACATGTTACATGTTTCGTGGTTTCTGTAGGTAAAATTCTCCGAATGGCCCCCTCTTCAAACTCCCCCACTCCCCGAGTCACTGCGGCGCCCAACATGGCTACCCAGGTCATGAACCACGTCCGCGACTGCATTCACGACGGCACGATGTCAACCGGCAACTGGTACAGCGTGTATCAGCTCTCCGAGGAGTTAGGTATTTCCCGTTCCCCCGTGCGCGACGGCTTACTGCGTCTCGAAGAAGCTGGTCTCATCGAATTCGTCCGCAATCGTGGCTTTCGTATCGTCGAGTCACAGCCTTCTGATGTCGCGGATATCTTCGACCTTCGATTAAGCATCGAGCCCAACGCCGCAGCTCGCGCTGCACGCGACCGCAGCGCGGACGAGCTCGCACACATGAAGGACATTATCGCGGCAATGAAGGCCAGCTGTACAGATGGCGACGAGAACGTTTTCTTCACGTGGGACCAAGAACTACACGACGCCATTTTGGCCGCCGGACATGCCCGCCGTGGCCGCGACATTTTATCGAAGCTGCGGACACATACGCGCCTGCTTTCGGATTCAACGGTGCGACGCTATCGGTCACTCGAGCAAGTCCACTCCGAGCACCTCCCTATCATCGAGGCCATTGCCGTACGTGACAGCGAAGCAGCACACACGGCTATGACCGAGCACATCACCGCAACCGGCCGTCTGCTGCTCGAGCAGGCGGTGAGCAAGAAGCATCCCGAATACTCAGAGGATGAATTGTCCACCGCAATCGAAGAGATCTGGCAACAGCAAATCGCACAGTTTTAAAGCAGGTCACACACTAGGACTGAGAGGGCAGTACATAAAGCGGACCCCCTTGGATTGCTCCACGGGCGCCCGCTTCCAGCGTTAAGGGCCTAATGCTTGGTGCCCTGCGGCTTCGGACGATAAGTCAGCACGAACGCGCAGACAGCACAGAGGGTGGCACAGCTGTAGGTAACCGGAGCAAGCCAATTCTCCACTCCGGAAACCACGTCGCCACTACCAATGACGATGCCGAAGGTCTGGGTGAGAATGATGCACACGCCGCCGATAAGAAACAGCGCCATGAATACGAAGAACAGCACCTGAAATGCGCTAAAGACCATTTTCATTTTTCGGTTTCCCTTTCTTATTGAGCGACGTAGATGGGCAACCAACCCATTCCAATGAGCCAGGACAACGCGATCATCGGCAACACAAAATAAACAATGAGCGGCACGAACATCTTCGGCGGATTAGCATCCGCCATAGCTGCCGAAAGATAAATGGGTGCGCCAACCGGCGGGGAGGCTCCCTCAGTGGAGGTGCACAGCAGGATGGCGACAATGGCAACAGTCGGGTCGAGCCCCACTGCTATAAGAGCCGCCATAGCTGGCGCACCGATAGCCGCCGCAGTTGCAGTCGAAGACAGTGGCGTGGCGACGAGGACTGCAAGGACGCCGACGACAATAAGCATGAGCCAGCGCGGCAGACTCATCGAGTCAAGTAGGCCAGACAGCTGCGGTCCGACGCCGAGGTCCTCCATAATCTTCGCTGCAGCCAAGGCAGCAAAGAGAGAAATTCCTACCGTGGCGAACTGATGAGCGTCCTGCTTAAGCTGAATACGGAAATGCTCGTTGTTGTTACGGATATGTTTCGCACCTTCGAGAAGCGCGATGAGCGTAATTAGAATCGGCACCCACACGATGATCGAGATCGACTTCACGGCATCCTTGCCCAATTGGGACGTGAGGTAACCGGCAACCGGGCCGATCGTGAGAATGACGGGAATGATGATGCCCAAGAAGATAGACGGCGAGCGCCAGCCTTCCTTCATCGCCTGCGCGAATGACTTGAGGTCTTCACGCGGAGTGGCCGCAATCTTATCGGTACGCGTCCACAAGAACACGACCGCCAAACGGTAAAGGACCGCGTAGGCACCACCACACGCTAGGGCAACATAGACGCTTGAAGCCGATGCACCAGTAGCTGCTGGCAGCGCCAGGATGATAAACATCGTAGAGTTCGGCGGCAACGCGACGCCGAGTCCGGAGTTGCCAGCGACGAGCGTCGCGGCGCGTTCCGAAGACCACCCAGCACGCTTCATCCATGGGATAGTCACCGAGCCAACCGTTGCAGAGTTTCCAGCGGTTGAACCAGCAATAAGGCCAATCATCGCAGAACCCAGTGTCGAGACGTACGCAGCGCCGCCACGCAACCGCCCGAAGATGGAGTTCAAAATTTCAATGAGACGGTCGATGAGACCCGTCGACTGCACGACAATGCCCATGAACACGAATGCCATACCTGCGAACGTGACCTCTGATTGCGCCGCACTAAAAACTGCTTTGCCCAGCATCGCGGGGGCATGGGTGCCGCCCAGCAATGCCGTGGCAATGAGGGCTACGACCAAAGACTCCGAAATCTCGCGCTTAAGGGCGGTGTTCATAATCACCGTCACCGCGATAAAGACCACAAGGGCTGCGATGCCCATATGCGCCTCCTTATAGTGCTCCAATTAAGTGATACGGGTCACCGTAGCATGTTACACGTCACACGTTTAAAGTTTGCACATTTTCGCACACCCCCGAATGCCCCCACTTCTTCGGCGCTCAACCACGAAAAATGCACGGGTTCCCCTCCATCAGCGACTAAAAACAAAAAAGCCGGGGCGGCGCGACCACACCCCGGCACAATAGATACAGAAACTAAATCTGATGCTCCCCACTCAACAATTGCTCCACTGACTTGGCGCCACCGGCGGCGGCGAACTCGGCGCGGGCGGCATCGAGAAGCTCGGGATCGGCTAGAACGTCGAAGGCGGTCTGGGCGAGCCCCACGGCGGCATCGGCAGC
>DXEO01000005.1 GCA_019114925.1 Candidatus Corynebacterium faecipullorum | reverse complement strand
GGGTGTGCGATGAGTTGCCCGTCGATAAGCCCCGGCACCTGCTGGGTATCTCTGAACCGGATGACATCTTTACCGCCGTTGAGGCTGGTGCCGATACTTTCGACTGCGTGGCGCCGACCCGCCTAGCGCGCCGCGGTGGCGTGTACACCCTCGATGGCCGCATGAACCTCACTAATGCGCGCTTCAAGCGCGACTTTTCCGGTGTGGACGAGGAATTCGGCGGCTACGTCTCGGAGAATTACTCCCGCGCCTACATTCATCACCTGCTCAAAGCCAAGGAATTCCTGGCGGGCACGCTGTGCACAATCCATAACCTGGAGTTCATGATTCGGCTGGTGGATAATATCCGGGAGTCCATCGACGGCGGTTATTACGAGGCTTATCGTGATGAATTCCTGGGGCGCTATTACGCCAAGTGACCGGTGACGATCACGTTGTACTCCAAGTCAGTGGTGCCGTCTACCGCACAGGCGATGAGTACGATGCGCCCGGGAACCTCGGTATTCATCAGGTCCGCGTCGCTTCCTAGTTGCTCCTTGTCAACGAGGAATGCATTGTCCACGATCCACTCGCGCCCGGCACCATCGGCAGAGGTCATTCGGATGTGGGAGCCGTTGAGGAGGGGCGTCGCAAAGCGCTGCACTTCCATGCCCTCGAGACCCTCCACGGTGGTGGGCTTGCTCAGATCAACGTTGGCGGTGACCACCTCGGAGAAGGGGTTGAATACCAGTTTCTGCTGGCCCCAGGCATGGCCCAACACGTAGGTGGTGCCCTGCTCTGCCGTGGCGGGTGACTCACCCCAGTCTTGCACCCAGCGCACCATGGTCTCTTGCGGTCCGGCGGGGTTGAGGGGCACGACGAAGGGCATCGAGTCATAGGTCGCGCCCGTGATGGTGGCTGGGCCGTCCATCTCAAACGTGCCGGTCAGTGAGGGTGCCGGGCCTTCATTGAGCGGCGGCGGGGTAGGGGTGGTGCTCGGTGCTGCGCTTGGCGGAGCCTCACTGCTCACCGTCGTCGTTCCCGGTGCCGCGTGGCTCGTCGTTTCCGGTGCCGCGTGGCTCGTCGTTTCAGACGACGAGTTTTCTTCCGTACCTGAGCACGCCACAAGGCTTAGGGCCGTGGCCAGGCTAAGGATAGGGAGGAGGGAAGTTCGTAGATGCTTATGCATCGTAGATGTCCTTCAAGACCTCATCGAGGCTAAACCGCTCGCCGGAATCCTCTGCCATTGCTGTGCGCAGTTCCTGAAGGTCGTAATAGTCCTCGACCCGTTCCCAAAGCGTTGCACGGGCAGAAGCAGATATCGGACGGCCTTCACATGCAGCCATTTATTCTCCTTTGCTCCTGTGAATGCATCGTATTACGCAAGATGGGTGAAGGGAAGAGAGAAATAGACCCCCTCAGCACAGTGCGTGCCAAGGGAGGGTGAAAAGTCTGGGATGCGTCGCTGCTACTTAGACGGCGCTGCCGTAGAGGTTTCGGCCTCGTCGATAGGCACGTAGTCTTCGCGGCGCTTGACCCAGGAGATAACCAGGGTGGTCAGTGGAAGCATGATGACCTCGCAGGCGGTCTTCCAGAGGAAGCCCACGATGACGTAGTTCAGGAAGCCACTGAAGGAATCGATACCGATGACGGGCGCTGCGATGGCGCAGAACAGCAGGGTATCGCCGAATTCGCCAACGACGGTGGAAGCCACAAGGCGGGCGATGAGGCCCTTCTCGCCGCTGCGGGCCTTCATCTTCACCAAGGTGAAGGAGTTGAGCAGCTGGCCTACGAGGTAGCCGACGAGGGAAGCCAGCAGGATCTGCGGAACCAGGCCCAGCGTCGCGGCGAAGGCTTCCTGGCCTTCGTAGAAATCAGCCGCGGGCAGCCAAATTGCAATATAAAAGGAAACTGCGGCCAGAAGCGCCATGGCGAAACCGATATAAACGGCGCGTCGGGTGGACTTGAAGCCATAGCATTCAGAGAGAACATCGCCCACGATGTAGGCGATGGGGAAAAGGAAGAAAGCGCCATCGGTGATGAGTGGGCCGAGCTGGACTCCCTTCGTGGCGTTGATGTTCGAAATGAGGAAGGTAACGACGAACACCGCGACCAGCCACGGGTACAAAGTGGAATGTACCGGGATGAATCGGATGCTCTCGCCACCGTTTGTGGTGGTTGCGGTTGCCGATTGAGTTGTCATGGAAGAGCATTTTTCCACGAAACTGGGGGAAGCAGAAATGGGGAGTTTGATTCTCCCTCAGCGGGGAGTGCTCCCTCACCCGTCTGTTTCCTGAGAACCTGCAGCGGAACTGGCTGTTTCGGGGGTGCGTTCTCGGTGCTGTGCCCATAAAGATCTATGAAGTGGGCAGAAAAAACGCCTCTAGTATGGCATTCTTTTGCTTGCAACGTTTTCGTATTCCCTGAACGTTTCCTGTCTATTGTGTGCATGGCGCGCGCTCGAAGAGATTCGGGCGCGTTCGAATTTCGAAGCCAGAGAAAGACACGTCATGTCAGGGGGGTGCGGCTACCTTGGTTTCTAATCCTTAGAGCTTTCCGGCGGATCTTTTACCTTCTGCGTCGCTAGATGGAGAAGGCACCAGGTTCGCCGGTGGCCCAACTTCGTTTAAGGGAAGGTCATCAATATGACGTTTGGTTCCCCAGGCTCGTCACCACAGTTTGGCGGGCGCCCGCCGCAAGGAGCTAATCAGCCAGGTGCAGGTTCCGGGTTCGGCGCGCCCGGTGGGTCTGGAGGCCCCGGTGGCTTTGGTGCCCCGAACCCATCACAGAAGCCTTCCTCCGGTCCTGAATTTGGCCAAGGCTCCGGTTTCGGCTCGGCCCCGGGAAGCCCTGCGGGGGCTAACCCTAGCTCAGGGGCAGGTGGCTCTTTCGGCGCGCCGGGTTCGTCTGACGGTTTCGGTGGATCCTCGCCCGCGCCAGATTATCGCCGTCAGGTGGCAGCACCGACGAGCCCAACGAAGGGGCCGTGGCCGCTGCTCATTGCCGCTGGCGTTTCTGCAATTATCGCGCTGATCCTCTTGGTGATTGCGCCGCTCATCGCTTCACCGACGCAGACTCTGTTCTTTGTTCTGGCTATCGGCGGATGGCTGTTGGCCGGAATAGTGTCCTTTATCCTCTTGGGTCTTTACACGCTGAAGAACACACAGCGCCAAGCTGAGACGTTTTATGTTGAGGACACCACGCAAACCTTGCTCTACCGCATCATCATGGGCGGAAGCTTTGTTCTTGTCATTGTTGCCGCGGTGGAAATCGCCTTCTACGTAGGAAAGGCGGTTGGCGCCTAATGAAGAAGTTCACACGAGTACTTGCTTTATCCGCTGCGATGGCAATCGCTGGGTTCGGTGGCAGCTTGGGAGCGGTAGCGCAGGACGCTCCGCCGCCCCCGGAAGCTCCGGAGGCCCCGGAGGCGCAGCCGGAAGAGCACCCTGAGGGAATCGGCTCCGAATCCGCGCTCTCAGAAGTCTCACAAAAGAACCTCTCCGATTTCGGTTCCTGTATAGCTCGCGAGAAATCAGCAGACCTGCTTTTCGTTCTGGACCAATCAGCGTCCTTGGTGGGCTATGAGGGCTCGCAGCCGACGGATGCCGATGCCTTCCGCGTTGATGCCACGGCGGACATCGTGAAGCAGCTGGCCAACCTCGGGGAAGACAACGGCGCAGACATTAACGTGAAACTCGCTGGCTTCGGATCCGACTATTACAGCGATCCTGCCGAGTATGGCGGGTGGACCAATGTCTCCGGTAACGCTGATGCCCTGCAGGGTGAACTGGATAAGTTCCGCAAGGAGGACCGCGTTGCGGATCTAGAAACCAACTATGGCGCGGCCTACAAAGGTGCGTTGAAGGAACTCGCTTCCCACCAAGGCAGTGGCTGCCGCGGCATCGTGTTCTTTACCGATGGTAAGTATTACACCGACGCCGAGGCCAACGATCTTCAGAGCGCGCAGGACAAGCTGTGTGAGGTTAATTCCTCTATCACCGCGTTCCGTAACTCCAATATCCGCCTCTTTAACGTGGGTCTTGTGCCAGCTGCGGAAGCCCAGGATCAGGTCCGCCAGCTCACCCGCATGGCGGAGGGTGAAGACTGCGGCCAGGGTGCCCCGAACGGTGCATTCTTTGACGCGGGTGAAGACCCAGCAGCGCTGTTCGCGGCCTTCCGTAACCTCATCCCTACCTCGGGTGGTGTAACCAAGGGCGGTAACTTCAAGGACCAGTTTGATTTCGTCCTTGATAACTCCGTGTCCCCTGTGCGTTTGTCCGCGGTGCCGAAGAACTCGGTGGGTGAAGGAGACCTCATCCCGACCCTGACTGGTCCCGATGGCGAAACCGTGGAGCTCACACCCGATACTACGAGCGTCGCCGGCGCGAAGGTCTCCGTGACGGAGAACAACAAGCTGCCGGGTATGGTTGATATCGCCATGGAAAAGGATGGCGATACCTGGGAAGGTGCCTGGACTTTTGGTTACAAGGTGGCTGAGGGCACGGACGGCGAATACCTCGCTTCCGTCGTTATGGTGCCGGGCCTTAACCTGGACCTCAAGACGGCAGACGGAGCCAAGGTAGAAGGCGGCATCAACTCTGACCAGATCCTGAAGGGACAGCTGGTCGATGGCAAAGGTGAGCCCCGTGCGCTAGAGGGTGAGGGCACCCTCTACGCGGAGTTCCTACCAGAGGACGGCTCCCCGGTCACCCTCGTAGAGAATGCACCGATCACCGATGGGCAGCAGGTAGATATTCCGCTCGACAAGGTGGAAAACGCGGCATCCGGTCAGTTGCGAACCCGTGTGGAGATCACCACTAAAGAAACCGGTGAGCGCCCGGGCTCGAAGCTGGACCCCATCAACGCGGAAACGCCGCTGACCGTTACCCCGGTCAACATGCCGACGGTGGGCTCCGCGCAGACAATCACCATGACGGAGAAAGAGATTACCGTCGACGTTCCCGTGACCGGCCCCGGCAAGGTGTGGGTAGCAGACCAGACCATGGATTCTGATGGCGGAATGCTTCCCGCGGGGGTGCCTTCCGTTGCAGTAAGCTCCAAGCACAACTCGGAAGATTCCGCACTCGAGCTCTCCAAGGATGAGAAGGCGACCATCCCGGTAACTCTCAGCGTTGAAGAGATGGCGGATGGACCACTGCGCGTGGAGCCGGTCATTAACTTGCAGTCTGCTGAGGACAACCAGCAGATGGAGTTGCCGCTGACGCTGCAGGGTTCCATGACCGCACCTTTGAGCAAGTCCGCTTTTGGCCTCTCCTTTGTCCTGGCGGTACTGCTAGCACTGCTGATTCCGCTGACCATTCTGTACTTCATGAAGTGGTTTAGCGGCCGCATTCCGGAAAAGCCCCGTATGTTTGCGAAGACCATCCCGGTGCGCCGTGATGGTGCGAACCTCGTGCGTACTGATACTGGCCGCCCGTTTGCGGTGTCCAAGGATGAGTTCCAAGGTGCCGTTCCGGTGAAAGCCTCTGCACGTTCTGCCCGCTTGGGCAGCAATGACGCCAAGGTAAAGATGGGGCTGAGCCCCTTCACTGCCGCGCACGTGGAGGTTCAGCGCGATGGCACTATCTCCGGCAAGGGCAAGAAGTCCGGTTACCGGGCAGTGTTGCCGCTTGCGGTGCAGAATACGTGGTTCTTCATCGGCAATAAGAAGGACCGCGATTCCGGCGAGATTGTCATGACCATCGATACGTTGGCGCGGGCCAGCGCGTACGACGAGATGTCGAAGGAGATCGGCCGCCAGGCCCTGCAGCTCTTTGACCAAGTCGAATTCCCAGCCGAAAAGGCTGAGAAGGCACAGACGCCGCCGCAGGCAGGCCAACCGGGGCAGCCGGTCCAGCAGAACCAGCCTGGATCCCAGCCGCCGAGCGGTCCGCCGCCGCAACGTGGACCGCAGCAGGGCGCTCCCCACCCGGGTGGGCACCAGCAGGCGCCGCAACCTGGCGGTTTCGGCCAGTCCCAGCCTTCCGGGCCGTCACCTCAGAACCAGCCAGGTCGCGCTGATGAGTCGGGACGCCCCGGCTTCGGCGGAGCACCACACTTTGGTGGTGGATCTGGTTTCGGCGGCGGCCCGAGCTTCGGCCAACCGGGCCAGCAGCGCCCAGACAATCCTGGTAACCCTGGTGACAACGGTGGCCGACCCCCAGCCCCGGGATTTGGCTCCCGGGGCTAAGCCGACAGAGCAGCACACAACAGCCATACACAGCACAGAAGCGAACCCCTCGAAAGGTAGTTAAAGATGAAGAAGTTCCTCGTCGTCGGTTGCGGTGGCTCCGGCGCCAAGACGCTGGCGTTCATGATGGACCAGCTCAAGGCTGAGTTGCGTAACATCGACCCGGACATGACTGAGCTGCCCAAGGCCTGGCAGTTCGTCAACATCGATGTGCCGCTCGAGGAGGAAGCGGGCCCGCAGAAGCTGCCGAATGTTACCCAGAACGGCGGCCACTACGTGGGTATTGGTGCCCGCCAGAACTACAACACCTTCGATGAGGGCGTGTCCAGCATCCTGGGCCGTGCCGGCAAGCTCGGTGAGATCGCAACGTGGGCCACGCGCAATCCCTCCACCAATGACGTGAAGCTGGCTGACGGCGCCGGCCAATACCGCGCGATTGGCCGTATGCTGACCCTGCCGAATCTCAAGAAGATCCGCCAGTCGCTCAAGGAAGCGGTGGATGAGATGTTCACGCAGGAGGCAATCCAGGAGCTCAACCGCCTCAACTACAAGCAGACCAAGCTGGACACCGATACCGGTGATTCCCAGCCGGTTGTCCTCGTTGTCTCCTCCATGGCGGGTGGCGCGGGCGCCTCGATGTTCTTGGATGTGTGCCGTGTGCTCACCACTATTCCGAACGTGAACCCGCAGGGCACCCTCATCTTCATGTACACCCCGGAGATCTTCGCCGATAACAAGGCGGATGATATGGCTGGCGCGTGGCCGAACTCGCTGGCTATGTTCGGTGAGGTTGTCGCCGCACAGATGGGCAACGCCTATGAGCATGACCGCGCCATCTTCGAGGCCTTTGACATGGGCACCCCGCCGGAGGGGCAGACCTTTGGCCGTATTTTCCCCATCGGTTCCAAGATGGGCACCACCAGCGCTCGCTTCGGCGATGGTTCCGCCATGTCCATCTATCGCGGCCTGGGCCGCGCGTTGGCGGGGTTGATGGCTTCCACCAAGGCCAGCGATAACCTCGTGTCCTACGCGCTGACTAACACTCCGGCCGGTGACGGCGGCCGTCGTTTCTTCGGTTGGGATCGCCCGGACGGCACACCGTGGGGTCGCCTACCCTGGGGTTCACTGGGTTATGCCCAGGTATCGATGGGCCGCGATCGCTTCGCCGAATACTCTTCCCAGCGTCTTGCCCGCAGCGCCTTCGAGCGCCTCTTTAACGGGCACCTCGACCCGCAGAACCCTGAGGCCGGTGAGATGCAGATTGCTAAGAAGCTGGAGGAGCGTCTGCCCAACGCCTTTAGCGCTATGACGCTTGATCCTTCCTGGGCGCAGGGCAGACAGATCGATAGCAGCAGCGTCTGGAACTGGCTCAACAGCGTGTTCGGTGGCCAGGCCCAGCAGGCCGCGGACAGTGCCGCGAAGCACCTGCAGAACTTCATTCCGGTGGGGCAGGGCCGCAACGTCAACGAATGGCGCGAAGAGTTTGAAGGCAACATGGCAGATCCTCGCAATGAGCAGGCCATCGCATCGGTTCTGAACAATGCTGCGTATGACATTGTTTACCGCTACGCCAACTTCCTCAGCGATGGTGTCCTCGCCACCGTGGAGTCTGAGCTCGCCGCGGTGGGTGTGCCCTATGTGCGTGAGATGCTCTCCAAGCTCACGGACGTGCTCACCAATTCCGACGGTCTCCTGCCGTGCTTGGATGAGTGGTCCGGCTACTACCAGAACACTCGCGTGCTGGCGAAGCCAGAAGGCGCGGATCCTATCCTTAGTCCGCTGACCGGTAAGGGGCAGATGACGGATCCGACTCCCACCGTTAACGCTTTGACGAACCTGTACTTCAATCAGTTCTACAACTACGCGCTCATGGCCATCGCGCGTCTGCTCAAGGATGTCCTGCAGGACTACGCCGATGAGAACCTCTTCCACCTCAAGCGCGAGTTGGGGGATGCCCACGCGGTGCTGGAGAAAGCCGTGTCGAAGCGCCCGGAGACCAATAAGCTGGCGGACGTCCGCACTGACGAAGTTAATTCGTGGCCGACGGAGCTCGATGAGGTTGTGGAAACCCGTTTCAAGGGTGCCGAGAACGAGATCATGCTGACCGACGTCAACACCTTCATCTCGGACTACCGGGACCAGATGCTGCGTACCATCCAGGGCCAGCAGTCCACCTCGGATGTCACCAACTACGAACAGGCTTATCCTTTTGCGGTGCGTGCGGTCATCCGCGGTGAATGGGAGTCGCTCGATGCGGCCCAGGCGCCGAATGACACCCTGGCCCCGCAGAAGCGCACCAACGATGCCTACTCCAACCGTGCTGGCTGGGTGTCCAAGTACCTCTCGCGCCATCCGCAAAGTGGTGAGTCCCGCGAATCCCAGCGCGCGCACTACCACGCCAAGATCCGCCCGACTGATCTTCTGGAGCGCTCGCGCCAGTGGATTAACCGCCGTGACTATGAGTTCCAGAAGTTCAACTCGGTGGATCTGCGCCGCTACCTCACTCTTACCCCGGACATCAACGAGGTCGAGCACGCAGAACGCCAGCGCCGCTTCATCGAGGCTTTCCAGCTGGCTCTGAGCTATGCCCGCCCGCTGGCCGCCGTTAACGATGACATGGTGCAGCGCATTCACGGCAAGTCCGTGCAGTACACCTACTCCTTCTCCGATATCCCGTTTGCGGAGCTCGGCTCTGCAGAAACTGGCATTGCCTCCCAGCTGGAGTCGGTGCTCAGCCGTCCGGAGATTGACGGGCCTTCCACGGTGGCTCTGCGCAACTCGCTGAACATGTCGGACCACGTTCAGCACATCGAGATCTTCGGTTCCTACCCCAACTACTCGCCGATCGTCTTTTCTTCGATGTTCAACTACATCGCCAAGGACATCGAGAAGCAGGACAACTTCGATGGTTCCTGGTGGTCAGAGCGCCGCACCCGTCCGTTGCCGGCAGCCCTGCCGCTGACGAAGACGGAGCGCCAGGCCATGGTGGCGGGCTGGATCATCGGACGCATTACCGGCCGCGTCTACATTTCCAACGCCGATGCAGCCAATGCGGCAGCCCACATCTTCGATGACACGGATGGTGGCGTGAATGGCTGGGTTGATTTCCCGGATCCGCTGCTTATCTCGCCGCGCCGCATGATCAAGAAGTCCGACTGGATGCCTTCGGTTCTGGAGTCCATCTTCATCGCCTACGCGAAGGTGCAGGAAACCGGGCGCTACGGATTTGCTTCCTCGCTTTACCCGTACCAGCTTCTGCGTGGGCTTTTCGACGATGGCCTGGACTTCGCCCACTCCGGTGCGGCCACGCACCCGGTGGTTCACCGCCTCGCGCAGTTCTTGGCATCCGGTGAAGCTCCGAACCGTGGTGTTATGGGTACCTCTATCCAGGACCGCTACGAATCCTTCGTGGAGGAGCTGGATAAGTTCACCCGCGGCGCAGATCACTTTGTGCCGGGCCACACCAATTCCTTGCCGGGACAGGGCCGGAAGGAAAAGCCTTTCGCTGAGATCCGTTCCCGCGAAGTTGCCTCGATAACGCCGTACTACCGTGACTTGGCGCTGGATGTCATCGAGGTAGTTCCGGTTATCCGCAACTACCTGAACCAGGCCAAGACTGTGGCGGAGAATCCCGTCGCCCAGCCTGCCCCGCAGGCACGCAGCTCCGATTCCGGCTTTGGCCAGGACGTCGCACCGGAATTCAACCTCAACGACCTGGATGACACCTTCTAATGACGAACGTAATCTTTTTCGGACACGGCGCCACCGCGGATGACATCCGCTCGCGCCTTAGCGATTTGCGTGCGGTTGGCCTCCTGCAGGACTTCCTCTGGGTTGACTATGCCCACCCCACCAACGGGGCCGTTGTGCGCTCCTTCACGGAGGAGGGCACGGCGCGCTTGTCGACGCTCGACGATGCCCTCCGCAGCTTCAGCGGGGATGTCCTCCTCGCCACCATTGACCCGATGGATACGGAACAACCGCAGGATGTCGCCAAGCTCACGGAGTGGGTCGGGGCCGTCGACCAGCGCCTGATTCAGGCCTCCAACCTGCGCGTGCGCCTGCTGCTGTCAGCCCTACCACGCGAGAGCGTGGACATCGCTCCGCTGCAGGGGTGGAGCAACCTCGTGCTCTCCCCAGAGGAGGGTGGAACCCCGGCTTCGTCGCGTATTCGCCCGATCAAGCGCACCGCAGACGGCTTCGAGCTTGCACAGTTTGCGGCCCCAGCCGTAGCCAGCATCTTCGGTCTGTGGCGCGGCATGCCCGAGCCGGCAGTGCTGGATCCGGATACGCATCGCGTCATTGAGACCGGTGACCGGCAGCGCTTCCGTTTAGTGCGCGCCTTCCACCGCACCATCGATGCCGGTGATATCGAGGACAAGGTCAGGAAGGCCGTCTTCGATCCCGGCCAGCGCCTACCGCAGCCGCAGGTCAATAACATTTCCCGCGCCGTGCACTTCGCCAATCCGGAGCAGCTGACGGATCAGTGCGCTCAGATGTTCATCAACCAGGAGATTTCCCCGTTGGTGAGCGCTCCGACCGCTTATGAGGAGCTGCAGTCCCACAAGGTCAGCGGCTGGGCGGCGCTGAAGGATAACTTGCGTTTGTACTGGTCTACCGTGGTGGGCAAGCCGCAGGATTGGGTCGAGGGCCAGCGCGGAGCAATGAACAAGAACGCGGCTACCTTCCTGCAGAAGATGCTCTACGGTGCGGACTCCAGCGTGGAGGTCGTCTTGGCCGGGCACTCCGGCAAGGGCAGCGGCGCGACGAGCGTCGACGAGCTGCGCCAAGCCAGTGAGCACACCATGCGGGTCGCTCGCGAGCAGCAGTTCTCCTTGGGCCAGGAACCGCAGCTCTCGCGCACGTGGGAGGCCTATCACGATTATGCGCTGGGGCTTGTCGACGGATCCTGGCGCGACAGCATCGATACCAAGGGGCTGCGCAATAACCAGGGCAACATGTACATCGTGCAATACGGTGGCCAGTCCGTGCAGGATGTCAGCGCTTCTTTTGAGGGCTTCCACCCGCTCATGACCAGTACGTTGGGCTATACGCACGAGTCCCAAGCAACCGTCGCGCCTTTCGATCCGGTGGGTGCCGAGCGTTTTGCCGCCGATATCGAGTACACCAGTCAACAGACCCGCAACGAGGCTGTCAGCCGGAAGAAGCACGAGTTCGCCTCCTGGCGAGCGAAGAACAGCACCACCTTCGCGTGGAAGGTGGGCCAAGGCCTGTGGGAGAAGCTGGGACACGCCCAGCAGAAGTACCGCGACGCCCACGCCAAGGCGCGCGAACTGCAGGAGTTGGCCAACAGCTTCCAGGCGCGTGACTTCAACGCGGAGAACAAAGCGCTGACCCGGAAGCTGCGCACGATGTGGATCGTGCTTTTCGTGGTGCTTGCTCTGATGACCTACATGGTGGCCGGCCGCTATAACCCGGACTTGCCGCTGGGTGAGTACCTGCAGTGGTTCGACTGGCCGTGGTACGTCGTGGGCCTCATCGTGGCTGTTCTTCTTTTCCT
>DXEO01000027.1 GCA_019114925.1 Candidatus Corynebacterium faecipullorum | reverse complement strand
ATCTCAATCCATGGCCCGCAAGGCCTACCCGGGCACGAAGCAGCTGGCGCAGATGCACCTCGATGCCGGTCAGCAGGTATGGCTGGTCACCGCCACCCCCGTGCAGCTGGCGCAAATTCTGGCGCAGCGTTTCGGATTCACCGGCGCGCTCGGCACCGTGGCGGAGGTCAAAGATGGCCGCTTCACCGGCCGCCTCGTGGGCGATATCCTCCACGGCCCGGGTAAGAAGCACGCCGTGGCGGCGCTCGCCACCTTGGAGAATCTCGATCTTGAGCGCTGCACCGCCTACTCCGACAGCGCCAACGATGTCCCGATGCTCTCCATGGTGGGAACCCCCGTGGCCATTAATCCGGATTCCAAGCTGCGCGATATTGCAGAAGAAAAAGGCTGGCTCATCCGCGACTACCGCTCTGTGCGCAAAGCCGTGCGCACGTATGGCCTCCCCGCGCTAGCCACTGCGCTCTTCTCCTATGGCAGCTGGCGCTTCGTGCGCCGCTAGCTGCTGTTCTGCGCCTTGGTGCGCAGCATGTCCATGCACATGACCGCACCAATCAGCCCGGCATGCTGCTGCGGGTCGAGCCCCGGCGCAATGCTGAGGCGGTACGTATTCTTTCCAGCCAGGAACCGGCCCACACCCGCCCACTCGTTGCGCACTTCCGCCAGGGTCTGGCCTTGGCTGGTAATCGTGATATTCCAATCCCAGACATCGCCTTCAATCTCGATCTCCGGGAAGCCCTCCATTTCCAAGCTCAGGCGCGTCTTCAGGAGGGAGAATTTCTTGGTCACGACCGCCACGGGCTTCTCGACGCCCGGCAAGTACACCTCATAGGTATCCCGGACGAAGTTCGGCGGATCCTTAATCACCATGAGCGGCTGCTGCGGGTTTCCCTGCTCATCCGTGAAGGCAACCTCGAGGCTGCGGGAGGAGTTGAAGAACATGTCCTTCAGGCTCGTCGACTGCAGAATCGTCCCGACGGGCACACCTTGTTCATCGGCGATCAGGAATTCATCCTGCATGAAGGACTTGGTCTGTGAGATAACCAGGCTGTCAAGGGTGAGGAGTCTAGGCAACATAGTTCGCCATTTTACGTACGCGATGGGCTCCTGTGGGGCCAGAAGGATGACACTCCCCGCCTAGTTTATAGAGGCAAATATACACCCCATAACACCCACTCAACTATTACCATAGACGCAGGTCAGGATAGATGTCCGAAGCGTGTTTTATAGTTCTGCTAGAACACAGAATCGAGATAGAAGCTTAGAGGACATCGTGAACACCGCCACCCGTACCGCCTATTTTTCCCATATGAACCCTGACTGCGCCCTCGCCATCGAGCGCAGCGCCGCTCGTCGCGCGGACTATCGCTCGTGGGTAGCTGCCATGCCGGACCTCGATGAGGACTTTGATGTCGCGTGCCAAAGGCTCGTCGCCAAACTTGGCGTTGGTGACTACACCGTCAGCGAATGCTGTCTCGCCGTACACCGCCTCACGGAGCTCCCACAGGTCAAGTCATTACAGGACAGTCAGTTCCTCTTGGACATGAAGGCTCTCATCACCATCGACCGCACCCTGACAAAGCTAGGCGCGTTGCCGCCAGAAACGCTCGCGCTTATCGACGACGCCCTTGCCACCTTCTTCACCCCCACCTCCCCGAACCAGGTCTTTCCCACCCCGGCGCAAATCGGGCGCAAGGTGCGCGATATTTGCAAGAGCATCGATAAGACCTTTTCCTTTCGTGAATCCCCGAAGAAGGACTCATATACCTTCACCGATACTGGCCAGCGTGGCCTCCTCGAACTCAATACCGATAGTGCCACGGGCATGATTCTGGATGGCTACATCAAGCAAGCGGCGAAGGAGAACGGGCTCTCGCAGGCCGATGCCCTGAAGAAGCTCATCGCCGGCAGCATCTCCCCTCCTGCGACCGTCATTCTGCACACCTATCAAGCCAGCGATATCGATGACGCCCCCACCTTCGTCCAAGGCCATGGGTGGACGTCACAAGATATGCCCGCCACACGCACGCGTGACCTATCCTCGCAGCCGCCGGAGTCACACAGCTACATCGCCTCAGAGCTCATCCGCAAATATGTGGAAGGCCGCGATGGCACGTGCCGCGCTCCGGGGTGCACCCGGCCAGCTTATGTGTGCCAGATGGACCACCGCGTCAACTACGCCGACGGCGGCGCCACGCACCCACGCA
Organism: Candidatus Corynebacterium faecipullorum; assembly: GCA_019114925.1. Lineage (GTDB taxonomy): Bacteria > Actinomycetota > Actinomycetes > Mycobacteriales > Mycobacteriaceae > Corynebacterium > Corynebacterium faecipullorum. The sequence continues at coordinate 17,485 of DXEO01000027.1, read as the reverse complement.
ACCTAGCCAGCCTCTGCCAGCACCACCACAACATGAAGACTGATGGGCGCGCACACTACATCATGGATCCGCACACCGGGGACATTGTATGGCTCTACGAGGACGGAACATGGGCCATGACGGAGCCGACCGGCCCACTGGCAAAGAAGACAAAGCATTGGCTCCAGACAGTAGCTCAAAAGATTGCAGCCACTCGCGAGCGCGCCCGGCAGGAGGCACAGGAAGCCCAAGCCGCTACGGAGGAGCCCTGCACCCCGAGCTCCCCTGAAGAAGAGATTCCGTTCTAGGTGGCTTCGTCATCTGAAACGACGTCGAGTGAAACGACGGAGAGATAGGAAGGAAGGAAAACAGAAACTCCCCGCCACGATCCCAGAAAGGACCATGCGGGGAGTTGCAGACGAAGCTTTACTTGCCCAGCTTGCGGCGCTGAACGCGGGTGCGGCGCAGCATCTTGCGGTGCTTCTTCTTGGACATGCGCTTGCGGCGCTTCTTGATGACAGAACCCATAGCAGGTTTCCTCACTTTCGGTATCAGTACGTACGTAAACCGGCCGGCAACGCCTGGAATGAAACCACACACGGTGCACTCGTGGCGGCCCCTACGAACAGGGAGACACAGGCATACCAGTGCCGAAACGAATGTTCACTATCTTACCTAGCGGCTTGCCCAGCACCAAAACTAAGGGCAGCGCCCACCGCCGCGGACCGCGAGTGGTCCACAGTGGTGGGCGCTGCCAAAAAAGGTGAACGCTAGGCTCCGTATACGGAGGCCTCAAGGTATTCCTTGACAGCAGATTCATGGACGCGGAAGGAGCGTCCCACGCGTACGGCCGGCATGTCACCTGCATGAACCAACCTGTACACCGTCATCTTGGAGACACGCATGATCTCCGCAACTTCGGCGATGGTCAGGAAAGTTCCCTTATCTTCATTCGTCATAGTTTATTTAACCCTTCAGCACGTGACGCGCTGCAGGCTTCCCCTCCCACAGGACTATCACGCACGCGCTCCTGCCAGCTTAGCGTGAAACGTGTGACTAATGCGACCCAAGAGCTAGTTTTTTCCTCTTTCGCACCGCTGTTCCCCATCAAGCCCGTGTGGCAACATACGCCACAGGGCTACCAGAACGGCGGGAAATTTTAAGCAAGCTCCTGCGCACGCTGGGTACATGCTTCGACGGCACGGAAGAACGCGCCCCGCAGGCCAGACTCCTCAAGTTCACGAAGGGCGGCAGCAGTGGTTCCCCCCGGGGAGGTCACCCCTGCGCGCAAATCCACGGGATCCTTGCCGGATTCAGCCAGCATGGTGCCCGCACCTTGGGCGGTGCGGGTGGCTAGCTTTTCGGCGACGTCACGGGTGAGGCCGAGCTGGACGCCGGCGTCGATCAGCGCTTCGGTGACAAGGAAGTAATACGCGGGGGCAGAGCCTGCCAGTGCGGTGGCGGCGTCGATGTGCTTCTCCTCAATGACAGCAACCTCGCCGACGGCTTCCAGAAGCTTGACCACGCCAGCCTGTTGTTCTTCGGTGACGTGGGAACCACCCGCGCAGGTGCACATGCCCTTGCCCACCAACATGGGGGTGTTCGGCATGACGCGGACGACTGGCACGCCCTCGCCAGCGGCCTTCTCTAAGGTCTCGAGGGTGAGGCCGGCAGCCATGGACACAACCACCGCCGTCTTGGGGATGTCGAGGCCTTCAAGGAGATCCTCGATAGCATAGGGCTTCACACACGCGAAGATGTATTCCGCGCCGTCGATAGCCGCAGCATTATCGCTCGTGACCGACACGCCATAGGCGCTCTTTAGCTCCTCGCCACGCTTGGAACGACGGTTGGTCACCACTATGTCCGCGGCGTCATAGCCCGCATTCACCAGCCCGGAAACTAGGGCTTCGCCGATTTGTCCTCCACCAAGTACTGCAATTTTTGTCATGCTACCCAGGGTGCCAGAAAGGCCAGGATGCGGCCACCAGGTAAAGGCTGTGCATGCAGGCTGACCCCGCGCATGCAAAAGGCATCTGCCAGAAGGCGTTTCAGGAGCAAAGATGCCTTTTAACAGATGCCTGATGAGAAGGTGCCCTGTGGAGCTGGTTCTTACATCACCACCAGGAGCGGGCCAAAGGTCAGCACCAGGCCGGCCACGGCTGCGAGGAACATGGAGAGGCCGTCGCGGCTGGTACGCAGTGCGTGAACGATGCCGACGATGACGCCGGTGACAACCACACCAAGCACCAGGACAACGAGGCGGTCGAAGCGATCCCAGAGGATCTCGAAGCCCTTGAACACGATGGCGCCGAGCACGATGCCCACGAGGGCGAGAAGGACGACGGCGAAGGGGTTGAGCTTGCCCTCGTCTTCCTCGTCGTAGTGCTCGTCATACTCGTCCACGTCCTCATCGACTGCCTCGAGATCGCCCGTCGTGAACGGGTTCTCGGCAGCGCCTCGCGGCTTCTCGTCGACAGGTGCGGCGGTCTTCGCCTCAGGTTTTTCTTCAGCCTTTACCTCAGTCTTCTTTGGCTCGTCCTTGACCTTTTGGATGACGCGGGTGTCATCATCAGAGGGCTGGGAAGGCTTGGACTCGGACTCGGCGGGCTTATCCACAGGAACCGCAGCGGCCTGGGGCTTGTCAGACTTCTTGGTCTTCGGCGCTGCCTCCTGCTTGGGGGCTTCCTTCTTCGGAGTCTCTTCCTTGGACTCCTTCTTGGTCTCCTTCTTTGGCGCAGGAATCACCGGAGCCGTCTCATCGATGGAGACATTCGAGTGCTTTGCCTCAGCCGGGGTTGCCTTCACCTTTTCGAAATTTCCGGTCAGCTCCGCAACTGAGATGCCGCCTTCATCGAGGCTCCGGCGACGGCGGCGCGGGGTCTTCTCCTCACCGGGTCGGTCCTTCGCGTTACGGGCCAGCAGCTCCGCAACTGTCAACTGTTTCTTGTCAGCCACGTTTCTTTCCTATTCCAGTCCCTTATCGGTACGGCGCAAAATGACACCTTCTCGGAGAGCCCAGGGGCAGATCTCCAGCTTTTCGATTCCCAGGGCACGCATGCTCGCCTCCGCCACTAAAGCGCCGGCGACGATTTGATGAGATCGGGTAGAACTTACACCCTCAAGGTCCGCCCTGTCAGCTGCAGTCATACGGGAGATGAAGGAAATCAGCTGACGCAAACCTGGCGCCGTGAGCGTGCGCTTGACGTAGGGACCCGCCGAAGACGGTGCAGCACCGGTCAAACGGGCCAGCGTGCGGAATGTTTTCGAGGTGCCCACGGCCAATCCCGCGGGACCCAGCGCGCGCATCTTATCGGCCACGCCGACCAGCTCCGCGTCAATATAATCCCGCAGCAAATTCACCTCGGATTTCTGCGGAGGATCGGTATCGAACCAATTATGGGTCAGGCGGCCAGCACCCAGGTCAAGGGAGAAAGCCATTTCCGGGTGCTCGTCAGTACCGGTGGACAGCTCCAGCGAACCGCCACCGATATCGAGGTTGGTGATGCGGCCAGCGGACCAGCCATACCAACGGCGGGCAGCCAGGAAGGTCAAGCGCGCTTCCTCCTCACCCGACAAGATTTCTAGGCGGACGCCGGTTTGCTTCTCAACTTCATCGAGAACCTTGGCCGAGTTCGTGGCCGAGCGCACGGCGGAGGTAGCAAAGGCGATGAATTCATCGCAGCCCAGCTTCTGACCCAGCTCAGCGGCCTCACCCACGGCGGAGATGAGCTTCTTCATGCCCTTTTCGTGGATATTGCCGTCCTTGTCTAGCTGTTCCACCAGACGCAGCGGGGTCTTCCAATCGCTCATCGGCGAAGGCCGCCCACCGGTTGCGGCATCGACCGCAACGAGGTGGACAGTATTACTTCCGACGTCTAATACACCTAATCGCACGCTTCTAGAGTAGTAGGTCTACCGTGGGTAGGTGTGAATCGCCCGAAATCAAATGAAGTTTACCTGGGTTTTCCCGCCTCCTCCCCAGCGGCGGCTTCTATCTTGGCCGGCCGCGAAAAGGCCCCCGATTTTCCCAGAGAGTGGTTTGAATTTACAGATCCGAACGATCCACTCCACGTCTTTTCCATCGACCTGACCTGGCTCGAATCGCACTATGCCTGCCAGTTTGGGACGGAGAGGTGCCACGGCATCGATAAGCAGCAGCCCGATGTCGGCTGCTGCGTGCACGGCGCCTACATGGCTGATGAGACGGATCGAGAGCAGCTTCGCGACGCCGTCGCGCGCATGCCCGCCCACTTCTGGCAGCACCGCCCTGCGGGGGTAGATGAGTTCCTGGAACACGGTGAGCCCGAGGAGCTGGAACCCTGGCTGGAGTGGGATGAGCTCGACGGCGATGATGGCGAGCCGGAACCAGCGCTGAAGACGCCGCTTGTCGACGGCGCCTGCATCTTCGCCAACCGCGCCGGCTGGCCCACGGGTGCGGGCTGCGCTATCCACCAATGGGCGCTCGAGGCGGGTGAGGAACTCACCGTGGTCAAGCCCGAGGTGTGCTGGCAGCTGCCGATTCGCCGGCACGAAGACTATGAGGAGCGCCCCGATGGGGAGGAAATCCTGCGCACCACTATCGGCGAATATGACCGCCGCGGGTGGGGCAACGGCGGCGAGGACTTTGACTGGTATTGCTCGGCAGATCCCTCCTGTCACATCGCGGAAGAACCGCTGTGGAAGTCACAGAAAACCGAGCTGATCGCACTACTCGGCGAGGAGTGCTACGAGATCCTGGCCCAGCACTGCGAAGCCCGGGCACGTTCCGGGGTCAAGTTCCCGAAGCACCCGGCGGACTCCCAAGCTTAGGCCTCGAACTTATAGCCCAGGCCGCGCACCGTTACGAGTTGCTGAGGGCGGGAAGGTTCGGCCTCAATCTTGGAGCGGAGGCGTTTGACGTGAACGTCGAGGGTCTTGGTATCGCCCACGTAATCCGCTCCCCAGATGCGGTCAATGAGTTGGCCGCGAGTCAGTACGCGTCCGGCGTTGCGCAGTAGGTATTCAAGGAGGTCGAACTCCTTGAGAGGCATGGACACCGGCTCGCCGGCCACGAGAACTGTGTGGCGCTCCACGTCCATGCGCACGCGGCCGCCTTCCAGGATTTGCTCGTCGGGCTCCTCCTCAGCGTGCTCGGTAGAGACATCCTGGCCGCGGCGCAGCACCGCGCGAATGCGGGCGATGAGCTCGCGGGAGGAATAAGGCTTGGTCACATAATCATCCGCGCCCAGCTCCAGGCCCACGACCTTGTCAATCTCCGAGTCGCGCGCGGTCACCATAATCACCGGCACAGAAGACGTCGTGCGCAATTGCTTGCAGACGTCCGTTCCAGACATTCCCGGCAGCATGAGGTCCAACAGGACAATGTCTACGTTATGTGCCGCAAACTGTTCGAGCGCGCTTGGCCCATCGGGGGCGAGGAGAACGTCGAATCCCTCCTTTCGGAGGAGGAAGGCGAGGGGATCGGCCAGCGACTCTTCATCTTCAACGATGAGGATGGTGGTCATTTCGCTTTATCCTTTCGACGAGCTGCTACACGCGCCACGGCGCGCTGCAAACCAGGGGCGGCAGAGCTGACGGCTCCGTCTTCTATATTATCCCGGTTAATAAGATTATCTGCTGGCTTCTCTTCGGCGTATATAGGGAGCTCGATAGTGAACGTCGAGCCAGTTCCGGGACGTGACCACAGCTTGATATTGCCGCCGTGATTAGCCACGACGTGCTTCACAATGGCCAAGCCAAGGCCAGTCCCGCCGGTCTGCCGGGAGCGTGCTTTATCCACGCGGAAGAAGCGCTCAAATACCCGCTTCTGATCTTCCGGAGCAATGCCGATGCCGCGGTCCGTGACTCGGATGTGCACGACCTTCCCGCCGACGACCTTCTGCGTCACCGATACCGGAAGCTCATCCGGCGAATAGTGGATGGCGTTGGAGATCAAGTTTGAGATCGCCGTAACCAGGAGGGATTTATCTCCCATCACCTGAACACCTGCGGATTCGCCACGGGTGAGCTGGTTGTGGTGGGAATCGGCGGCGAGCTGGTTGCGGGTAATGGCCTCATCGATGACGTCATCGAGGTCAAGCGGCTCCATTTCTGGCAGCGCCTCCGCACCTTGCAGCTTGGACAGGGAGATGAGCTCGCTGACCATCTCGGCCATCCGGGCGGCTTCCTTTTGCACCCTGCTGCCGAAGTACTCGACGTGCTCGGGATCCCCCGTGTCCTCGAGAAGAGCCTCGGCTAGTAGGGCGATGCCGCCCACCGGGGTCTTCAGCTCGTGCGACACGTTGGCCACGAAGTCACGGCGGGCAGATTCCATGCGCACCGATTCAGACTCGTCGGTGCCGTAGACGATGACGAAGCGATCGTCGTTCAGCGTCAGCGGCTGAACCACCGCGCGTACCTGAATCACGCGGTTACCGGTGCGCCGCTTGGGAATGGCAAGGTCCAGCGTTCGAGTCTCCTTATCGTCGAAGACCTTTTCTGCGACCTTCCAAATATCGGGGTTCACGGCACGGTCGTGCACCATCGACATTTCATGGGCAGCAGGATTGGAAAAGATGACCTCTTTATCGCGCGAGAGCACCGTCATACCGGCCGGCGATCCCGCCACGGCGAGGTGCAGGACTTGGCTCACGCTGGTGACCTGGTTGGCGTCCGCATCGCGGACGCGGCGGCGCTCCATGCGTTCACGGAACCGAGCAAGCACCGGAACGGCCAGGCCACAGGCCACCACGCCGGCAAGAAAAGCTAAAACCAGTTCCACAATCATTCACGCCCCTACGAAGAATCCCCAAGGAGTATAGGCTCCCTGGGGATTGTGCGCAGCACGCAGCTTGCTCGGTGTTTAGTTCTTTCCACCCTGAGCGGCCACGGCGGCAGCACCGGCAGCGGCAGCTTCCGGATCCAGGTAGGAGCCGCCCGGGTTCACCACGGAACCGTCCTCGGTGATCTCGTAAACCAGCGGGATGCCAGTCGGAATATTAAGGCCGGCAATCTCCTCATCGGAGATCTGATCCAGGTGCTTAACCAGCGCACGCAGGGAGTTGCCGTGTGCGGCGATGAGAACGGTCTCACCCTTCTTGGCGCGCGGGAGGATCTCCTCCTCGAAATAAGGAACAAAGCGCTCGACGACGTCCTTCAGGCACTCGGTGCGCGGAACCTGATCCAGGTTGGCGTAGCGCGGGTCACCGGCCTGAGAGTACTCGGCGCCATCCTCCAGCTCCGGCGGCGGGGTGCCGTAGGAACGGCGCCACGCCATGAACTGCTCCTCACCGTACTTGTCCTTGGTCTCGGCCTTGTTGAGGCCCTGCAAGGCGCCGTAGTGGCGCTCGTTCAGGCGCCAGTCGCGCACGACCGGGATCCAGTGGCGGTCCGCGGCGTTGAGCGCAATATTGGCGGTGCGGATGGCACGGCGCAGCAGGGAGGTGTAGACGACATTCGGCAAGATGCCCTGTTCCTTGAGCAGCTCGCCGCCACGCTTGGCCTCACCCTCACCCTTGGCGGTGAGGTTGACATCAACCCAACCGGTGAACTGGTTGGACTCGTTCCATTCGGACTGTCCGTGTCGAAGTAGAATCAGCTTTCCGTTACTCATAAACACCAGCATGCCACGTTTTTCGGCGGCTCGCCTGTGAACCCGAGCACAGCACCCCTAAGTGTGGGTTTATGCCCACTTGTGTGGGATTAGTATCCGATTGCCCGGCGCGCGTGACAGTCCGGAATCTCGATACTCATCGCGTCGGCATAAATATTCTCCAGCTGGGTGGCGGCCGCTGCCCAACTGAACTGCTGGGCGTGATCGACGGCGGCTTCGCCCATGGCGATGCGGCGGGGGTCGTCGTCAAGCAACTGCTCTAGCGCGTCAGCCCAATCCTGCGCCGAATGGGAGTGGACGAGCAAGCCCGTGTCACCATCCGCAACGGCGATTGGCAAGCCGCCGACGGCCGCTGCCACCACGGGCGTTCCGGCGGCCTGCGCTTCCATGGCTACCAACCCGAAGGACTCGTTATAGCTGGGCACCGCGACGATATCCGCGGCTTGATAGATGGCCACGAGCTCCTGCGGCGGGCGCGGACTGAGGAAACGCACCACACGCTCCACCCCTAGCTCACGGGCCAGATTGTGATAGGTATCCGGAGAGGAATTCGCCCCGGAGGCACCGCCACAGATGACCACGCGCAGGCGGCGATCCGGATCGCGCTCCATCAGCTCCGCGGCGGCGCGGATGAGCACGTCGGGGCCCTTGAACTTTTGCAGGCGGCCCACAAAGGCCACGACTTTGGTGTGCAGCGGGATGCCCAGCTGGCGGCGGGCGCGCTCCGTCATGCGGTCTGTACCCGGGGTATACAGCTCGGTATCGGCACCCGGGGAGACCACGACGATATTCTCCGGCGAGGCATCGTAATGCTCGATCAGATCGCGGGTTTCTTGGGCGGTGTTGACCACCAGGATGTCGGCGTTATCCACCAGTTGCTGCTCGCAGATGCGGCGGGCTTCGGTTTCCGGGGTGTCATCGAGCGTGCGGTGCACGTTCTTCACCGCGGCCAGCGTGTGCGCGGTGTGGACGAGAGGGACGTCCCAAAGGTCACGCAGCAGCCAGCCCACCTGGCCGGAGAGCCAGTAGTGGGAGTGGATGACGTCATAGTCCACCTCAAAACAGCGCGCGAAGTTGAAAATGCCGCCCGTGAACGCGGCCAGCTGGGTGGGCAGCTCCTCTTTGCTGAGACCTTCATAGGGCCCCGCCACAATGTTGATGACGCGCAGGCGCTCCTCGACGTCCACCACTTCCCCCTGACTGGGGCGCGTGGCTCGCGTAAAAATATCGACCTCTACGCCGAGGCGCGCGAGCTGGCGGGCAGTGTTAAGAACATAGACGTTCATGCCGCCCGCATCCCCGGAACCGGGCTGTTCAAGGGGCGAGGTGTGCATGGAAATCATCGCGATGCGCATAATTGTCCAGTGTATCCCGAAACGAGCCGCGTTATACTGGCCCGTACCTCAACCTACGCGACCGAAAGGTGAATCGATGTCGGCATACGAGTCCAAGGCGTGGCTCCAGTATTACCCGGAGTGGACCCCGCACAGCTTGGAATACGGGGACACCACGCTTCTCGACGTTTACGACAACAACCTCGCGCTCCACCCCGACAAACCGGCAACCTACTTCTTCGGCCGCACGCAGACCTATGCCGAGCTGGACAAACAGGTCCGCCGTGCAGCCGCCGGCCTCCGCGCCTTCGGCGTGCGCCCGGGAGACCGCGTGGCCATCGTCGCCCCCAACTGCCCGCAGTTCATTTCTGCTTTCTGGGCCGTGCTCAAACTGGGCGCCATCGCGGTTCTACACAACCCGCTCTACACCGCCCACGAGCTGGAGGGCCTGTTTAAGAACCACGGCGCGCGCATCGCCATTGCGTGGGATAAGACGGCCTCCACGTTGGAGAAGCTGCGTCCGACGACCTCCCTGGAGACCGTCGTCTCCATCAACATGATCAACGCGATGCCGACTCCGCAGCGCCTGGCCCTGCGCCTGCCTATTCCGCCGCTGAAGTCCAAACGCGATCAGCTCACCGCCCCGGCCCCGAATACGGTGCCGTGGGAATCCCTCGTGGGCAACGCGATTGGCGGCGATGGTTCTGACGTCATCTCCCCGGAGGAAGTCACCAAGGACACCACCGCGCTGATCCTCTACACCTCCGGTACCACTGGTAACCCCAAGGGGGCGGAGCTGACCCACGGCAATCTCTTCTCCAATATCTTGATGGGCAAGCACTGGGTCCCGGGCCTGGGTGATTCCCCTGAGCGCATGCTCGCCGCGCTCCCCTTCTTCCACGCCTATGGTCTGACCATGAACGCCACCTTGGCGCCGCTCATCGCCAGCGAGCTGGTGCTACTTCCGAGCCCACAGATGCCGCTCATCATGGATCTCATGAAGAAGCACACCCCAACCTGGGTGCCGGGTGTACCGACCTTGTATGAGCGCATCGTGGCGAAGGCAGAAGAAAACGACGTCTCCCTCGACGGCGTGCGCGCGGCCTTCTCCGGTGCGTCCACCCTGCCGGTCAATACCGTGGAGAAGTGGGAGAAGTACACCGGCGGCATGCTCGTGGAAGGCTATGGTCTCACGGAGTGCTCACCCATCATCGTGGGCAACCCCATGAGCAGCGACCGCCGCCCCGGCTACGTGGGCATCCCTTTCCCGGATACCGAGATTCGCATCGCCAACCCGGACAACCTGGATGAAACCATGCCGGACGGCCAGGAAGGCGAAGTTCTCGCCCGCGGCCCGCAGATTTTCAAGGGTTACTTCGGCGATGAGGAAGCCACTAAGAAGGCCTTCCACAATGGCTGGTTCCGCACTGGTGATATGGGCGTGATGGAGGAGGATGGCTTCATCCGCTTGGTCAGCCGCATTAAGGAAATCATCATCACCGGCGGTTTCAACGTCTACCCGGGCGAGGTTGAGGAAACGCTGCTGGACCACCCAGATGTGACGGAGGCCGCCGTGGTGGGCCGCCCGCGTTCGGATGGCTCCGAGGACGTCGTGGCCTGCATCGTGCTGAACGACGGTGCCGTGCTCGACCCCGAAGGCCTCAAGGACTACTGCCGCGAGCGCCTGACCCGCTACAAGGTTCCGCGCACCTTCTACCACTTTGAGAAGCTGGCCACGGACCAGCTGGGCAAGATTCGCCGCCGCGAGGTTCAGGCGGATCTACTCGAGCGCCTCAAGGCGGAGAAGTAGCACTCCATAGCCCCGGAGCGATCCCTGCGTGATAGACGCATATCACCGGGGTTATTGCGTTTTCACTGCTCTAAGCAACTTTGCTAAGTTTTGCGAGACTTCTGTCACAAGTTGGTTATACTGTTCCACACATAACAAGTTTGACCACTTAAGGAGTTCGCGAACATGACCGAATCCCCTGCCCAGGCCCCCTCCGCCTTTGAGTCAAAAGCCTGGCTCCAGTATTACCCTGAGTGGACTAAACCCAATCTGGATTACGGCACCGAAACGCTCCTGGACTCCTACCGAGAAACCGTGGAGGAATTCGGCGAAAGGCCCGCCACGTGGTTCTTTGGACACCAGATGACCTACCGCGAACTCGATACCCACGTGCGCGCCGCCGCAGCGGGGCTTAAGGCCTTCGGCATTCGTCCCGGCGACCGCGTCGCCGTGGCACTCCCCAACTGTCCCCAGCACGTGGCGGTCTTCTATGCCATCCTGAAGCTCGGGGCGACCGTCGTGGAGCACAACCCGCTCTACACCGCGGCTGAGCTCGAGCCCCTCTTCCAGGATCACGCTGCCCGCGTGGCCGTGGTCTGGGATAAAGCGAGCCCGGTCTTCGAGGAGTTGCGTGATTCCACGCCGCTGGAAACGATCGTCACGGTCAACATGATCGAGGCCATGCCGCGCCCCAAGCAGCTGCTACTGCGCCTGCCTCTTCCTTTCATTAAGGACAAGCGCGCCGAGCTTTCAGTTCCCGCCCCCAACACCGTTCCGTGGAGCACGCTCACAGGCCGCGCCATCGGCGGGCAGGGCCAGAAGCTCGAAGATGCCAAGGTCAACCGCGACGATACGGCACTGATCCTTTACACCTCCGGTACCACCGGCAAACCCAAGGGCGCGGAGCTGACCCACTCCAACCTGTATTGCAACATGAAAATGGCGGAAGCGTGGGTCCCTGAATTGGGCAAGAAGCCCGAGCGCATGCTCGCCGCTCTCCCCCTCTTCCACGTCTATGGACTCACCCTCATCGCCGCCCTCGGCGTACACATTGGCGGCGAGCTAGTCCTTACTCCCGCACCGAAGGTTCCACTGCTCCTTGACATCATGAAGAAGCGCCTCCCCACCTGGATGCCGGGCGTGCCCACGATCTACTCCAAGGTTATGGAGGCAGCCAAGGAACAGAACATCGATCTCCACGGCATCGGAAACAGCCTCTCGGGTGCAGCAGCGCTACCAGAGGAGATCGTTGAGGAATGGGAGATGCTGACCGGCGGCCTGCTCGTGGAAGGCTATGGGCTCACGGAAACCTCGCCGATCGTGGCCGCGAACCCGCTCAATAAGAACCGCCGCCCCGGCTATATCGGTATCCCCTTCCCGGATACCGAGGTGCGCATCGGCAACCCAGACAACCTCAGCGAGACGCAGCCGGATGGCACCGCGGGCGAACTCCTCGTGCGCGGCCCCCAGGTATTCAAGGGCTATTTCAACATGCCGGAGGCCACCGAGCAGTCCTTCCACGAAGGGTGGTACCGCACGGGTGACATGGCAATTATGGAATCCGATGGCTTCATCAAGATCGTCTCCCGCATCAAGGAGATGATCATTACCGGCGGCTTCAATGTGTACCCGGCCGAGGTGGAAGACGTTATCCGCCAGCACCCGAACGTCACCAACGTGGCCATCGTCGGGCGCCCGCGCGCGGACGGTTCCGAGGATGTCGTGGCCTGCATCGTCCTGGAGGATGGCGCGGTGCTCGATCCGGAGGGCCTCAAGGACTACTGCCGCGAGCGCCTGACCCGCTACAAGGTACCGCGCACCTTCTACCACTTTGAGCACCTGGCCTCCGACCAGCTGGGCAAGGTCCGCCGCCGCGAAGTGCAGCAGGACCTCCTGAAACTGCTCGGCAAAGAAGCTTCCGCCTAAGCCGCGCGGTCGATATAGCGCATCACGCGCGTAGGGTTGAAGGTTTGATAGAACGCTTCACTAGCACCGACAAGCTGGCTCACCAACGTGCTGAGCTGCCAATCCAGCTGCTCATCGGTGTAGCCCCACTTCGTGGGAATGCGGGCCGTGGTCACCAGGACCAAGTCCCGCTCGTCTCCGCCGTCGAGGTTCACCACCTCGATGCGCGCGGAGTAGACATACTGGTCGTCATTCATAAACTCGGCCCAGCGCACGAGCGCATCAAGGTCACACGCACAGCGGCCGGAGGGCGTGACGAGGCTGAGTTCAATATCCCCGGAGCCATCGCGAGCGGCTTCAATAGTGATCGCGTGTTCATTGATGAGGATGCTCAAGGCTCCATTCCGGTGGTCCACCACGTGAACGGGCGTGCCAATCATCGCCAGGCGCATGGCGCGCTCGTGCACCCGCCACATCCCCACCGCTGAAACCCCATAGGCCTCACTGAAATAGTGGGGCGACACCGGCTTAAGCCCAGACCCCTTCCGTGGCTTGGACGGATCTTCCGGAAACTGCTCATCCAGGCGCGCGAAAACCGCCGACATTTCAGCCGCATAGCCCGCAATAATGCTCTTGAGCTGAGCATTCGTGGCCGTCGACGGAAGGTAAGGCGGCGCGAGGACCAGCAGGTGGGTATGCATGGTGGAGCTTCCACAGGGCTCGGCCACGAGGCTGCCGGAGATGCCACCTCCGTTGAGATCATTGACCTCCATGCGCAAAGGCTGCCGGTCCGGGTTGAAGCGCACTGCACCGCCCCAATACCCGAGGACACACAGGCCGCCCTTCTCCTCGTTGATGTCGATGCTTAAGAGACCCCCGGCAATTTTGATGGTGGGCAAGCCGGTGGAGGAATCTTCCTCCAGCTTTCCGGCCAGCTTGGTCATGGTTTTGATTACTCGGTTTTTACTGAGCCGAGCCGGTGTCTTGACTGTTTTCTCGGTTGCTGATTGAGACATAGTCCCCCCCTTGTTTTCTTTTCTTTCATGCTGCGCGAGCCGATGCTGAGCCACCCCTGCTCCTCCCCGAGCCGCTGCAGTGAGGCCAAGAATACAAAAGATTGCGCAACTTCGCGCGGCGGAGACGCGGCGAGTGCCCCCAAAAACCCAAACGTGAGAAAAACCTCACATTTTCCGCGCGGGAGGCCGCTTTAGGCGAAGGCTTCGACTACGGTGGCACATCATGATTGTTCTGTAGGGCTAACTAATCCTGCCCGCAGCTCTTCATAAAACCGTTCCCCATCAGCTCAAAAGAGGAAAGATGCCTGTTACTATGCTGCATTCCATGCCCCGCCCGGCCGTACTTTTCGCCGGACAAGGCTCCGATTGGCAGGGTTTCATCACCACCGCCGCGCAGACTGCCGCCACTGCTGACACCCTGCGCGAGACCCTCGCCCAGGCACGCAGCCTCACCGGCCCCGCCGCACGCACCATCGCCTCCACGTGCCCCGGCGCGCTCGAGCGCCTCGAGCAGCTCATTGCTGGTTCCACCGAGTCCACGTCCCTCGACGCCCTGCCGGCGGTCTCCATCCCCGGCATCGTCCTCGGCCAGATTGCCGCTATCGAGCAGCTGCGCGATCTCGGCGTCGACATCGACGAGCGCGCTGGGCATTCGCAGGGAAGCTTGGGCGCGTTGGCCGTCGACAAGCCAGCGCAAGCCCTGGCCCTGGCCATCCTGATGGGCACCGCAGCCAGCGCGGTCAACGGCTCCGATCCGCGCCCCCAGATGCTGTCCATCCGCGGCCTGGAGCGCAGCTTCGTCACTGAGCACCTGCGCGGCACCGCCGCCATCGCCGTCGTCAACGGCCGCCGCCACTTTGCGCTGTCCGGCAGCCCGGAGGACCTGGCTGCCACCCGCACCGCCATCGAGGAGGCTGTCAAGAGCTTCAACGCTGAACTAGAGAAGCGCACCGTTGGCGGCGACGAGCTCAACCCCCTCTTTGATGAGCTGCCCGTAGCTCTTCCCTTCCACAACGCGGTTCTCGCGCCGGCAGCTGAGCGCACCGTAGACCTGGCCCAGAAGTGTGGCCTCGACGTGGATGAGGCCCGCACCCAGGCCGAGGCCATCCTGGTCACCGAACACGACTGGCCGGCCACGCTGGCCGAGCTCAACTCCGAGCACCTCATCGTTCTTGACCGCGCACTGACCAACCTCACCCGCCGCGTGGTGGAAGGCACGGGAGTCACGGTGGTCTCGGCCGCCACCCCGCAGGAGCTCAATGCGCTGGCGACGCCGGGCGCTGAACTGCCCAAGGCCCTGAACTACGCCGACTTCGCCCCGCGCACCATCGAGCTTCCGAACGGCCGCACCTATACCCAGACCCGCTTCTCCGATCTCACGGGCCTGTCCCCCATCATGCTGGGCGGCATGACGCCGACCTCCGCTGATGGTGAGATCGTCGCCGCGGCGGCCAACGCCGGGCATTGGACGGAGATGGCCGGCGGCGGCATGTACTCCGATGAGGTCTTCCGCGCCCACCTGGCCACGATGGAGCAGCACCTGCGCCCCGGCCGCACGGCGCAGTTCAACACCATGTTCTTCGACCGCTTCCTGTGGAACCTGCACTTCGGCCAGGCGCGCATCGTGCCCAAGGCCCGTGCGGCCGGTGCGGCTTTCAACGGCGTGTGCATCTCCGCCGGTATCCCGGAAGTAGAGGAGGCCGGCGAGCTGCTGGACCGCCTCCACGCCGACGGTTTCCCCTTCATCTCCTTCAAGCCCGGCACCGCGAAGCAGATCCGGGATGTCCTGGCCATCGCCACGGCCTACCCGGAGGATCGCATCATCATGCAGGTCGAGGACGGCCACGCCGGCGGCCACCACTCCTGGGTCAACCTGGATGACATGCTGCTGGATACCTACGCCGAAATCCGCCAGCACCCCAACGTCTACCTGGCAGTCGGCGGCGGCATCGCTTCCCCGGATCGCGCCACCTCCTACCTCACCGGTGAGTGGGCGAAGAAGCACGCTATGCCGGCGATGCCTGTCGACGCCGTCTTCCTCGGCACCGTCGCCATGGCCACCAAGGAGGCCAAGGCCACCGATTCGGTGAAGGACCTGCTGGTCAACACGGAAGGCATTTCGCCTTCCAAGAACGGTGGATGGGTCGGCCGCGGCACCGGTGCGAACGGCGTGGCATCCTCGCAGTCGCACCTTTTGGCGGACATTCACGACCTCGATAACTCCTTCGCCGCGGCTTCGCGCCTGATTACGAGCCTGAGCATCGAAGAGTACCCGGCCCACCGCCAGGAAATCATCGACGCCCTGGCCAAGACCTGCAAGCCCTACTTTGGCGATGTCGAGTCCATGACCTACGCCGAGTGGATCGAGCGCTTTGTGAAGCTGGCCCACCCGTTTGTGGATCCGACGTGGGATGACCGCTTCTTCGACCTTCTCCACCGCGTCGAAGCTCGCCTGAACCCAGCGGATCACGGCCAGATTGAAACCCTCTTCGCAAGCCTTTACGACGTCCACGACGCCCCCGCAGCCGCAGCGAAGCTACTGGAGACTTACCCCGCCGCACGCACCACCGAGGTCTCGGCGCGCGATGCCGCCTGGTGGATTTCCCTGCACTACAAGCACGTCAAGCCCATGCCGTGGGTGCCGGCCCTGGACGGTGACCTGAAGTCCTGGTTCGGCAAGGACACCCTCTGGCAGGCACAGGATGAGCGCTACACCGCCGACCAGGTGCGCATCATCCCCGGCCCCGTGGCCGTGGCGGGCATTACCAAGAAGAACGAGCCGGTGGCGGACCTGCTTGCCCGCTTCGAACAGGCCACCACGGATGCGCTGTTGGAGCAGGGAGTCAAGCCGCAGAAGGCTTTCTCCCGCCTGAACTCCGCCGCCGATGAGGCCGCGTTCCTGCGTACTGCTCCTACCCTGCTGTGGCACGGCCACCTCATGGCCAACCCGGCTTATGAGATGGATGAGAACGCCTTCGACCTGCGCCAGGATGCTGAAGGCAACTGGGAGATCGTCATCACGGCGGACTCCTACTGGGATGACCTGCCGGAGGAACAGCGCCCCTTCTACGTCCGCGAGGTCACCGTCCCTGTGGACCTGCCGGAGGATGTAGCCACGGGTGGCTCCCCGGTAGTCTCCGAGGAGCGCCTGCCTAAGTCCGTCTTCACTCTCCTGGAGGGCCTGGCTGGTGTCGGCTCCACGGCGGAGCAGGGCGATGAGATTACTCAGATGCCCACCGTCGAGTCCGGCTACTCCTTCCACTTCCCGGCCTCCCTGCTCTCCGCGCACAGCGCGGTGACCTGCGGCGATGCTGCAGCCGAGAAGGCCGGCACCCCGGATGTTCTGGTCGGCCCCTGCTGGCCGGCCATCTATGCCGCGCTCGGCTCCGGGCGTTTGGAGGATGGCTACCCGGTCATCGAAGGCCTGCTCAACGCGGTGCACCTGGACCATGTCATCGACCTGCGCGTGCCGCTGGAGCAGCTTGCCGACGGCCGCCAGATCGACGTCACCTCCTCGTGCACCGCCATCGAGGAATCCGTCTCCGGGCGCATCGTGACGGTTGAGCTCGAGCTCAAGGATCACGCCTCCGGTGACATCGTGGCCACGCAGATGCACCGCTTTGCCATCCGCGGCCGCGCCACCGGCACCGCCGCACCGAGCCAGGCACCGGAGTGGGGCGGCGGCAAGTCCTCCACCAAGGTGGTGCCGACGCCACGCTCCTTCGTCGACCGCGCCACCGTCACCGCCCCGCAGGACATGACGCCCTTCGCGCTGGTCTCCGGTGACTATAACCCGATTCACACCTCCTATAACGCGGCCCAGCTGGTCAACCTGCAGGCACCGCTGGTACACGGCATGTGGCTCTCG
>DXEO01000026.1 GCA_019114925.1 Candidatus Corynebacterium faecipullorum | reverse complement strand
ACCGCTCCCACCGGTGTCGCTGCCCTGAACATCGAGGGCTTCACCATCCACCGAGCCTTTGGGTTTCGGCCATCGATGGTTCCTAGTGATCTAGAAAGGGGCGGTGCGTGGCGCCCGTCCACCGTGACTTGGGACGTGCTTAAGAAGACCGACATTCTCGTCGTGGACGAGATCTCGATGGTTCGTGCGGATCTCTTCGACATGATGGATCAGGCTCTTCGCCGTATCCGCGGGAATGGGAAGCCCTTTGGTGGTGTGCAGCTGGTTCTCGTTGGTGATCTGCTGCAGTTGCCACCGGTTGTTACCCCGAATGAGGCCGAGCTTTTCAATTCGGTGTGGGAGAGCCCTTACTTCTTTTCCGCTCAGGTGTATACGCAGCTGGACCTGAAAGAAATAAACCTAACTCAGGTCTGGCGTCAGGCTGACCCGACGTTTATTGACCTTCTCAACGAGGTGCGTGAGGGAAGTGTTGGCGAAGAATCACTGGAAACCCTGAACCAACTGGTTGTTTCTGATTTTGATGCGCCAGATGACTGGGTGACGTTGACATCGCGTAAGTCGACGGTGGCGAGGATTAACCGGCAAAAGCTAGCCAACCTTCCTACCGCAAAGTTCGTCTCGGTTGCGGAAGGCACCGGAGAGCTTCCAGCCAATTCCTTCAGTGGTGAGGACGAACTTCACTATGCCGAGGGTGCGCGCGTCATGACCGTGATTAATGATCCGAAGGGGCGATTTGTCAACGGTAGTTTTGGCCAGATCGTGCGGGCTACTGAGCACGAGATCGATGTACGAATTGACGCGACTGGTGAAGTGGTCACCCTGACTCCGCACACGTGGGAAATTAACCGGCCAGGAGTTGACGGATCGCGCTTGGTTAGCGAGACGATTGGAACGATTAGGCAGTTCCCAGTCATCTTGGCGTGGGCCATCACCATCCATAAGAGCCAGGGCAAGACAATTCCTAAGCTCTACATCGACCTTGCCGGCGGCACCGCCACCGATGGGCAGTTCTACGTTGCACTTTCACGTGCAGTTGATCTGGAACATCTGCGCTTTTCCACTCCGGTGGAGCCTCGTCACATACGCGCCAACAATGCTCTTGTCCGTCGGGTCAGGCGAGAAGTAAGTAGCGGTGTCAATACCGACCGCGTGGTGCTCGTTTCATTCAACGGCGTGAACTTTGGCATGAGTGAACACATCGCGCGCATTCATGCGGTTGTGTATCACAACGGTGCTCGGGTAGCGAGCTTTGGATCGTGGATTAATCCGATGGCTGACCTCGGGGAATTTGGACAGCGCTATAAGATTCCGGTTGGTGGGCTCGCTATGGCACCGACGCTAGGAGATTTCTGGCCACTTCTCCTCCGTCAGGCACAAGGAGGCATCGTCGTTGGTGACCGCCTAGCCATGCTCGAGCGTGCCGTTCGCCACCAAGAAAAGGGCATGGATGTTGCGCTCGGAATCGGCTACGAGGTGGGGGATTTTAGCTTTGAACCGGAGGGTGATGACGTCGTCAGCCGGTGTGAGTCGATGGCGGTTGCCTATGAGAAGGGCACGATTGCTCCGTCGCGTGGGCAACTAGTTCCTTCCGCAGAACGAGACACCGAAGGCGCAGTGCTTATTCCTTCCTGGGCACCGAAAGCACCGATGACCCTGGACCAGCTACAGGCCACGGATTCGGATAATGCGTGGGCAGCGATGTCTGGTGGCACCGTGATGCCGCGTTCATTCGCTGAAGTGGAAGAGTGCGCCGAGCTTCTCTCTGCATGGGCGGTATCGCGGGGCTTGTGGACGCAGGAGCTTTACGACGACATCCTGGCCCGCGTCGCACGCATCGATACCCGTACTGTGGAGCTGCCAGCGGTGGATGACACAACGATGGATATTCCGAGCCTCCTTGTTCCGGGTACTCGTGTTGCCTTCACAGGCCGCAACGAGCTTCTCGGCGGCCCCGCCGACGACGAGCGCCTCGACCGTATCTGCCGTATCCGCCGCCTTGAATACAAGAAGGGAATGTCGAAGACACGGTGCGATGTACTCGTCGCCCGCGACGTGGCATCAATGTCTCGGAAAGCTCAAGCAGCTCGCGAGTTCGGGAAGCCGATCATCTCGCAGGAAGACTTCGAGTGTTGGTACGAACACGGGCCCTTCCTCGAAGCGCCCGCCCCCGCAGCGGACGCCGGCGCTGCGGATGCCAGCGCAGTTGCGGAGGAGTCAGTTACTGTTCCAGTGAAGGAAACCGAGGCTGCCCCGACTGCCGCTGCTGCCGGTTCGCACGCTGCGCAGGCAGAAAACAATGTTGCGCGGGCTGCGGACGTCCTCACCCCTGGTACCCGCGTGGCATTCCGTGGCTCCACCATTATTGACAATCAGCTTTACCCGCAAGGGCCGGTGCTCCAAGAATTCTGTGCGGGGTTGGGTCTGGTGTACAAGCAGTCCGTGACGAAGACGCGGTGTGATGTCCTCGTAACGGATGACCTCACAGCCCAGGACGGTAAAGCAAGTCTTGCGGTGCGCTACAACAAACCACTGGTGAAGCGTGAAGACTTTGCCGCATGGGCGCAGGAGCAGCTGCGCCAGGAAGAGGAAGAAACGGACATTATCGAAGCCGTGACAGTCTCAGACCTGCAGGCAGATAATCCATTCATTGTGGAAGATGAGCCGACAACCGCTAAGGAAACAGCAGGTCCGGTCACTAAGGCGAATCCTGATCTGGAAGATGCCGCCGACGCCCTTTCTCCGCTCCAAGGCTGGAGCCCGTCTCATGCACCAGGAGAGCCAACACAGCAAGCTCAACAAGAACTGTCGCCTGAGCAG
>DXEO01000025.1 GCA_019114925.1 Candidatus Corynebacterium faecipullorum | reverse complement strand
AGACCATAAGAACCTCAATGAGCCCGAAGGATCTAGGGGAACTGGACCAGGGGCGGGCCGATATCCGCACCATGTTGTCCTCGCCACACCAAGGGCAGCCGCGCCGCATGGTGGATCCGAACCCGCTTCCCTGGCTCGTGGTGGAAGGCGAAGAGCTGGGTTATATGGCGCAGGCGGATCTGGAACGCTACCGCCGCCGTCGCAGCGATGCTGGGCGCAATCCCTTCGGGGATGGCTCCCACACTATGCAGCAAGCCATGGACAATCCCTTCGCCGAATCGTGGGAGGAGAACCCCTCGCGCAAGGACAATCCTTTCGCTTGAAGCGCTCTCCAGGCGCTTAAAGCGTGCAGCCTTAGGGCTGAGTCGTGCGGAACGTGACGTTGGTGGGGTTTTCTACCGTGCGGGAGACGGTGCAGTCCTTCTCGTGGGAGACGCGCACGAGGCGTTCCACCATGGACTGGGCTTGGCGGCCGGTGTCGGTGTCGGGGAAGCGGAGGGAGAATTCCACGTTGACCTCGCTAAGCCTCGAGGCGCCGTCCTCGTTGACTCGGGCGCCTTCCACGTGGACGTCGAAAAGCTCCGGCTCCGTGCGCCGCGATGTGACTACGTCGACGTCCACGGCTGAGCAGCCCGCCACGGCGGCAAGCAACAGCTCGACCGGACTTAGCAGCCCTTCGCCCGTACCAAACTCGAGCGTCGCACCCGCAGCATTCGTGGCACGGTAGTGGCCGGTATCAACGCGGGTGACGTCGACGTTGTATTTCTTCGTGATGTTGCTCATGAGCGTTCATCCTAGCGCTGAGAATAGGGGTAAGGATGGAGCTTCGCATGCCGCCACACTATGCGCGCCATGCTGTGGGGGGAATTTAAATTCTCTCTTCGCAAAACTTTCACACGGGGGCGATGGTGTGATGTGAATCTCGCTGCGGGGGTAGTAATGGGAGAAATTGTTTCTTCTCATGAAGGAGTTGTGGCTATGACGACTGCGGAAATTAAAAGCTGGCTTGAAAAGCTTGTCCATCTCACTCGCCGTGAAGCGCCGGCAGTATCGGAGGTGGAAGAAGTCTTTGAACCTGGGGGCTTCTGGCGGGATCTAGCTGCTGTGACGTGGAACCTGCACACCGCCGAAGGTTCGGAAGCCATCGCCGCGATGATTGCCGGCACCGACGCTGCACTCGACAACCCGGAGATAACAGAGGTGGAGGACGAAGAAAATGGCGTGACGCGGGTCCACTTCACTTGTGAGTCTGTGAACTTCTATGTCACGGCAATTGTTCGCCTCCGCAACACCAAGGCGTGGACCTTCCTTACCTCCGCGCGCGAATTGAAGGATTTCCCGGAGCCTAAGGGGCGCCGCCGACCGCTGGGCACAGAGCATAAGGTGGTCAAGGACGCTAAAAACTGGGCCGACCTGCGGGAGGAGCGTCGGGCAACGCTTGGCCACACGGAGCAGCCCTACGTCCTCATCGTCGGTGGTGGTCAGGGCGGTATCGCGCTCGGGGCGCGCCTGAAGCGCCAAGGTGTTCCCACACTCATCGTCGATAAGGCAGGCCGCCCCGGCGACCAGTGGCGCGGCCGCTACCACTCCCTGTGCTTGCACGATCCAGTGTGGTACGACCACCTGCCGTACCTCCCCTTCCCGGATGACTGGCCGGTGTTCACCCCGAAGGACAAGATGGGGGACTGGCTGGAGCACTACGTGGGCATCATGGACTTGGATTACTGGACCAATAGTGAGTGCGTGAAGGCCTCCTTCGATGAGTCCAGCGGCACGTGGAAGGTCACCGTTCGCAAGGATGGAGAAGAGATTCTTCTGGAGCCCACACAGCTGGTTCTGGCCACGGGCATGTCCGGTGTGCCGAATCGTCCGCATCTGGAGGGGCAGGAGAACTTCGCCGGGGAAATCCGGCACTCCTCGGAACACCCGGGCGGCGCAGGCGATGAGGGTAGGGACGTCATTGTGCTGGGCGCGAACAACTCCGCCCACGACATCGCCGCGGACCTCTACGCGCATGGTGCGCGGCCGGTGATGATTCAGCGTTCCTCCACGCACATCGTTCAATCGGATACCCTCATGAAGGATGTCTTTGGCCCGCTCTACTCGGAAGAAGCCGTGGAGGCCGGTGTGGATACGGATAAGGCGGACCTTCTCTTTGCTTCCTGGCCCTACGCCGTGCTTCCCGACGTCCACCGCGAAGTCTTCGACGGCATCCGTGAGGCCGATAAGGACTTCTACGATGGTTTGGAGAAGGCCGGCTTCCAGAATGACTTTGGCGATGACGGCTCGGGTCTTTACTTGAAGTACCTGCGCCGTGGCTCGGGCTACTACATCAACGTCGGTGCCAGTGAGCTGGTCATTGATGGCTCCATCCCGGTGAAGTCTGGGGTGTCCATCGCGGAGGTGAAGGAAAAGTCCGTGGTGCTCACTGACGGTACCGAATTGCCCGCCGATGTCATCGTGTTGGCCACTGGATACGGATCTATGAATGGCTGGGCCGAGCAGTTGATTTCCAAGGAAGTCGCTGACGCTGTAGGCAAGTGCTGGGGCTTGGGGTCAGATACCACCAAGGATCCAGGACCCTGGGAAGGCGAGCTGCGCAACATGTGGAAGCCCACCCAGGTGCCGCAGCTATGGTTCCATGGCGGCAACCTGCACCAATCGCGCCACTATTCGCGCTACCTAGCTCTCCAGCTCAAGGCGCGCTATGAGGGGATGGATACTCCGGTCTACGAACTGGCGCCGGTGTACCACACTGCTTAAAGCAGGCGGGCGCTGAGGAGGTCCGTCCGAACATCAACTGCATCTTCGGCTTCAACATCCCACAGCCGCAGCTGCCAAAGATTCCGAGGCTGAACTAACACTCAGCCAACGAGCCGCCATGCCCCTGCTTCACGCCGAGGTGGGGGATTTCTACTGGCAAGGTACGTTTTCGTAAATATGCGCTAAAAACTTGCCAGATTTGGGGGCTTGTTTACCAATTTGTGCCTGGCATCAAGAGGATAAAAGCTGGCAGGTGACATATCAATCAAATAGCGCTCAAAACCCGGCGGGCGGTTTCAGTGCTTATTTGTTAGAAATGTCATTCGAGTGCCGTTCATTTCTGCAAATCCTAACCCGTCTGAGTTATGGACTAATCATTCTGGAATGGGTAGTATGAAACTCATGGGTAGGCCTCGTAAATTTGATGAAGCGGACGTTCTTTCTGGTGCCATTGCGCTCTTTGGCAAGAGTGGCTTCAACGCCGTATCGGTCGATGTGGTGGTGAATCAGCTAGGGCTCAACCGGTCCAGCTTTTACAACATTTATGGCTCGAAGCATGGGTTGTTCCGTGCTGCTGCGGAAGCGGTTTGTGCCCAAGCTAAGAGCGGGCAGGCATCAGAGGCGGCAAAGGACTTCGTAGTAGTGGCACTGGTAGAGGTGGCGCCGGTCAGTAAGGATTTACGGGAACTTATCCAACAGGCCTATGAACTGTGCTTCAGTACCCCGGGTTCTCTGGGGCAGCACGTGCTTGCCCGCTCTCAAGGAACCGAAAAATAAGGAAAACTATCATGAGCAACAAACTCACCCTGACGGACAAAGAACTCATCATTGAGCCACGCGGTCTGGATAAAATGTGGTCCTTCACCCGCAGTATCGCGGTTCCGTGGAGCCACGTTCGCGGAGCTACTCATGACCCTGGGATGAAGCATGAGCCGAAAGGTTTTCGAGCGCCCGGGCTGCGCAGTGGCCAGAAACTATCAGGCACTTTCCACGCTGACGGGGGCCGTCAATTCTGGAACATCAACGGCTATGAAAACGCCGTTGTCATCGAACTAAAAGATGAGCACTTTGATCGGTTGATTGTGTCTCTCGAAAACCCGACTGAGTGCGCTGCCCATATCAATGAGAAGGCCGAGGCAGAGTAAGGGCCGTTCACGACATGGGGTCGAAAACGACATCGGCCCGGCATTTCTAACCGAAATGCGGGGCCGAGAAACGTGCCCCAGAGAGGATTCGAACCTCCGACACCGGCTTTAGGAGAGCCGTGCTCTATCCCCTGAGCTACTGGGGCGGGG
>DXEO01000024.1 GCA_019114925.1 Candidatus Corynebacterium faecipullorum | reverse complement strand
GTGTCCTTGGGGTGATTGCGTCCTGCATCGTGGGCGTTGTAGTGGCAGTAAGAGGTCGGAGGGCTGCTGCTGAAGATTAGACGCCGATTTTAAGCCCCTAAATTGCCGTTTTCTGGGCCTGCCGATTAATGTTGCTGGGAGCGGATTCGCTGTATGCGTGAGTGCTGGCTCAGTGCTGGTGCGGAATGCAGGCAGGGAATACGCGGGGCTATAGCTCAGTCGGTTAGAGCTACGGACTCATAATCCGTTGGTCCCGGGTTCGAGCCCCGGTGGCCCCACAACGCAAAGCTTCTGTTGCTTACTCCTTTTACGCCGTCTTTTTTGGTCTTATGCTGTCCTTTTGGAGGGCGTTTTACGTCTTTTCGAACGTCGGGATGGTGTCAAGTCTTGGGCCTGTTGTACGCTTGGCGGGAACTGGAGGGAGGGCAGGCATGGAACAATTTACGGCGCGGCAAATAGCCGAATGGTTTGTAGCGTGGGCTGAGGAAACTGATGACGCTGAAATAACGCAGCTCAAGCTCCAAAAGCTTCTTTACTACGCCAAAGGGCTGCATATGCGCAATTCTGATGGCCTGCCGCTGTTTCCTGAACGCATGGAAGCATGGGCACATGGCCCAGTAGTCGTGGACGTCTACCATGACGTTAAACACTATGGAAAGCTTCCCATCGACCCCGATGAGTTCATCTCGGATGATTTCGACTGGGATGATTACCGCGACGTTGAGCGGGATTTGATTGAGGTGTGGGACAAATATGGCCCCTACTCCGCATGGGCATTGCGGAATAAAACCCACACTGAATCTCCTTGGAAAAAGAACTTTGTCGAGGGCAAACGCGGGCTGGAAATAACGGATGCCGATCTGAAGAATTATTTCTGCTAGCTGTGGGCAAGAAAAGTAAACGACGGGGGAGTAGGCCAACCAGAGGGGTGAGGAGCGCCCCGGACTCGAGCGTCGTGGATGCTCTTCGCAGCTCGCGGGCTGATTATCCGCTCCTTTCAACGCGGTTCCTGCAGAAGGGGTGGGGCTTTGAAGAACTAGATGATTCGATGCGCGCAGAGTTTCTGGCAAAGTGGCACAAGCGGTCAGTGCTTTCGTGGAAAGAGCTGGCACAGCATCCCAAGCACGGACTTGGCTCAGAGTTTATTCCGGCAACCGCGATCATTCCTCGTATACCTAGGCAATTTAAGGATGTCGAGAAGTTCCGGGTGTACCGTCACAAAGGGAATCTCCCTTTTGCCGGCTGGAAAGACGGGGAAGTACTTTATGTCATCTGGATAGAGAAAGCCTACAACGAGCTCTACGTGCATTAGCTCCTTTTCTCAAGCCTTAGTGGCCCACCAACCAGGTGGTCCGCTTAAAGTAATAGCGCCTTAATGCGAGAGAGATTGCTCAGCACCCGATACGATGACCACCATGAGCGTTGTCGAGATGGACCCATTGATCGAGTCGCTGTACTACTGGTCCGACATCATTGGTGTCCTCCTCATGGGCATGATTGGCGGAACGATGGCGCGGCAGCGCGGCTATGACATCGTGGGCTTCTTCTTCATCGCGATGTTCTCTTCCCTCGGCGGCGGCATGATCCGTGACGTGCTCATCAACCGCGGCACCGTCGCCGCGATGAGCCAGCCGGAATACCTCTACCTGGCGTTTACTGGTGCCATTATTGCCCGCTTCGTCTACTTCAAGGGCAAAACGTGGGATTATGTGCAATCACATGGGGATGCGGTGGTCTCGGCGCTGTGGGCGTCGACAGGCGCGCTCAAAGCCATCGCTTATGGCCTGCCGTTGATTCCCTGCATCATGATGGGCGTGTTCACGGCCACAGGTGGATCCATGATTCGTGATATTGCCATGGGGCGCGAGCCAGCCGTCTTTGGGGATAACACCCCCACCGTGATCCCGGCGGTGGCCTGTGCCCTGTTGGTGCTGGGCGCGGACTCCGCCGGATACTTGGCCTGGGGAGTCATCCTGGGGCCGGTCGTCTCCTTCGTGATGACGATGCTGGGTATTTGGGCCGGATGGCGCGTGCCTGCACGCCAGGAGTGGGCGCCGGTCAATGACACCGCGGCCTACGTCATGGTGATGGCGCGCAAGGCGGAGAGCAAGGGCAGGGCCGTGGGGCGTCGCCTAGAGCCCACCAAACTCCGCTCCTGGCGCCACAACCAAATGGAAAAGGCACTGCAGCGCCGTATTGAGCGCGAGGTGCGAGCAGGCAAGCGACGTGCGGAAGCGGCTATCGACGCCAACGAATTCCTCGACTCCTTCAACGAGGAAGTAGCGGAGATGTCGGAGATGATGGAGCCCGCCACCGCGGAAGTGGAAACCTCCGACTTCGGCGTGGATTTAAGCGGTGACTCCTATGAAACTCCGAGCGCCGATGAGCCCTCACCGCGCGAGCTTCTGGACCGCATTTTGGCCGATGACCAGCTCACCGATGAACTGGTGGAAAGGCTCATGCGCCGCTATGAAAAGAGGGCTGATTAGATGCTTTAAAGTATGTGTGGAAGTGAGGTGATGAACGCGTGACGTCGAGGCGTTCTTTTCTGGGCCTACTGGGGGTGCTGGCAGTGTCGGGGCAGTGGCACCTGCGGTGGTGGGCTGCGCTTCGGAACCGGACCGCATTGATACCTCAGGCCTGGACCTCATCACCACTGATATTTCAGAGCCGCAGCGCACCCTCATCCCGGCTGATTCCAACGATGTGCCGGGGCAGACCATCATCAACCTGGTGTATTCGGGATTGATGTATCCGGATGAAGACGGTGACGCCCACTATGACATGGCGGAATCCATCACGCAGGTCGATGACACCACCTATGACGTGGTGATTCGTGAGGACGCGACATTCTCCGATGGAGCCAACGTCACCGCTGAGGATTTTGTCGATACGTGGAATACCGCAGTGCGGAAGTCGCTGCTATCGGCTTATACCTTTGAACCAATCCAAGGGTTCCATGAGGGCAGGAACACCATGCGCGGGCTGACAGTAACGGGGAAGAAGTCCTTCCGCATTGAGCTCTCCCGCCCCACGGCAGGATTCCTAGAGCGGCTGGGCTATTCGGTCTTTTCCCCATGCGGTCTGAGGATCAAGACAAGTTAAGTGAGCGGGGCACGGACCCTATCGGCAGCGGCCCCTACGTGCTGGCCTCGTGGGAGCACGATAAGTCCTTGACCCTTCTACCTAATCCGCGGTACAAGGGGCCACGGACCCCACGTAATGGCGGCATTAAATTCATTGTTTACTCCTCGGAGGAGCAGGCCTACGAGGATCTTGTTAAGGGGCGGCTGGACGTGCTCACGCGCATCCCATCGGAGAGACTCGGCAGCTTCGAAAAGGAGCTGGGTGAGCGTGCGCTGACTAAGCCAGGTGGCTCCATCATGGAAATCACCATCCCCGCCAATGACGCGAATTTCCGCGGTGAGGCTGGGCGCCTGCGACGCCGCGCTATGTCCATGGCGGTGGACCGAGAAAAAATTGCTCGGGAGGTCTTCCACGACATGGTGCTTCCGGCCACAAGTTTCGTTGCGCCTCTCTTTGGCACCACCCCACCCGCCCTAGTGGGGGCCGACGTGCTGACCTACCAGCCGGATAAAGCTCGTGAACTGTGGGCGCAGGCGGAGAAGCTGGATCCGTTTACAGGTGTGTTTACCATTGCGTACAACGTTCACGGTGGCCACAAGGCATGGATCGACGCCGTGGCGAAACAGCTGACGGATACCCTCGGCGTTCCTGCGGAGGGGCAAGAGTTTGACTCCTTGAAGGATCTGCGCCAAGAGGTCATCTCCCGCCGCATCACCGGTGCCTTCCGGACGATCTGGCAGGCGGAGTTCCCGGAGGAATCGACCTTTTGGGTTCCCTTGTATGCCTCTTTCTCCTCAGAGAATGAGTCCGGCTTTAGCACCCGTGAATACGATAAGTTGCTGGAAAAGGCAGGCCAGGTACAAGACCACGAGGAAGCCCAGAAGCACTACTCCGAAGCCCAAAGCCTGCTTTTGGGAGAGATGCCGGCCATCCCGCTGTGGACGACGAAGTCCTACACCGCTTATGGCGCAGACATCGTGCCTGCCGGCTACACGTGGAAGCCCACCCCGAATTACTATCTCATCCA
>DXEO01000023.1 GCA_019114925.1 Candidatus Corynebacterium faecipullorum | reverse complement strand
GTGCACGAGCCCAGCGGGATCATGGTGCGGTCGAGCGCCAGGTCCTTATCCGCCAGGGTGCGCAGGTAGCGCAGCATCTGGGTCTCGGAATGGAGGGAGTTGAAGATCTCGTGCTGCAGCGGCTCCTCGGAGCGCTGGACGGAGGATGGAATCTCGAAGAAGGCGGCGGAGCCAGAGGAGGCTGGCTCGGACGCAGCGGAGTCCGCGGCGCCGAAGGCAGCGGCAAGGATGTTGACATCCTCGCTGGTAGCGGACTCGCCGAAGGAGACTGAGACCTTGTCCGTGCCGATGGCGCGCACCAGGTAGCCTTGCTCCTGCAGCTGGGCCTTGATCGCGGCGGCATCCACGCCGGTGACGGTTACGGTGTCGAAGAAGTCACGGGAAACAATTTCCTTGCCCGCGCCGGTGACTGCCGCAGCGAAAGCAGAAGCGCGGTCATGCACGCGCTGCGCAATCTCCTTCAGTCCCTGCGGACCGTGGTAGACCGCGTACATCGAGGCCACGTTGGCCAGGAGGGCCTGGGCGGTACAGATATTGGAGGTGGCGCGCTCGCGGCGGATGTGCTGCTCGCGGGTTTGCAGGGCCAGACGATAGGCGGGGCGGCCGGCGGCGTCCTTGGACACGCCCACGATGCGGCCCGGAAGCTGGCGCTTGAGCTTATCCGTGACGGACATGAAAGCTGCGTGCGGGCCGCCGAAGAAGAGCGGGACACCGAAGCGCTGCGAGGAGCCGAGAACAATGTCTGCACCCATAGAACCAGGTGCTTCTAGAAGGAGCAGCGACAGCGGGTCGGTTACGACAGCAGCCAGAGCGCCGCGGGTGTGCAGCTCCTCGATGGCAGCGCGCGGGTCGACGATATCGCCCTCGGTTCCGGTGTAGGCCAGAACTGCGCCGACGAGGTCTTCGCCGACGATTCCATCGCGGACATCAGCAATCTCGACTTCCAGCTCGATGGCGCGGGCGCGCTCAGCGGCCACGGCCAGAACCTGCGGGTGCAGGCGCGAATCCAACAGCACGCGGCGGCCCTTCTTTACCGCGCGGGCCATCAGGCCGACGGCTTCGGCGGTGGCAGAGGCTTCGTCAAGAAGCGAGGCGTTCGCGATGGGAAGGCCGGTCAGGGACTCGATCGTGGTCTGGAAGTTCAGCAGGGCTTCGAGGCGGCCCTGCGAAATTTCCGGCTGGTAGGGCGTGTAGGCGGTGTACCAGCCGGCATCCTCCAGCAGCCCGCGGCGAATGACCGCCGGGGTGAGGGTATCGGAGTAACCCTGGCCATAGAAGGACTTCAGCACGACATTCTGGGAGGCGTACTCGCGCAGCTTCGCCTGCGCATCATCTTCGCTCAAAGCCTCCGGGAGGTTGAGCGCCTCGGCGGCGCGGATGGAGGTCGGCAGGGCGGCATCGACAAGCGCGTCCACGCTGTCATAGCCCACTGCCTTGAGCATCGTCTCACGCTCGGCTGCATCCGGGCCGAGGTGACGAGAGATGAAATCCATATGGTGAATCTCCTTCGTGGCGATAGTTTGTGTGACCTAAACTGCCCCAAGTATAAAGCGTATGCCATGACATTAACCCCGGTTACCCCTTAAAGCGGAGGCGCAGCGCCACGGCAGTCAGCGCCGCGACAGCGAGCCCAATGATGAAGGCGGTGGAATAGCCTGTGACAGGGCCCAAAAGCGAGAGAATGAAGGGGGCAAAGAAGCCCAGGTAGGTCAGCGAATAAAACACCCCCGTTGCTGCACCAAGCTCCGCCGGGTGGGCGATGGCTTGGGTTTCCGCGAGACCGCTGAGCATGCCAATTCCATAGGAGCTGCCCATGATTATGGCTGCGAGGGGCAGAAGGAAGACTGCCCAGCTATATTCCGCTGCGGCGAGGACGCCGAGGCACAGAGCCATGCCTATAGCGGCCAGCAGCATGCCGTGAAAAGCAGTCACGCAGATGCGGCCCGCTAGCTGCTGAATGACTACGCCGCTGCCCATGGTGAGAAGCGCGCAGAGACCGGCGATGAGAACGGGGTGGTGCAGGTGCTCGCTAAGCTGCGAGGGCAGGAAGACAAAGGCAGTGGTAGCGGAGCCGAAGACCCACGGTGCATAGGCCACGACCGGTAGGTAGCGGGGAGTAATCAAGCTTGTCGGTATCAAGGTGCGCCGCTGCGACAGCGCCGGTTTGCTCCGCTTTTCAGGTACCGTCCACACGAGCGGGACCACGACGAGCGCTAGGCCGATATGCAATAGAAAAGGCAGGATGGTGGGCCAGGGAAGGAACTCCGCGGCTATACCGGCAACGCCAGGTGCCGATGCAAAGCCGGCTGACAGAGCGATGGAGGAACGCTTCGCACCAACGCTGAGGTGGGTGCTGAGCTCCTTAATCCACGCAGCGCCGGAAGACATAGCCAGTCCCACCGCAGCCCCGGCACACAGGCGGCCGATCAACAAGGGGAGGAAGGCACCATCTGCGCCGCCGAGGAAGACCAGTGAGCCAGCAGTGGTGGTGAGGACGGCTGGGCGCATGATGGCTCGGCGCCCCAGCGAATCCGAGAGTGGGCCTCCAATGAAGAGAGCCACCATGATGCCGAGGGCATAGATGCCAAAGAGGAAGGTCGTCTCCAAAACCCCCAGCTCGGTGGTGACCTGGTAGACCACGACCATCGGGGCGAAGAGGTTAGCGCCGCAGGCGACGAGGAACATGCCTAAAGCGACTCGGAACCACTTCTGAGAAACCATGCGGCACAGTCTAGTGTGCTGAGTCACAGTCGGGCGGGGAATTGGAGCGGGGATGGCGCGTGGAAGGCGCCTATCTGCCAAAGTTATTGGCCTCGCCGCAGGATCTGCGGAGATCTTCGTCAGATAAGTGGGGTGCTGGCATGAGAGCGCTTGTCGTCGGGCCTTCCTGGGCCGCCGTGCGGCGTTGGATGAGAGAAACAGCGTGCACAACGACGAAGCTCCCCCGCCGCAGTGGCGGGGAGCAAGCCTAAGCCTTAACTCTAAGGCTTAGAGGTCAAGGTCGGCTTCGAAATCTGCGGTTTCGAGGCGGTCCTTGATGGTCGTGATGAAGCGACCAGCGTCGGCGCCATCGACCACCTGGTGGTCGTAGGTGAACGGCAGGTAGCACATCTGGCGGATGGCGATGGCGTCCTGGCCGTCCTCGGTCACGACGACCGCACGCTTGGTAATAGCGGCGGTGCCCAGGATGCCGGCCTGCGGCGGAACCAGAATCGGGGTATCCAGCAGGGCGCCCTCAGAGCCGATGTTGGTGACGGTGAAGGTTGCACCGGTCAGATCATTCGGCTTGAGCTTGTTGTTGCGTGCCTTATCAGCCAGCTCGGCGATCTTCTGGGCGATCTCCGGCAGCGTCAGCTCCTGGGCCTTGTGGATGACCGGGGTCAGCAGGCCGCGCGGAGTATCCACGGCGATGGCCACGTTGACGTCAGCGTGGTAGGTCATCTCCTTGGTCTCCGGGTTGTAGGACGCGTTGACGTTCGGGTGGGAGACCAGTGCCTCAACGGTGGCCTTCACGATGAACGGCAGGAAGGAGAGGTTGGCCTCGTACTTATCAATGAACGCCTGCTTGGACTGCTTGCGCATATCCCAGATGGCGGTCATATCGACTTCCTGGACGTGGGTCAGCTGAGCGGAAATCTGCAGGGCCTCAACCATCTTGGTCGCCGTGATCTCGCGGATACGGTTGACCTTCTGGGTGGTGCCGATGAGCTCCTGCTTCTCCGGATCCACGGACTTGGTGGACCAGCGAGCACGCGGGTTGCTGGAGGATGCGCTAGCGGAGGAAGCCGGTGCCTCGCCCTCGCCAGCAGCGGCCAGGACGTCCTGCTTGCGGATGCGGCCACCGACGCCAGTGCCGGAGACGGTAGAGAGGTCAACGCCGTGCTTCTCGGCCAGCTTGCGTACCAGCGGGGTGACGTACGGGACGTTATCGCCGTTGTTGACCTTGGTGGAAGTCTCAGAAGTCTTCGGCTCGGAGGACTGGGAAGCAGCAGGCTTCTTCTCTTCTGCCTTCGGCTCCTCCTTCTTCTCCTCAGCCTTGGGTTCTTCCTTCTTTTCCTCTGCCTTTTCTTCCTTGGCAGCGGGCTTCTCGGAGGCTGCGGCGGAGCCGTCGCCGACGCGGGCGATGACGGCGCCGACGTCAACGGTGTCGTCTTCCTCGGCGAGGATTTCAAC
>DXEO01000022.1 GCA_019114925.1 Candidatus Corynebacterium faecipullorum | reverse complement strand
GGTGGCGTCCACGGCGCCGCCCTCGGGGAAGACGAGGTGGCCGCTACCAAGGAAATCCTCGGCTTCGATCCTGCGAAGTCCTTCCACATCGATGAGGAAGTCCTCGCTCATACCCGCGAGCTGATTGCCCGCGGTGCCCAGAAGCATGCTGAATGGCAGGAGAAGTTCGACGCGTGGGCCGCAGCCAACCCGGAGGAGAAGAAGCTCTTCGACCGCCTCCAGGCCCGCGAGCTTCCCGCTGACTTCGCCGCCGAGCTTCCCACCTGGGAAGCGGGCGAATCTCTAGCTACCCGAAAGGCTTCTGAAGCAGCTATTCAAGCACTTGCGGCCTCCCTACCGGAAATGTGGGGCGGCTCCGCCGACCTGGCAGGCTCCAATAACACGGTAATCAAGGGCGCGGAGTCTTTCGGCCCAGAGTCCATCACCACGGATGCCTGGACCGCCACGCCTTACGGCCGTAACCTGCACTTCGGTATTCGTGAGCACGCTATGTCCGCCATCATGAACGGCATCGCGCTGCACGGCAATACCCGCGCCTACGGCGGTACTTTCCTGATCTTCTCTGAGTACCAGTACCCCGCCGTGCGCCTCGGTGCGCTCATGTCTACCGATACCTACTACGTGTGGACCCACGATTCTATTGGCTTAGGCGAGGACGGCCCCACCCACCAGCCTGTGGAAACACTCGCTGCACTGCGCGCCATCCCCAACCTCTCCGTTATCCGCCCAGCCGATGCTAACGAGACGGCCCAGGCGTGGGCTGCGGCGCTCGAATACAAGGCCGCCCCGAAGGGCCTAGCCCTGTCCCGCCAGAACCTCCCCGTGCTTGAGGGCACTAAGGAAAAGGCTGCCGAAGGCGTACGCCGCGGCGCCTACATTCTTGTTGAGGCATCGAAGGAAACTCCGGATGTCATCCTCCTTGCCACCGGCTCCGAGGTACAGCTCGCTGTGGAGGCCGCCAAGCAGCTCGAGGCTGAAGGCACCGCTACCCGGGTCGTTTCCGCACCGTGCCTGGAATGGTTCGATGAGCAGGACGCTTCCTACCGCGAATCCGTCCTTCCCTCCTCGGTCCGCGCGCGCGTCTCCGTCGAGGCCGGTATCTCCATGCCGTGGCACAAGTACACCGGTTCCTTCGGCCGCACCGTGTCTTTGGAGCACTTCGGTGCCTCCGCACCTGCCGCAGAACTCTTTGAGAAGTTCGGTTTCACCGCCGAGGCCGTTGCTGATGCCGCGCGCGAAGCACTGAGCGCTGCGCAGGCAGACTAGTTTCTCATTCCGAGTTCCCCTCACGAAAGGACTTTCACCACACCATGACGCATATTGATGAACTAGCTCGCCTCGGAACCTCCACCTGGCTCGATGATCTTTCCCGCGAGCGCCTAGACTCCGGCAACCTCCGCGAATTACTGGATACCAAGTCCATCGTGGGTGTCACCACGAACCCCGCGATCTTTGCTGCCGCAATGTCTGCCGGTACTTCCTATGACACAGACATCGCAGCGTTGAAGGAAAAGTCCGCTACCGCGGACGAAGCAGTGTACTCACTGGCTATCGACGATGTCCGCAACGCATGTGACGTCTTTACCGAGATCTACGAGAAGTCGGGCGGCCGGGATGGCCGAGTCTCCATCGAGGTAGATCCCCGCATCTCCGCCGATGCGGAAGCAACCTTGGAGCAGGCACGTGAGCTGTGGGCCAAGGTTGACCGCCCCAACCTCATGATCAAGATCCCAGCTACCGATGGCTCCCTTCCGGCCATTGCCGACGCCCTCGCAGAGGGCATCTCTGTCAATGTCACCCTCATTTTCTCGGTCGAGCGCTATGCCCAGGTCATTGCAGCTTATAAGGAGGGAATCAAGCGCGCCGCTGCTGCGGGCAAGGATGTCTCCACGATTCACTCCGTGGCATCCTTCTTTGTCTCCCGTTTGGATACTGAAGTAGACAAGCGTTTGGGACTGAACGGCTCAGACGAGGCTCTTGCCTTGCGCGGAAAAGCCGGCGTGGCCAACGCTCAGCGCGCCTACGCCCTGTTCCGCAAAGAGTTCAAGGAGGGCAGCGAGGACCTCCCAGCTGGCGCCAACCCGCAACGCCCCCTGTGGGCGTCGACGGGAGTTAAGAACCCCGACTACCCCGCCACGCTCTATGTTTCTGAGCTAGCCGGACCGGATACCGTTAACACGATACCGGAGAAGACCATCGATGCCGTCCTCGAGCAGGGCAACCTGCACGGCGATACTCTCAGTGACTCTGCTGAGCAGGCTGAGCAGGTGTGGTCACAGCTGGAGGCAGTTGGCATTGACTTCGCCGATGTCTTCGCAGTGCTGGAAAAGGAGGGCGTCGACAAGTTCGTCGATGCATGGGAAGCTCTGCTTGCTTCTATGACGGACCGCCTCGCTTAGACAACGGCGAACAGTGATTGCTCGATAGCGACTCACACACCGTTTATGGCCACGCAACTATGGCCTACGGGGCGCGGGTCGCTATGCTGAGCATTTGGACTTACCTCACACAGACCGAAAGGACACTTAGTGAGCACTACCAGCGCGTGGGTCAACCCGTTGCGCAACGCGAAAGACAAGCGCCTGCCACGCATCGCCGGCCCCTCTGGCATGGTGATTTTTGGCGTCACGGGTGACTTGGCGCGCAAGAAGCTCCTCCCCGCAATCTATGACTTGGCCAATAGAGGATTGCTTCCAGCAGGCTTCACCTTGGTCGGCTACGGCCGCCGCGACTGGGATAAGCAGGCCTTCTGCGACTACATTCGCGAAGCCGCGGAGGCAGGAGCACGAACCACCTTCAGTGAGCATGTGTGGGAGCACCTAGCCAAGGGAATCGAGTTTGTGCAAGGCAACTTCGATGACGAAGGCTTTGACAAGCTGTCTGCTCGGCTCGCTGAGCTCAACGCTTCCCGCGGCACGGGCGGTAACTGGGCCTACTACCTTTCCGTGCCCCCGGAGTTCTTCTCCGATATTTGCCACCAACTCGAGCGCGTAGGCATGGCAAATAGCACGGATAATTCTTGGCGCCGCGTTATCATCGAGAAACCTTTCGGCCACGATCAGAACTCTGCACGCCAGCTCAATGAGATCGTCAACGCCGTCTTCCCAGAGTCCTCGGTCTTCCGCATCGACCACTACCTAGGTAAAGAAACGGTGCAGAACATCATGGCGTTGCGCTTTGCCAACCAGATCTTCGAGCCGATGTGGAACGCGCACTACATCGATCACGTACAGATCACGATGGCCGAAGACATCGGGCTCGGTGGCCGCGCCGGCTACTACGACGGAATCGGCGCTGCCCGCGATGTCATCCAAAACCATCTCCTGCAGCTGCTAGCCCTCGTCGCCATGGAGGAGCCTTCCTCCTTTGCCCCTGAGGCGCTCCAAGCGGAAAAGATCAAGGTGCTGCGCGCTACCAACGCGGTGCACCCGCTTAACAAGACCACAGCCCGCGGCCAGTACTCCGCGGGGTGGCAGGGCTCGGAGTACGTCAAGGGCCTCCGAGAAGAAGAAGGCTTCGATCCGGAATCCACGACGGAAACCTACGCAGCCTGCACCCTTGAGGTCAATTCCCGTCGTTGGGCGGGCGTTCCTTTCTACCTGCGCACTGGCAAGCGCCTCGGCCGCCGCGTGACGGAGATTGCGCTCGTCTTTAAGACCGCCCCGCACCAGCCTTTTGACCAAGGCCAAGCTGATTCACTGGGCCAAAATGCCGTGGTGATCCGCGTCCAGCCAGATGAAGGCGTCACCATGCGCTTCGGCTCCAAGGTCCCAGGCTCCACCATGGAAGTACGCGACGTGAACATGGACTTCGCCTACGCCGAGGCCTTCACTGAGGAATCACCGGAGGCTTATGAGCGCCTGATTCTCGACGCCCTCTTAGACGAGTCTTCCCTCTTCCCCACTAACGAGGAGGTCGAGCTGTCCTGGTCCATCCTCGACCCCATTATTGAATACTGGTCCAACATCGGTCAGCCAGAGCAGTACCGCGCTGGCACATGGGGGCCGGAATCTGCCAATAAAATGCTGCGCCGCCGGGGTCATTCCTGGCGCCGTCCGTAGGTCCCTAGGAGGAGTGGCTTTATGATTATCCCCTTGCCAGATACGACCACGCGCAAAATCTCTAAGAAGCTCGTGGAGATGCAGGAGCATTACACGCTCACGACCGGCCGCGTTCTTACGCTCATCGTTATGACCGAAGAAGGCGATGATCTCGACAACCTGCTCACTTCGGTACGCGATGCCTCCCACGAGCATCCCTCCCGCGTCATCGTGATCGCCTCGGGCTCCCTCGAGGAGGAAACCCGCCTCGATGCCGAACTGCGCGTCGGTGGCGAGGCTGGCGCCTCGGAAATCGTCGTTATGCACCTGCATGGCGCCCTCGCCGACCAGGCAGAAGCAGTGGTTACTCCCCTTCTTCTTCCGGATACACCAATCGTCGCGTGGTGGCCTACTGCCTGCCCGCCTGCTCCCGCATCCGTGCCCATCGGTGCTCTTGCCCAACGCCGCATCACTAACGTGGCTTTCGGCAGCGGTGTTGATCAATACGATCTGCACGTGCTGTCCTCCGGCTATAAGCCGGGTGATTCCGACATGTCTTGGGGCGCCATTACCCTGTGGCGTGGCATCATCGCTTCTGCTCTTGACCGCCACCCACACGAGCCTGTCAATTCAGTGGAGATCTCCGGAGCCGAGCACCACGCCGCCGTCGACTTTGCGGCCGGCTGGCTGCTCG
The DNA here is from genome assembly GCA_019114925.1 of Candidatus Corynebacterium faecipullorum. Classification (GTDB taxonomy): domain Bacteria; phylum Actinomycetota; class Actinomycetes; order Mycobacteriales; family Mycobacteriaceae; genus Corynebacterium; species Corynebacterium faecipullorum. Next base: position 1,205 of record DXEO01000022.1, on the reverse strand, counting down.
ACGCCCTTTCCGTCCCCGTCACTCGTAGAATCTCGGAATGCCAGCCAGGCGCCTTCCCGATTACCTCCTTAGTGTTCCGGCGCCCCACCGCGGATATCACTGTCACGGCGGTCGACGCCACGACAGTTAAGGTCAGCGTCCCCGGTTCCCCGGAATCGCTCGTGAGCCTCGCTGTGCGTTCCGAAGCAGAGGTGCTCTCGGAAGAACTCCGGCACCTTGATTCGGATAGGACATACGCCCATGCTCTCCGCGCCTTAGCGCGCGTGGACTACAGTGTGTAGGCATAACCTTTTCATCGTTTCCTAGTCTCATCATTCAGAAGGATCTTTCTGCACCATGGTCACGCTTCGCCGCGTTAGCGACATCGACGAGCTCATATCCTCCGCCGCACTCGCCTTTATTGAGACGGTTGCGGCGATTCAAGCCCCGGGCGGTGGACTACACAAGGACGGAGTAGCACGCGTAGTTCTCACCGGTGGCGGTGCAGGAATCGGTGTCCTCCGTGAATTAGCCCGCCTCCACGAAGCTGCCCAGCAGCAAGGTAGCGACTACCCCGCATTGGCCGTGGACTGGACGCGCGTCCATGTCTTCTTCGGCGATGAGCGCAATGTTCCGGTCAGCGATCCGGATTCCAACGAGGGACAAGCTCGCGAAGCTCTCCTCAGCAAGGTTGGCATTCCAGAACAGCACATTCATGGCTATGACTTGGGGGCGGTATCCATGGAACACGCTGCCCAAGCCTATGAGGGCGAGATCCGTGATTTTGCACCGGGAGGCTTCGACATTCACCTCTTGGGCATGGGCCACGAGGGCCACATTAACTCTCTTTTCCCGCACTCGGAGGCAGTCTATGAGGACACGGACTACGCATTTGCTGTCCACGATTCCCCTAAGCCCCCGTCGGAGCGCGTCACGCTGACCTACCCCGCTATCAATCGCTCCAAACGCATTTGGTTCCTCGTCTCCGGCGAGGAGAAGGCCGAAGCTGCGTCTCACCTCGTGGCCGGCGCCGCGGCTGAGGATTGGCCTGCCGCCGGTGCACGGGGTACCGAAGAGACGATCCTCTTCGTGAGCGAAGACGCCGCACAGCAGCTTTAGCGCCACGGTTCCTCCGGCCGCTGAAGCCCAAAAACGCCGCGTGCCCTTCTCCATGAGAAGGAGGCACGCGGCGTTATGCGTTGTTGTGGCCGTGTGGCCCAGCTAGC
>DXEO01000021.1 GCA_019114925.1 Candidatus Corynebacterium faecipullorum | reverse complement strand
ATCATCTGGGGCACGCACACTGAGCAGACCCAGAAAGATGAGCGCCTGATCAATCGCTTTGATTATGACGGTGACTACGGAACGGTGCTCAACCGCTTCCTCATCCAGGCCGGCATTGGTTATCCGCTGACCGTGCATGGCACCGGCGGACAAACCCGCGCTTTTATTCACATCCGTGACATGGTGCGCTGCATCGAGCTAGCCCTGCAGAACCCTCCGGCACGCGGCGAGCGCGTCAAGATCATCAACCAGATGACCGAAACTCACCGCGTGCGTGACCTGGCAGAGCTATTGGCGAAGATCTCTGGTGCGGAGGTGGCCTACGTGCCGAACCCGCGCAAGGAATCCGCAGAGAATGAACTCCACGTCACCAACGACACTTTCCTCGAACTAGGACTGGAGCCGACCACTTTGTCGGATGGGTTGCTCCATGAGGTGGAGGAGGTCGCGCGCAAGTACGCTGACCGCGCTGACCGCTCCAAGATTCCGGCGCAGTCGCTGTGGACGCGACAGCAGCACGCCGGCGTTCCTTCCACGGAGGTTTAAGCCCCACCGTGCGCATCGCAATCGTTACTGAGGTCTTCCTGCCCAAGATCGACGGCGTGGTCACGCGCCTGACGCGCACGCTGGACCAGCTGGCCGCGATGGGCCACGAGGTCCGGATTTTTGCCACGGGCAAAGCTCCTGACTCCTACGCCGGTTTCGAGGTCACCCGCATCCCCAGTTTGTCGCTGTGGGTCTACCCGGAGATTAAATTTGGCCTGCCCTCGTGGAAGTTCTTCACGGAGATCCGGGATTTTGATCCTGATGTCATCCACGCGGTCAATCCCATTTGGACCGCAGCCCTCGGCGTTTTCGCCGCGCAGCGCGATGCCGTACCGCTGGTAGCCAGCTTCCACACCAATGTCCCCGAGTACGTCGATGCGCTGGGGATTGGATGGACTAGGCCGCTGACCGAAGCCGCGCTGAAGTATCTGCACAACCAGGCAGCGTTAAATCTCTGTACTTCTGGCCCCATGGTGGATAAGGCTCGGAAGATGGGGATCCGCAACGTGCAACTGTGGCCCAAGGCGGTGGATACGCAGACCTATCACCCCGACCGCGCTACGGCGCAGATGCGCGAGCGCCTGACCGATGCTAACCCGGATGCCCCGCTGGTGACCTATATCGGCCGTGTATCCAAAGAGAAGGACTTGGAGCGCCTCGACCACGTGATGCAGCTAGTACGAGCGCAGCTTAGCGACGCCCGCCTGGCCATCGTTGGCGATGGCCCCGCCTTGGAGGAGCTCAAGGCTAGCTTCGATCCGGCACACACTGTGTTCACCGGCTACCTGTCCGGTGAAGAGCTCGCCGCTGCTTTTGCCGTCGGAGATGTCTTCCTCTTCCCCTCCGCCACGGAGACTTTGGGGCTGGTAGCACTCGAGTCCTTTGCCTCGGGTGTACCAGTCATCGGCACGAATGCCGGTGGTATCCCCTTCGTCATTGAGGAAGGCGTGACCGGGCATCTCATCGCGCCCGACGCCAATGATGAGGCCTGGGCCCGCGCCACGCTCGGACTCCTCGAAGACACTGCCCGCCGGGAGACGATGGGCGCTGCCGCCCGCCGCGAGGCTGAAAAGTATTCCTGGGTAGAATCCACCCAAGCCCTCCTCCACGCCTATGAGGAGGCTATCGAGCACCCCTTCCGCAGGGAAGATCACGAAGTCAAGGAGCACTAATGGATTCCGCCCAGAACCTGTACTCCGCAGGCGCTTTTATCCAAGCCGGCATCGACGCCACGTTGGCCTCCCGCTTGGGCAACGTGCGCGACGTCGAAGTGAACTTCACGCCTGCTGACCCCGCGCCCGAAGCCCAACAACCAGGGCAGCCAGACCAAGACCAGCGCGCGGTGGTGCGCTTTAGTACTGATTCAGGGAGCTATGACTTCGATGGACTACGTCTAGCCACCATCCAGGATGGGCAGCTGCACTGGGCCACGGGTTTGACGAAACAAGCGCCCCAGCCTCAGTTCCACGGACCACAGCCCGATTCCGCCCTGCTCCGCGGCTTAGCGCGGCGGTTGGTGGGTGACCGCCCCGTTCTCCGCGTCCCGCAGGGCGAGGGCGAAGCGCTCGTCGCCGTCGACTTTACGGAGCTCCACCCAGATCCCCGTGTCAGCATCCTGGCCGGACTCGAGCGCTCGGGGGATGTTGAAGGGGGCGTCGACGAGCGCCTTGCTACCTCTGAGCTCGCCTCTTATTTGGGCGTGGCCCCGGCTGCGGCAGAAGGCCTCGCACGCTTCCATGGCACTCGGATCGCGGCCCTTCCCCACCCCTCGGGCCGGCCCGGTCTCAGCGCACGCGATGTGTTGGCGGATTCCCACTTCATCGCCACCGAGCATAATTTCTTCTTGGAGGCCCGCTTCCCCAACCTGTCTGCGGACCTCGACCCTGGCACGTCACGCACCGTGGTGAACTCTGATAATGGTTCGCTCACGGTTCCCGCCCACCTCATTGCTACTCTCGACGCTTCCACGGACACATTCACGTGGGCGTGGGCGGACGAGCTATCTAGTTCCATGTCTGCTCAAGCGGCGGCGAACCTGCGCCGCTTCGGCTATGACAATGCTCTCCCCGAGCTGATACGCGCCCGGGTGTCGATCCCCGAAGCGCGCTCGGTGCGCTTGCCGCAATTAGCCATGCCGGTCCTGGGGCTGTGGACCCTGCTGCCTGTGCAGCTGCCCGATGGCCGCCAGGGGCTGGCGCTGTCCGATGCCCCTGCCTTCCACCTGCCCGCACCGACTCCGGCCGCCACGCAGGCTACCCTCAACGTTGCCGTGCCAGCAGGAGTAGATGAACAGCGGGCGCGCGCCGCCTATCAGCGGGCACGCGGCCTATAAATCCTGACTAGGAGTTCAGCACTGCGCGGAATTCTTCGGCGTCAACCTCCTCGGTGGTCGCTGGGTTAAACGCAGCATCCTGGGTCTTGTCCACCAGCACCGCGCGCACGCCCTCGGAAAAATCGGGGCGGCGGTACATGTGCATGCCCAGCTTGAGCTCCAGCAAGAGGGCCTCGCGGATATCGTCGACAGCAGCCTCCGCCTCATAAAGCTCATTGGCCGCAATAATGGCGGCTGGGCAGGCGGCGGCCATGAGGCGGCGTACTTCACCGGCAATGTTCGGGCGCTTGTCGAGCTCCGCAGAAATCTCCTCCCACGTCGGCAGCGCGAAGGTCTCCTCCAAGTCTTTGGCTACCTGCTCCAGCGGCGCCGGCTGTTGTGGTGCAGGCAAAGCTAGTTCTTCCAGTGCGGCGTCGATGCCCCGCTCGATAGCTGCCTCAATCAGCTCGGCGGCATCCTTAACCACGTGGGTTGCGACACCCGTCCACAGCATGTCCGCGGCATACATGCGGTAGCCACTTAAGCCCCAGAACTTTGCCAAGCCCGGCGAAGCTACTCCGCGCGTGCCCACCATGCGCTGGGCTGCATAGGCCACTCCCACGTCCGTGACGTAGCCAATATTCATCTCCGGCATCGACGCGAAGGCCTTCTCAGTTACCACGCGGTGCGAACCATGCATGGAGATACCCAATCCACCACCCATGACAACGCCGTCGATGACAGCAATATAGGGCTTCGGGAACTCGGCGATATCACCGTTGGTGAGGTACTCGCTGGCGAAGAAGGCATCGACCTCCTCCAGCTTGCCTTCCGCGATTCCCTCACGTGCGTGGCGCACATCGCCACCGGCGCAAAAAGCTTTGGGGCTATTGGAATGAATCAGGACTTGCTCAATCTCGCCATCCTGCGCCCACGCTTCGAGGGAGCGGCGGATGATGTCAATCATCTCTGGGTTCAAAGAGTTCAGAGCTTTCGGGCGATTGAGTTCAAGGACTCCGGTACGGTTGCGGACGGAAACGAGTACTGGATCAGTCATAGCCATGCGCACCAGTGTTCCATATCACAAATGTTTCAGCCACCTGTTTTTGACGCTACCTTGGACATGGTTTCTGCTTTTAGCCCAACCCGTTTAGATTGGTGTGACTTTCTTGCTCCCACAACTTGTTGCTCTTGACATGGACGGCACGCTCCTCGATGCCCACGGCCAACTACCAGCGGACTTCGCGGAGCTGCAGGAGCTTGCCGCTCACCGAGGCTGCGAGCTAGTTCCGGCCTCAGGTCGCCAACTGGCAACGCTCAAGCAGATGTTCCCGCAAGGTGACACCTTCATTGCTGAAAATGGCTCGGTAGTCATGCGTGGTGGCGACATCATTGCGACATTCCCGCTCCCAGAAGCGACCGTGCACTCAGCACGCGAAGCCTCAGCGGCCATGGATGTGGAGCACACCGTGGTGCTGTGCTCACCTGAAACCGCCTATGTCGCGCAGGATGCATCCGATGCAGCCCGCGCCGAGATCTCCAAGTACTACAAGGCAGTCACGTGGGTCGATGACCTAGACGCCGTCCCCGATAGCAACATCATCAAGATCGCCATCTTCTGCGAATCCGGTTCAGAGGCACACATCTACGAGCCCATCGTCCGCGCTGTCCCGGAAGACAACGTGGCGGTATCGGGCAAGGTTTGGCTCGATGTCATGGCGCGCGGCGTGGATAAAGGCGCAGCCTTAGTCAAGCTCGCTGAACTTGCCAACGTTCCCATCACTGCCACCGTGGCCTTCGGTGACTACCTCAATGATCTCGAAATGCTGCGCGCTGCCGGGACAGCCGTCGCGATGGAGAACGCACATCCGCAGCTGAAGGATCTAGCAGATATCATTGCCCCTCCCAACACTGACAACGGCGTCAGCACCGTGCTTCGCCAGCTTTTGCGCACCTAACACGCTCCCCTGACTCCTTGCCCGACTAGCCACACGCACAGAGTAGGATTACTCGGGTTACTAAGCCTCAGTACCCGAACCACGGTGCCTACCTGCGGAGTGTGAAGTGAAGAAGTTTTTGCGGTCGATGGTGTCACGCTTGGCAAAGGGTGAATCATCCATATCGAGTCCCACTCCGGACTCCCCTTCCGCTTCACAAAAGCCTTCTTCAACTTCGACTCCTGCATCTAAAGGCTCAGCCGCGTCTGCTAAGTCCACTACGGCTGCCAAGCCCACGTCGGCTTCTCCTTCCACCGCGTCTGTTGACACCACGAAGCCTGCAAAGTCGACCACTCCCGCCAAGCCCACCACCTCGGACAAAAGCGCTGCGCCCAGCACTCAGCGCCCGGCCGCGCGGCCTAGCCGCGTGCGCCCACGGCCAGCAGAAGACTTCACCTTGAACTTGTCGCCGAGCGCCCTTCCAAAGGCTTCGGCGGTGAAGAAGGCCAAGCTAGTCAAAACCCGCGAGGAGGCCGACGTAGCCTCGACTGGCCGCCGCGGCCCACGACGCACCGTCCCTCGCCGCCCGATCAGGCAGAGCTCTGCCTCGCAGAAAACAGAATCTGAGCAGCTGGACAAAACGCCTTCCCCGGGAAACAAGCTCTCGGAGACCAGCCGTGCTGGCAAAACTCCGGCCGCCACACCAGGCTCCCAGCCCGCTACGGAAGAGTCCCCTACAGCTGCCAAAGCACAGGCATCTGCCCCGGCTCCGGCACCGGCAGCGAAAAAAGAAAAGACTTCCAAGCCTACAAAGAATCCTCCACAGGGCGAAGAGAACCAGAAAGCCCAGCGCGCTGAGGCCAAGAAAGCCGAGGCACCTGAACAAGCCACAGAACCGGAAAAGAAAAAGAAGAAAGCAGAAACGGCCGGGCCAGAGAATGAAATTTCGCGGGCTCTGGCCCGTCGCTCACAGTCCGTCGGGGTACTGAGCACAAAACAAGAAAAGCGCCGTTCAGCAAAGCGTCCGGTAGCGAAAGAATCCACCGCCACTGCTGCCGCAGCTCCGGCAGCTGCAACCGCGGCAGCAGTAGGCGCCACAACGGCAAGCGCCACCTCCGCTACTGCGGCTACGGCCCACTCCACGACTCCTGCCGCTGCCAGTGCATCCGCCAGCAGCACAGCTGCCCCGTCTACAACTGCACCTGCAACCACACCGCGCCGTCGGCGCGCCCGGCTGCGTCAAGTACCGGGTCTGGATGGTCTGCGTGGTCTCGCGGTGCTCGCGGTAGTGATCTATCACTTCTTTGGGGACATTCTCCCCGGCGGTTACCTCGGCGTGGACATGTTCTTTGTCCTTTCCGGCTTCCTCATTACCTCGCTACTGGTCCGTGAATTCAACGCGACTGGGCGTATCAGCCTCAAGGATTTTTGGCTCCGCCGTTTCCGGCGCATTCTCCCCGCCGCCCTCGTGGTCCTTTCAATATGTACTGCGATTGTGGCCCTCATCGGCGGTGACCTAGCAGTAGGCATCCGCCAGCAATTCTTGGGCACCTTCTTCTTTGTTAACAACTGGACCCAAATCGCCACGAGCCAAACCTACTTTGCACCAAATGAAGTACAGGTTTTCGCGCACTATTGGTCCTTGGCCGTCGAGGAACAGTTCTATCTGATTTGGCCTCTGCTGATGTTTGGCGTCTTTGCCATTTCCCGCCGCAAGCCCAAGCGCCTGCCCATCGCGGTATCGCTGATCCTCGCGATCGCTTCAGCCGTCGCGATGGCGCTCATCTTCACCCCGGGCGAGGATCCCACCCGCGTGTACTACGGAACCGATACCCATGCCTTCGGTCTCCTCATTGGCGCAATGTTGTCCCTGCTTTTGACCTCCACCGACAAGGACATCGACGCCGACTCCTGGCCAGCAGCAAACAAGGGCATTCTCGCCGGTGCCGTTGGCGCCCTCGCACTAGTTGCCTACCTTGCCCAACTGGTGTGGATGGGCGCGGACCGCGAATTCACCTACCGCGGTGGCTTGGTCCTCACCAGCCTGCTCGGCGCAGCAATGATTTGGGGAGTTGTACGGGAAACCGGCCCCCATACTTGGATCTTCCGTACCCGCATGATGCGCTGGCTGGGACAGCGTTCCTTCTCTTTGTATCTCTGGCACTGGCCGGTGGTCATGATTGTCCACGCGCTGTCCGATGCCCCTTCGTGGCTCCTGGGTCTTCTTTGCCTTCCTCTGAGCTGCTTGCTGGCAGAGGTGACCTACCAGTTTGTAGAAAACCCCTTCCGCCGTGCCGGATTCCGCCCCACCTGGCATGCCTATTGGGCGGCACGCCCCAGCATGGAGGAGATTAAAGCTGGCTTTGGCAAGGCACTGTGGCCTGCAGTCCCCGTCATCGTCGTGCTATCTCTGCTCGGTGTGGGCTATGCCCTGGTGACATCGGAGGATAAGAGCGAACTAGAGCGCGAGCTCGAGCGCATGGCACAGTCCAACGAGCAGGCTGCTAGCTCCGCTCCGGCGCAGCCCTCGGAGACCACAAAGCCGAAGGAAAAGCGCGCGATACCCACCGGCAACGAGATCAGCGCGATCGGTGATTCTGTCATGCTGGCTGCTTCCGAAGCACTCAATGAGCGTTTCCCGGGCATCAGTATCGACGCTGCTATCTCCCGCCACTATTCGGCAGCCCTGCCCGTGATTCAGGGGCTGAAGGATTCCGGGCAGTTGCGCTCCACCGTATTTGTGGGATTGGGCACCAACGGGGCTACATTTGAGGGCCAAATGGACGAGCTCATCGACATCGTTGGCTCCGAGCACACACTGGTCCTCGTGTTGCCTTACGGTGAGCGCGATTGGATGGGGCCGGCGCGCGCCGAAATCATCGAGGCCGCAACCACGCACGACAACGTCTATATCGCAGACTGGTGCGGAGTAGCGCAGGAGAACCCTGCCATGCTTTACGACGACGGTGTCCACCCGCTACCCGAAGGCGCGCACCTGTACGCGGATGCTCTGTACGCTGCCCTCGAGCAGTACGCAGACGAGGAGAAGAACCTCACTACGGTTTGCTCCAGCTAAGCGACAAAGACCTAAGAACCACGAAAAGCTGCCCAGCATCCGCTGGGCAGCTTTTGTTTAATCATGTGCTTTAGACCGAGAATTCAGCCATCTTATCCCACTCCGTCTTACCCGGAATATGAGTATTAATGATGTCCGGGGTCTCTACCAGGTACTTCGGCAGCTCTTCGCAGGAGCGCTTAAAGTGCTCGGTGTTGACGTGGTCGACATCAGTGCCGTCCTTGTAGGACTCAAGAAGCAGGAAGCGCTGCTTGTCTTCCGGATCGCGGAACCACTTGAAGTCGATGCAGCCGGGCTCTGCCTGGCAGGCCTTGGTGTACCAATCAATCTCGTCCAAGAAGGTATCGGCGTACTCGGGCTTAACGTGGAACTGTACGTTGATCAAAATCATGTGCTCCACTGTAACCCTCTCCGCGAAAACCTGCAGAAGGCCCTGTCTGAGGCGGCAGGGCCTTCTGCACGGGCGGCTTTAATGCTCCCCGCGCAAAGGTTTAGTTAAAGAAGTACTCCGCTACGTAGACGTGGGTGCCATCAAAGGCCTGAGCAACACCGAAGCCGGTGCCATCGGTCTTGGTCACGGGCACGTCGCGGTTGAGCCAGTTCACGCGGTCCTTCGCTTCCGACTCAGTGAGCTTGTAGATGTTGCCGCTACCCTCCTCCAGGTGGGTCAGGCCATCGCCAGCATTGTCTTGGAAGGTGACCTTGCCGGCCGCGGCCTGGTTTGCCCACTCCTGAGCAATGCTCTTGGCGTTGGCATCCTCATGGTGGCCCTGCTTCAACAGGTGGGCGTGGGTTGCACCAACGAGCTCAGTCGCCACAGCCGGGGTCGGCTTCTTGATGAAGCCTGGCAGCTGGACGTTGTACTGCTTAGCCAAGTCATAAGCCTGCGCAGGCAGCTCGACTTCAAAAGAATTGATCTGCTCAGCAGCCTGGGAAGATAACTGGTTCAGTTCCTGCGGCTGTGCGGAGGAGAAGTTGGCCGGGGCGGCCTGGGCCGCGGACACCGACAAAGCTGCGCTAAGGGATGCTGCCACGGCGGCGATAGCGGACAGGCGGGAAACACGACGGAAAGAATTCATGCCTTCCACCGTGCCATACAACGCCGAGCGCAGTGAAGGCCTGCCCGGCTCTAGGGGATTTTCGATACCACTTTGTTATCCCCTGCTGGGGTTAGTACCCCGACATGAAAGAATGACCAGAAGCTAGATTTAACGATTGTTCGAAAGGTAGATCACTGTTGCTGGACGTCTTAACCGGCTTCGCCATCATTTTTGTGGTTATCGGCGTGGGCTTCATCATGGCCCGGCGCGGCGTTATCGGCGAAGGTGAGGCGCGCCTGCAATTCAACCGGACGGCGTTCTGGGCAGCCACCCCAGCGCTGATATTTTCCAGCGTGGCCACCTCAGATACCTCTGCCTTCACCTCTCCCGTCGTCGCTGTCATTGCGATTGCTTCAGTCACCACTATGGCACTGTATGGGTTGCTCAGCGCTCTGTTCTTCCGGCGTAGCGGGGCAGAGACGATGGCCGGAGCGGCAGCGGCAAGCTATTACAACTCCGTCAACATTGGACTGCCCATCGCGACCTATGTAATCGGTGACGCCACCTTTGTGGTGCCAGCACTCGTACTCCAGATGGCGGTTCTCTCCCCCTTCATCATCGCCGGCCTCAACGCACAGGGAACCAGCCTGCGTTCGATCACCAGCTCCGTGGTGTCCGGGCTTACGGCACCTGTCGTCATCGCGGCCATCGCCGGCTTCATCGTTTCTGCGGCTGGCTGGCAGGTCCCCGACGTCATCATGGCGCCCCTCGAGATCCTCGGTGGGGCTTCCATTCCTATGATCCTCATGAGTTTCGGTGCCTCCCTCACCGGTAAAGGGTTGTTAGCCAACGACCGCCTGCCCACCATCACCGCCACGGTGCTCAAGCTCATTGCCATGCCAGCCATTGCCTTGGTGGCAGGCCTAGCCTGGGGACTGAGCGGCAACGAGCTCTACGCAGCGCTCATCTTGTCCGCGCTTCCGACCGCACAAAACGTCTACAACTATGCCGCAACCTACCAGTCGGGAGAAACGGTGGCGCGCGATACGGTCTTCCTCACCACTTTCCTCTCCCTGCCGGCGATGCTGGCTATCGCAGGGTTCTTTGGGTAGGGCTGGGCCTAGTCGTTAAGCACTAGCCTTCTAGCTTCTCCCCCAACTCCAGCCATTCCATCTCGAGTTCTTCACGCTCGGCGGCAACAGCTTTGAGCTCGGAGTCGAGCTTCGCTAGCTCACCACTGTCCCCCTCACCAGAGGACATCTTCTCTGCGGCTTGTGCCATCTTTTCATTCAGCTTCGCTGTCTTATCGTCGAGCTTGCTCATCTTGCGCTCCAGCGCATTCATCTTCTTGGTCAGCTCGCGCTCCTCTTGGGAGCTTAATCGCTTGGCCGGGGCGGCTTCCGCGCTCTGCTCGTCGGCGTCCTTGGAGGCTTCTCCCAAATCGAGAACGCCGCGGGCGGTGGCAGCTTCCATCTCTTGGCGGCGGCGCAGGTATTCCTCGATTCCGCCCGGCAGATTGGTGAGCTTGCCATCCCCAAATAACGCATAGGTGTTATCCGCTATGCGCTCGATGAGGTAGCGATCGTGCGAAATGACCACCAGCGTGCCCGGCCAAGAGTCCAGAAGCGACTCCAGCTCCTGGAGAGTATCGATATCGAGATCGTTCGTGGGCTCGTCGAGAAGCAGCACGTTCGGCTCTGCCATGAGCACGCGGGTCAGTTGCAGGCGGCGGCGCTCGCCACCGGAGAGGTCGCCGACCGGCGTGCACTGGCGCTTGGCGGGAAA
>DXEO01000004.1 GCA_019114925.1 Candidatus Corynebacterium faecipullorum | reverse complement strand
CGCTAAATGCCTGCAGCAGGTTCAGGGCTACAATGCAGGCGAGCCAGATGACCACCATGACCACGGTATAACGGTCGAGGTTCTTTTCAACCACGGTGGAACCAGACAAGTTGGACTGCACACCGCCGCCGAAGAGGCTGGAAAGACCGCCGCCCTTACCTTTGTGCAGCAGCACGAAGATAGACATCAGGATTGCGGCAATCACGAGGATGATTTCCAGTGCCAAGATCATGAAATAGTTCCTTGTTTTACGCGTTCGTTCGTTTAACGTGGTGGGTGACAGCCTATGCCGCCAGCACACGGAGAAGAGGGCGCCAAAAGCGGGCGCAATAATCCTCGATAATACACCACGTGGCGGGCCAGAAACCATTCCGACCCGCCACGGCCAATTAGCGTGATGCTAGCTACTATGAGGGCTATGCGCCCTGGGCGGCGTTAGCCACCAGCTTGGCAAACTCCTCGCCCTTCAGAGAAGCACCGCCAACAAGGCCACCGTCGACGTCCGGCTTGCCTACGATCTCCGCGATGGAATCCACCTTGACAGAGCCACCGTAAAGGATGCGGATGCCCTCGGCCACCTCATCGCCACCCAATTCACGGACGAGCTCGCGAATAGCTGCGCACACTTCCTGCGCGTCCTCAGCGGAAGCAACCTTACCGGTACCGATTGCCCACACCGGCTCATAAGCGATGACGGACTTGGAGAGGTCCTCTGCAGAAAGGCCTTGGAGGGAGTTGCGGGTCTGGGTGACCACGTAATCCACGTGAGTGCCTGCCTCGCGCACGTTGAGCGGCTCACCCACGCAGACAATCGGGCTGATGCCGTTAGCCAGGGCTGCAGCGGCCTTCTCAGCAACTAACTGGTCGGTCTCACCGTGGTACTGACGGCGCTCCGAGTGGCCAACCACTGCCCAGGAGCATCCCAGGGCGGAGAGCATCTTGCCGGAAACCTCACCGGTGTATGCACCGGACTCGTGCTTGGAGATGTCCTGTGCACCGTAGGTGAACTGCAGGTCGTCACCGTCGACCAGCGTCTGCACGGTGCGGATATCGGTGAACGGGACCATGAAAGCCACGTCAACCTTCTCGTAGTATTCCTTCGGCAGAGAGAAAGCGAACTTCTGCAGGGAGCCAATAGCTTCCTTGTGGTCAAGGTTCATCTTCCAGTTACCTGCGATGAGCGGGGTACGTGCCATGATTAGCCTTTCTAGATCAGACTTAGTTGACGGTTTAAGTGCTTAGGCTTCCAGGACCTTGACGCCCGGCAGCTCCTTGCCTTCAAGGAACTCGAGGGAAGCGCCACCACCGGTAGAGATGTGAGAGAAGCCATCCTCATCAAGGCCGAGAAGACGGACGGAAGCTGCGGAGTCACCGCCACCGACGACGGTGAAGGAGCCATTCTTAGCGGTAGCGTCAATGATCGACTGTGCCACACCGGCAGTGCCCTTGGAGAAAGCCTCCATCTCAAAGACACCCATTGGGCCGTTCCAGAAGACAGTCTTGGAAGAAGCGATGACCTCGTCGAACTTCTTCACCGACTCCGGGCCGATGTCGAGTGACTGCCAACCCTCCGGAATACCGTCCAGGGCGACGACCTTGTTTTCTGCCTGAGCATCGAACTCGGTTGCAGCAACGAGGTCGACCGGCAGGACAATCTTTTCACCGAAGCGCTCGAGCAGCTCCTTGCAGTTGTCAATCTGGTCTTCCTGCAGCAAGGAGTTTTGGACGTTGTAGCCCTGCGCAGCCAGAAGGGTGTAGCACATGCCGCCGCCAATAATTACCTTGTCGGCCTTGCCGGCCAGCGCTTCGATCACACCGAGCTTGTCGGAGACCTTGGCACCGCCAAGAACAACCACGTACGGATGCTCTGGCTTTTGCGCTACCGCAGCCAGGGTTTCCACTTCCTTCTGCACCAGCTTGCCGGCGTATGCTGGCAGGCGCTTGGCGACGTCGTACACAGAGGCCTGTGCGCGGTGAACGACACCGAAACCATCGGAGACGAAGGCACCGTTGTCCGCAGCCAAGGCGACGAGCTCATCGGCGAAGGCGCCGCGCTCTGCTTCATCCTTGGAGGTTTCGCGCGGATCAAAGCGAACATTCTCCAAGAGAAGAACGTCGCCATCGTTGAGGCCGTTGGCGCGTTCGTGAGCGTCCTCACCGCTGACATCGCCGGCAAGGGCAACGTACTGATCTAGCGCCTCGGACAGAGCCTCTGCGACTGGAGCCAGAGAATACTTCGGGTTTACTTCGCCCTTGGGACGTCCCAAGTGTGCCGACAAAATGACCTTCGCGCCGCCCTCAATGAGCGCCTTGATAGTGGGCAGCGAGGCGGTGATGCGGCCGGAGTCGGTGATGTTCCCTTCATCATCGAGCGGGACGTTGAAGTCAGAACGAACAAGGACGTGGCGGCCGGAAACGCCTTCTGCGAGCAGATCGTCCAAAGTCTTGAAAGCCATTGTGTTCTCCTTAAAGGTGGGTACTCAAGCTAAAGGTTAATGCTATTCAACTAGAAGTGTGCCGGAACCTGATTCGCAATGTTTGTGAAAATCGCGTCAGCGTTCCTTAAAGACGAATACCGGCCCGCCGCCCGCCACGTATTCAGAGATAGTAGGCGCGGCGCGTGGGCCGGTTTCTAGCCTGTGGGGCTTCCGCAGGCAATCACAGCTTGCTTCGCTGTGCTCATTTCAAAGGGTGAAACTTTAGAGCTTGGAGGCAACCAGGGAGGTGGTGCGCACGAGCTGGTTGGTGTAGCCCCACTCGTTGTCGTACCAGCCAAGGACCTTGACGAAGTTGCCGTTGGAAACCTTGGTCATGCCAGCATCGAAAATGCAGCCGTGGGAATCGGTGATGATGTCGGTGGAGACAATCGGATCCTCGGTGTAGCCCAGGGTCTCACCGAACTCGCCGGTGGCGGCTTCCTTGATAGCAGCGTTGATTTCCTCAGCGGTGACGTCGCGGGATGCCTGGAAGGTCAGGTCGGTGGCGGAACCGGTGATGGTTGGAACACGCATCGCGTAACCGTCCAGCTTGCCCTCCAGCTCCGGAAGGACCAGGGAAACAGCCTTTGCTGCACCAGTGGAGGTCGGAACCATGTTGACGGCTGCGGCGCGGGCACGGCGCAAGTCGCGGTGCGGAGCATCCTGGATGCGCTGGTCACCGGTGTAGGCGTGAATGGTGGTCATCAGGCCCTTCTCAATACCGAACTTCTCATGCAGAACCTTGGCCATCGGTGCCAGGCAGTTGGTGGTGCAGGATGCGGCGGAGATGACGTTGTGCTTCTCAGCGTCGTACTCATCGGAGTTCACGCCGTAGACGAAGGTTGCATCAACGTTCTTGCCCGGAGCAGAGATTATAACCTTCTTGGCGCCGGCCTCGATGTGAGCCTTAGCAGCCTCACCATCGGTGAAGAAACCGGTGGACTCGATGACGATGTCGACGTTGTGCTCGCCCCAGTTCAGGTTCTTCGGATCGCGCTCTGCGGAGACTGCAATCTTGTGACCGTTGACGGTGATGGACTCGTCGTCGTGCTCGATCTCGCCGTCGAAGCGGCCCAGAACCGAGTCGTACTTGAGCAGGTTTGCCAGGGTTGCGTTGTCGGTCAGGTCGTTGACCGCAACAACCTCGAGGTCATTGTTGCCCTGTGCGACTGCACGGAAGAAGTTGCGGCCGATGCGGCCAAATCCGTTGATACCTACGCGAATGGTCACTGTAATGTCTCCTCAAATAATCGAGTGAAGTTCTATCGTGGGGGCTTCCGAGACTTTGTCTTTATAGGCAGTGCGGTGGACCGTTCTTGCGGCACCGTTGCCCCTGCCACTTCTGTGACGTGCTCGGCGGTTTTCCCAACACGGCCGATAGTACCCACAGATTGTGCATCCTGCAGTGTGCCTTCGGGCTAGCAACGAGGGTGCTCGCACGAAAGAGAAAAAGGGCGTACACTAGATGGGCCGCTTGTTATTTAAAAAGATCCCCCAATCCCATACACCTGCAGATATGCCCGTTTATGTGGGATTGTGTTGGTCCCGAAGAGGGCAAGGTGGGATATCTCACTAAAGCAAAAAAGAGCGGGTGAATCCAAAAATAAACCGGCTGTTGACGGTCACAAACTCGCTATCTATATCCAAAAAATTGCCCCAAACCGCCGCTGCGGTGCCCGAACGGGCACAACATTCGACTGCATTTGGGGCTAAGACGCGAGACTAGGAATCCTCAAAAAGTTCCTCTGTCACTGCCTTCGTCGTATCCGGAACACCAAGTTCCTTCGCGCGCTTATCTGCCATAGAAAGCAGCCGGCGAATACGACCAGCCACCGCGTCCTTGGTCATTGGCGGATCAGCCAAGCGTCCGAGCTCCTCCAAGGAAGCTTCGCGGTGCTGCACGCGTAGGCGGCCGGCGTCCGCAAGGTGCTCCGGAACGTCATCCCCCAAGATGACCATGGCCCGTTCGACGCGAGCGGCAGCTGTTACTGCCGCCCGAGCGGAACGACGCAAATTAGCGTCATCGAAATTGTCTAGGCGGCGGGAGGTATCGTGGGCTTCGCGCTGGATTCGCTTCTTCTCCCACGTCAGCCGCGTCTCTTGTGCACCCATCCTGGTCAGCAACGCGCCAATGGCATCGCCATCACGCACCACGACACGGTCGGCCCCGCGTGTCTCCTTAGTTTTCGCCACCACACCCAAACGACGCGCGCAGCCTACGAGAGCGAGTGCTGCCTCTTGGCAAGGACAAGTCACTTCCAGTGCTGAAGACCGGCCCGGTTCGGTGAGCGAACCTTGCGCCAAAAAGGCACCGCGCCAAGCCGCTTCGTTATCCGCAACAGAGCCGGAGATGACTTGCGGCGGCAAGCCCACGACTGGGTGCCCCGAGCGAGTCACCAGCCCCAGACGCCTAGTCAACTCCTTAGCCCCGGTAGTGATTCGCACCTGCACCCTATTCTTTTTAGAGGATGCGGCGGGGCCTGCTACATGGGTGCTGGCAGGGATCGAATACAGCTCATCAAGTGCGGTGACCAGGCGAGTCGCTACGCTCTTCGATTCCAATTCGACCTCGTACATCACTCGATCTCCGGTGATGTGAAGTACGCCGGCAAACCTGAGGATCGCGGCAACCTCCGCCGCACGAGCGGACTGGCGCGGTACGGACACCGCCGTAAGTTCCTCCTTGACCTGATCGGTCAATGACGCAGACACCTCGTGCCTCCCCTTTCAACTCTTGGTGTAGCTCACCGCAGAAACCAGCAGCGGTGCAACTGAGCTCAGAAGGACCTTGAGCTCGTGCCTACAGCACGCACTACCGCACCTGTAAAGCGCAGTGACGTCGCAGTGAGCGATGAATGCCACTTAGTCTATCGCGCACTTAGCCACGGTGAGCGCCCGGGGCACCCGCTGAGGAGTCACGCTGAGTGGCGTAGTCGGAATAAAGCTCAGTCAGAACCTGCGAGAGCTTGTCTGGGCAATGCTTGTTAAGAGTATTTCCGTTCTCATCGGCCTGGCACACATCGCGGAAGACCGCCGTAGCACCGAGCACGCTTGCCGCACGCTGCACGAAGACTCGTTCCGACTCATTCGGAAGGCCAGAACCGTCAACGATTACTTTGTCTACCCGCAGGTTCGGCGCATGCTGCGCTAAGACGTGCAGGTGACGCTCAGCTGAAAAGCCCTGGGTCTCCCCTGGTTCAGCGGAAAGGTTAAGTACCACAACGCGAAGCGCATCCGAGGCCGTAATTGCGTTGACAATCTCCGGCACGAGGACATGCGGAAGCACAGAGCTAAACCACGAACCAGGGCCCAAGGTGATGAGGTCCGCGTCGCGCAAGGCTACGATGGCTTCCGGATTGGCCTGAGGCTTCTCCGGGATGATGCGCACGCGGCGCACTTGCCCCACAGTGGACGCGACGGCGACCTGGCCGCGGACGGAGCGCATGATGCGGGGGTCGTCGTCAAGCCCGGCCACGTCCGCTTCGATATCGAGCGGCAGATTCACAGCCGGCAGCACACGCCCCGCTGACTGCGTTAGCCGTCCCACCGCATCAAGCGCCGCTTGGAAGTCCCCCAAGACCTCAGTGAGTCCGGCAATGAGGAGATTACCCACCGCGTGGCCGGCCATGGCTCCGGTGCTTTGGAAGCGGTGCTGCAGCGTTGAGGCCCACATCTGGCCTTCCTCTGAGTCGCTCGACAAAGCGGCAAGTGCCATGCGCAAATCACCCGGCGGAATGATGTCCATCTCGCGGCGCAGCCGCCCGGAAGAACCGCCGTCATCGGCCACGGTGACAATGGCAGAGATTGCTTCCGCGCCAGTACGGCGCGCAGCCAGGAGTGTTTGATAAAGACCATGGCCGCCGCCCAGGCTAGCCATGTGGGTAGGGAGAGACGTCACGAGAATACTAGCTTTCGGTCATCCGAGTGCAGGGAATGAAATGTTATCTTAACGCACCTAATCCCGGGCGATGTCCCGGTGCAATGTGCTCACATCCAGATTCCCGCGTTCCCTGAGACGGCGAGCAATCTCCTCCGTAACCGCCACGGATCGGTGATGTCCACCGGTACACCCGATGCCTACGGTGATGAAGTTCTTGCCCTCGTGCCGATAGCCGGCAAGCATCGAATCAAACATGGTGATGAAGTGATCGATGAAGGGTTCAGCGGCGTCCTGAGAAAGGACGTAGTCTGCGACCGGTTCATCAGTCCCACGGTAGCCCAGCAATTCGGGCACCCAATAAGGATTGGGAAGGAAGCGGACATCGACGACAAGATCTGCATCACGCGGGGAGCCATGCTTGAAGCCGAAGGACTCTAACGTGACGTGCTGCAGTTCATGGCCCATCTCGCCGAACGAGGCCTCGATCGCGCGGCGCAGGTCATGAACGGAGAGATTGGTCGTGTCGATGATGATATCCGCGCGTTCCCGGATGGCCTGCACTGCTGCACGCTCGCGCTGAATACCCGCCTTGAGGGTTTCCCCGTCCTGCAGGGGGTGTGTACGCCGCACTGAGTCGAACCGGCGAATCAGGACGTCATCGCGTGCATCGAGGAAGAGCAGCGTCGGCTTCATATCTAGCTGTTCTAATTCATCAAGGGTTTCCGCCAAGGAACCCGGGAATAAGCGGGAGCGTACATCAGTCACCGCGGCGATTTTGCTTACCGGAGACTCCGGGCTCGCGCACAGTTTGAGCAAGTCAACGATTGCCTTGGGCGGGATGTTATGGGCTACGTAATAGCCTTTATCCTCCAGCACTTTAGCCGCCGACGTCAGGCCTCCGCCTGACATGCCGGTGATCAAAATGGGTGGGGAATCAAACAGCGTCATGGCTTCCATTCTTACCACTTATTCAGAAGATTCGGTGGCAAACTATCTCAAGAGACAAGCCTTCTTAGGAGGCGTGAAGATGATCAAATACTGTTTGCGCTAATTTCGGGCCGAACCCCTTGACCTCAGCGATCTCTTCCACGCTGGCTTCTTTGAGCTTCTTCACCGATCCGAAGTGTTTGACCAGGTCAGTGCGGCGCTGGGGTCCCAGGCCTGGTATCGCATCAAGAACCGATGAGCGCATTCGCTTCGAGCGCTGCTGGCGGTGATAGGAAATGGCGACGCGGTGGGCTTCGTCACGAAGGTGCTGGAGCAAGAAGAGCGCCTGAGAATTGCGCGGCAAAATCACCGGTTCATCATCACCAGGCACCCACACCTCTTCTAGGCGCTTAGCTAGACCGATGAGTGTTACGTCCACGATGCCGAGTTCATCGAAAACTGCCTGCGCCGCAGCCACCTGCGGTGCGCCTCCATCCACGATGAAGAGCTGCGGTGGGTAGGAACTGCGTTTGGTCTGGCTCGCTGCCTCTTCGCGCACCATCTCCTCGGCGAAAGTAGTGTTCTCCAGTTCCTCATCCGGCACCGCGCGCTTGTCATCGTGGTGGTGTTTGAAGCGGCGGCGAGTCACCTCAGCGATGGAACCGACATCATTGGAGCGTCCATCCCCCGCCGCCTCCTTGATGCGGTAGCGGCGGTAATCCGACTTGCGGGGCAAACCATCCTCGAAGACCACCAAGGAGGCCACGACATCGGTACCTTGAATATGCGAGATATCCGTACATTCGATGCGCAGCGGCGCGGAATCCATGCCCAGCGCCTCCTGCAGCTCCTGAAGTGCTGCGGACCGGGCGGTCAGATCGCCCACGCGTTTGAGCTTGTGCTGTTTCAGCTGCTCCTTCGCATTCTTTTCGACGGTCTCCAGCAAGGCGCGCTTGTCGCCGCGTTGTGGTACCCGTACATCAATTTGAGCGCCCCGCAGTTCCTCCAGAACTATCTTCACCTCGTCGGCTTCCTCCGGCAGCGCTTGGACCAGAATCTCGCGAGGAATGGCGTTACCCTGCCGCGTTTCGGCATGGGATTCTTGGTCCACTCCCCTGCGCTCCAACGTGGCGTCCTCGGCAGCCTCTTGGCGCTGACGCTCGACGGCATCCGAATAGAACTGGATGAGGAAATTCTGGATCAGTGCCGGCAAACCCGGGTCTGCTTGGCCTTCCTCAACCACGCCTGTCGTTGCCTGATCACCAGAGCGCTCGACTACCCAACCACGCTGTCCACGGATACGGCCCGCACGCACATGGAAGATCTGCACGGCCGCCTCCAGCTCATCCGAGCTAAACGCGATGAGGTCTGCATCCGTGCCGTCTGGCAGGACGACGGCCTGCTGCTCCATCAGCTTGTCTATCGCGCCAAGGTCATCGCGCAGGCGCGCTGCCAGCTCGAACTCCAAGTTCTCTGCTGCCTCTTCCATGCGCTGGGTCACCCTCTTGCGCACGGGCGCGGTGTTGCCATTCATGAAGCTGATCAGCTGGTTGACCGTCTCGCGGTGTTCCTCGGGGCTGACTCGGCCAATGCATGGTGCATCGCACTTGCCGAT
>DXEO01000020.1 GCA_019114925.1 Candidatus Corynebacterium faecipullorum | reverse complement strand
GATCTATGGGGTCCTTGGCCACCTGGACGAGAACCTGATCGCCAGACTTCAAGGCGTTTTCCACCTTGCGGCTGCGCCCACCAATCCCCAAGGCGCGCCAGTCGATGTCGCCCGCGTACAGCACGCCGTTTCGTCCCTGTCCGATATCGACGAAGGCTGCCTCCATCGAGGGCAGCACGTTTTGCACGCGGCCCAAGTAGATATTGCCTATCTGGGAGGGGTGTGTTTCGGTCGTGACGAAGTGCTCGACCAAAAGGTCATCCTCCAACACACCAACCTGCGTGATGATGCCCGCGCCGTCGGTGCGCTGCTTATCGCGAACCACCATGGTGCGCTCGACCGATTCGCGGCGCGCCAGGAACTCCGCTTGGGAGACGATGTGCTGGCGCTCCCGGCCTTTCTCCCGCAGCTCCGCGCGGCGACGGCGCTGTGCCTCGATGCGGGTCGAGCCCTTAATCGCCTTCGGTTCTTCGATGTGCTCGACTTCCTCGCGAGCGGGCCCACGGCCTTCTGCTCCGCGGCCACGGGAGGTGCCGCGGCTGCCACGCCGTCGACCGCGCGGCTGGCTTAGCTGCGCTGCATCCTCCACGGATTCCTCCTCGCGCTGTTCCGGCTTCTGGCGCTTGGACAGCGGCGTGATCTTCGGTGCCATGAAGACTGGCGCAAAGTCGTACACGTCTGGGTCTTCTTCAGCCATCGGGGTTATCAGCGGGGTGAGGTCGTCCTCCTCTTCGCTAT
This sequence comes from Candidatus Corynebacterium faecipullorum, assembly GCA_019114925.1. Taxonomy (GTDB): domain Bacteria; phylum Actinomycetota; class Actinomycetes; order Mycobacteriales; family Mycobacteriaceae; genus Corynebacterium; species Corynebacterium faecipullorum. Next base: position 11,454 of record DXEO01000020.1, on the reverse strand, counting down.
CACCGGCCTCGGCGAGCGCCTCGTGCAGCATTTCGGCATCGACCTTGTCGACGATCTGCGAAATCTCGTTATCAACGTTCTTACGAACGCGCTCGCGCAGCTTTTCTTCTTCCTCGCTCAGCTGCTCCGGCTGCTCCTGCTGCGCGGCCTGCTCAGCATCCTGTGCCGGCGCGGCTTCCTGGGAGTTCCCCGCGCTGTCCGGTTGCGCAGCAGACTCTTCCCGTGTGGGTTCCTCTGCCTGCTCCTTCGGCTCAGCCTTTTTGCCTGCCTTGCTCACGCGTTTGACCGCGCGCTTGGTGCGCTTCTTCTTGACGGTCTTTTCTGGCTTGTCCTCTGCCGGAACCCCCGGCTGGCCGGAGTCCTCAGCTGCGGCCAGATCGGGAGCTTCGGTGGCGGGCACGAGGGCGTCGATAAGCTGGCCCACTTCTTCCGCTGTCAGCGAAGACTGTGCGGACTTCTTGATGCCCATCTCCGCGAACTGAGCCACCAGCTCCTTGGAGGCCACACCCATCTGCTTGGCCACAGCATAAAGACGGGTCTTGGGTGCGAGCGCCTCGCGGTCAATCCCCGCTACCGCCGCGGCCAACGTCGATTCATTACGTGCTTCTTCTGTTTTCTTCTTGGATGCCATCAGTGGCTAATCTCCTGAGGTTGTGCTCACCCCGGGCGCAGGTTGCCGCCACACGGTAGTGAGTCTTTGAAAAAATTCTCTTCGTCTTTATTAAGTTGTCAGCGCCTTCCATTCTGGCACAGAGCTCGACCGAGGCTCACATGTTAGTATCGCCGCTATGTCCGATAGCGCGCCCACAAACACACCGGCAGAGCGGAAATTACCTGAACAGGCGCCACGTACCGTGGTCCAGGCGCGCGCCCGCAACGAGATTGCGCTGCGGGATATTGTGACCGTAGCCGTGCCCGCGGGAATCGCCTCCGGCCTGCGCTTCGTTGACTTCCCTTACCCTTATGCGGTCCCTGTCTATGCGGTGCTCATCATGGTGATGCTCTACGGAGCCATCCGCATCATTCGCAGCAAGCCAAAGTTCGTCCAAGCTGCGCAAGAAGAGTACCGGGCGGGCGATTACCCCACTCTTGCTTACTTGTTGCCCGTACTGGCTATCTTTTCGCCGGTGATCACCGAAGGGATGAAGTCCACTGGACTTATCGGCGATATCTCGCTCAACCCTATTCTCGTCGCGGCGGGCCACACTGCCTTTGCCATTCCGGCGTTCATCATCGGCGGCCGCGCCTTCGGCACCACTGCTTTCCGCGTGGGCAAGCGCCGCATCCAGGCCATCACGGAAAAGGACAGCTTGGAAGGCGTCACCGAACAGAGCATCACCGCGGTGGAAAAACACCCCGAGGTCCTCAGCGGATTAGTGGCGGCTGGCGCGGTCACCGGAAATACGATTTCTATTCCAGCAGTGGGCCGGTTGCTGGGCTATGAAGAGGGCCTCGAGGAGGAGCTGCGGGAGCTCGAGAAGGCAGGCGTGGTAAAGATGACCGGACTCATCCGCGGCAAAGGCAAGCGTACTTATAACATCACTCTGACCGAATCCGGCGTGCGCAGCATGGACGCCGCACGCACGCGCTAACGCGGAAGAGTGGCATCTCCCGGGAAGAGTTTCGGGCCAATCCACAGCATGAAATAGACCAAACCAACGAGGACTGGGATCTCTACAAGGGGGCCAATCGTTCCGGCAAGGGCTTGAGCAGACATCGCTCCGAAGGTGCCAATGGATACTGCAATGGCAAGCTCAAAGTTATTTCCTGCTGCAGTAAACGCCACACTGGCAGACTGCGCGTAGTTCATGCCAACGGCCTTTGCCACTACCAGCGACAGCACGAACATGCCCACGAAGTAGATAACCAGCGGCACGGCCACGCGCACTACCGTTGCTGGCTGCTCCACAATGTGCTCGCCCTGGAGGGAAAAGAGCAAAACAATCGTGTACAACAGGCCAATCATGGCCAGGGGCGATACGGCTGGGAGGAAGCGGTTCTCATACCACTCGCGGCCCCGGGCTTTTTCGCCCCACACGCGAGACAGCACACCCAACAGGAATGGGATGCCCAAGAAGACGAGAACGGCCTTGACAATGGCCCAGAATGAAAAGTCAGCGCTCGTCGTGTCTAGGCCCAGCCACCCCGGGAGGGTACGAAGGTAGAACCATCCCAAGACGCCAAACATAGCGACCTGAAAAATTGAGTTGAGGGCGACAAGCACAGCCGTTGCTTCGCGGTCAGCGCACGAGAGGTCCGACCACACAAGCACCATGGCAATACAGCGCGCAAGGCCCACAATGATGACGCCGGTACGTAGCTCCGGCTGGTCTGCTAGGAAGAGCCACGCCAGGGTAAACATGAGCGCGGGTCCCACCAGCCAATTGAGAACGAGCGATACCGCCATAAGGCGGCCATCCGTGGCAATTTCCTTGGTCTTCTCGTAGCGAACCTTGGCCAAGGGTGGGTACATCATGACGAGGAGACCAATAGCAATCGGGATGGAAATCCCGCCGACTTCAACGGCCCCTAGGGCGTGTCCAATACCGGGGAGGAAGTGGCCAACAAGCAATCCGGCGGCCATCGCCAGAATGATCCACACGGGTAAAAATCGGTCAAGAAAAGACAACTTCGGGCGCTGCGACACGGCCATGTCTCTCCCTCCTTCAACGTTGAACAGAGCACGGTACGAATGCGCACTGTACAGCACTTATTGATACCGATCAATATAACAGCGAGAGCAAGGATAGTCCCTATACTGTACGCATGGCTTCCTCCCCCGTCCCCGACGCCCGCGCTCGTGATGCCGAGTGCTGTTCCTTAAGCACAGGCCCGCTTAGCGACGCCGAGGCGAGGCATTTTTCGCAGCAATTCAAAGTGCTGGCAGACCCAGCCCGCCTGCGTCTTTTGTCCATCCTGTGCGATGAAGGCTGCGGGCCCATGAGCGTCACGGAACTCACCGAGCTCACTGCGCTGAGTCAGCCCACGGTCTCCCACCACCTAGCGCGCCTGCGGGAGGCCGGCTTGCTATCCAGACAGCAATGCGGCCGCACCGTCACCCATCAGGTGCACAAAGACGCCTTTATGGCATTGCGCACATTGCTCTCGTTCGACTAAGCCGCACCCGGACTACCTGCGCTCGAGCGCACAGGACGGGTTCGGGTTAAAGGTCAGAAATGACAAAAGCCCGAGCGCTATGCTCGGGCTTTAGTACGCGCTAGGTGCGATGAACTTCTTTAGAGGTTCGGGAACCAGATGGAGATCTCGCGCTCAGCGGACTCCGGGGAGTCGGAACCGTGAACAACATTCTCGCCAACGGTCAGAGCGAAGTCACCGCGGATGGTGCCCGGGGTGGCCTTCTCTACTGGGTGGGTGCCACCGGCCAGCTGACGCCATGCGGCGATAGCGGACTCGCCCTCGACGATGCCAGCAACCAGCGGTGCGGAGGTGATGAAGTCAACGAGCTCGCCGAAGAAAGGCTTGTCCTCGTGCTCGGCGTAGTGCTTCTTAGCGGTCTCCTCGTCGGCGACGCGCAGATCCATGGCGACGAGCTTCAGGCCCTTGCGCTCAATGCGAGAGATGATCTCGCCCACGTGGCCGTTCTTGACGCCATCCGGCTTGATGAGAATGAGTGTACGTTCAGTCATAGGGCACATAGTACAGAACAGGTGCTCCCTCGTCCCGACAGTGGGCCAAATATTAAGCGCTACGTGAGGCGGCGCACGATTTCCTCCGCGCGCTCATGGCTCGTGCCACGAAACCACAGCTGCACTTGACGCACCGCCGTGCCGTACTGACCGCTCTCTAGCAGGCTTTTTAGCTCCTCGCGGTGCCACTCTTCCAGATCCGCAAACTCCACCGGCGGCTCATCGCGCTGCTGCTTGAGCATGCCGACGACGAGGAAGACGAAGGCCGGAATCAGCAATGCGAGCGGAAGCGCGAAGCCGCCAAAGTACAGTTTGGCCACGAGTGCAGCGATGCACAGCAGTGCGGAAAGACCGTAGAGCAGAAAGAGCATGCCCGTTAGTCTAGCGCGTTGAGAATCGACTGCAGCCAGACGCGAGAGCTCACGAGCAGGCGCTTTGTTGCCGCAGTATGGGGAGCCCACAACTCGAAGGCATGCACACCGCCGTCGACGACCTCACACTGTGTAGGCACACCAGCAGTTTTCAGGCGCTCGGCGTAATCCATAATCTCGCCGTAGAAAAGCTCGCTGCTGCCCGTATACAGCCACGCCGGTGGTAGGCCGGACAGATCCGCGCGGCGGCCAGGCACGGCATAGGGCGCGTCGGGGTTTCCGGGCTATGGATGGTCGCGTGGATTTCGGCATTCTTCACCCGCCGCGTGCGCACGCCCTGGATTAGGGGTGCCGGCCACAGCGCTGGCACGATGCGCCCGGCGCGGCGGGTCAGCGGGTTGGTCGGATCCCACAGCGACATAAAAGCCGCGCCCGCGCGCAGCTCCGGCCGGATATACACCGCGGCGGCCTACTTCTCAGTCAGGTGCTGCGTGGTGAGGTAGCCGCGCTCCATGCGGGCGACGATCACCGAACGCATATAGGCCGCGAGTGCCCAGAGCAGGGCGAAAATGATGAAGATGGTCGCCACGGACCAGTGGACTATAAAGCCGAGAACGATACCGATGACGTGGAGGACAATCTGTACCCCGACGATCCACGGCTTATTCATGAAGGGGAAAGACGCCAGGAGCAGCACCATAAAACCGATCACCACGCCGTAGTTGAACGGGGTCCACAAGGTGCCGTCATAGAGCTTGTACAGCATCGGCAGCGCCAAGACAAAGGTGATGAGCTCCAGCGTGAGGGAGCTGGCCACCACCATGCCGCCGAATTGCTTGAGGGGATCCTTGGCCGGCGCTTGGCCTAGTCCGAGCGGGCCAATCTCCTCCTCAGGGACAGGTTTGCGGGGGCTCATGCGGGTTCCTTTCCAAAGAGTGCGCGGGCGTCACCGGCGGTGACCACCGAGCCAGTAATCACGATGCCGGAACCGGACTGCACATCGGCATCCTCCGCCAATTCAACGGCCTGAGTATAGGCACTGGGGAGGTCGGGCTCGACGTACACTCGCTCTTCGCCGAAGATATCGCGGGCCAGCTCCGCCAGCTCATAGGCATCGCGGGCACGCGGCGAGGTGTTCTGCGTGATCACGACTTCCGTGAGGACCGACTCAAGCGCAGTGAGGATGCCGGCGGCATCCTTGTCTGTGAAGATGGAGACCACGCCGATGAGGCGCGCGAAATCGAAATCGCGGTCGAGCGCTGCGGCCAGAGCCTTGGCGCCGTGCGGATTGTGGCAGGCGTCAAGGAAGGTCGTGGGGCTGGTGCGCACGCGCTCCAGCCGGCCGGGGGAAATGGCCTTGGCAAAGCCGGTGCGCACCGAGGCAATGTCGAGCGGGTGGCCTGCCGACGCCCCGAAGAAGGCCTCCACCGCGGCCAAGGCCACGGCCGCGTTCTTGGCTTGGTGCTCGCCGTGCAGCGGCAGGAAGATGTCTTCGTACATCCCACCCAGGCCCTGGATGCTCAGCTGCTGGCCGCCCACTGCGATGCGCGATTCCAGCGCAGCGAATTCCGAGCCCGCGCGGGCCACGCCGGCTCCGACGTCCACGGTGCGTTGCAACAGCACGCGCATGGCTTCCGGGTCTTGCTCGGCGATGATAGCGATGTTTTCGCCCGGCGTGAGCACGTCCTCGGCATCGTGCGCGCGGGCTTTGATGATGCCGGCCTTCTCACCGGCAATCTCCGTGATGGTGTCACCGAGGTAGTCCGTGTGGTCGAGGCCTACCGGCATGACCACGGCCACCTCTGCGTTGACCACGTTGGTGGCGTCCCACGTGCCGCCGAGGCCGACCTCGACGACGGCGACGTCGATGGGTGCATCGGCGAAGGCTGCGTAGGAAATGGCAACAAGCACTTCGAAGGTGGACATGGGAATGTCGGAGCGGGAATCCACCATCTCCACATAGGGCTTGATTTCGCGCCAGATGCGCACGAAGTCACGCGGGTGGATGGGGTGGCCGTCGATGCCGATGCGCTCGGTGACCAGCTGCAGGTGCGGGCTGGTGACCAGGCCTACACGGCGGTGGAAGGCGCGCAGCAGCGAATCGATCATGCGGGCGGTCGAGGACTTGCCGTTGGTACCAGCGACTTGGATGACGTGGAAGGAACGCTCCGGGTTACCCAAGAGATCCATGAGCATCTCGATGCGCTCGAGGCTCGGCTCGATGATGGTCTCTGGGGCGCGGGCGTTGAGCTCCGCGGTGACCTCGGCGAGCTCCGCGAGTTCTTCTGGCGTGGCCTGCTCGGGAGCGGCCTCCACGTAATCCTCTTCGCCGCCGAGGTTAAGGGTCAGGCCGGAATCGGTGATTTCGACCGGCCCGCCATCGGTGCCCTCCGCGAGGGCATCGACGAGCTCGAATTCCTCGCGGTTCTTCTCCTCCGCCACTACTTGAGTCCCTCCAGACGTGCGGTGATGCGCTCGACCTCCTCCTGGGCCACCTGCTGGCGGGTACGGATCTTCTCCACGACTGCTTCCGGAGCCTTGGACAGGAAGGCTTCGCTGCCCAGCTTCTTGCCGGTCTGGTCCAGCTCCTTCTGGGCCTTGGCCAGATCCTTCTCTAGGCGCTTGCGCTCAGCGGCGACGTCGACGGCGCCGGAAGTATCCAGGGTGACCTCGACGGTGGCCTGGGACAAGCGCACCTCGATCGAGGCGGAGGCAGTGAAGTCCTCGCCCGGCGCGGTGGTATTAGCCAGGTTGCGGATGAGCCCCTCCTGCGCCTGCAGGTCGGCCGCAGCGAAATCGAGGCGGCCCGGCACCTTCTGGGAAGGCTTCACACCCTGATCGGAGCGGAAGCGGCGCAGCTCGGTGATGAGCTTGTCCGCGTCCTGAATGCGGCGGGCAGCCACCTCATCCTTCTCCGCGCCACCGTTGGTGTGATCCTGGGTAGGCCACTGTGCGGTGACGATGGTCTCCCCGCCAGTCAGAGCCTTCCACAGTACCTCGGTGACGAAAGGCATCGTCGGGTGCAGCAGGCGCAGGACCAGGTCGAGCACGCGGCCCAGAACGATCTGGGTCGTGCGTCCGGTGGCCTGCTCCTCGGCGCTCGCCGCATCGAAATCACGCGGGATCTGGGTCTTGGCAATCTCCAGGTACCAGTCACACAGCTCATCCCACACGAAGTGGTAGAGCAGCTCATTGGCCTTGGCGAACTGGTAGTCATCCAGGTAGGCGTCGACCTTGGCGCGGACCTCCTCGGAGCGGTCGAGGATCCAACGGTCGGCGTCGGTCAGCGTGTCACGTGCCGGCAGCTCCGCCACGCCCGCGCCGTTCATGAGCGCGAACTTGGTGGCGTTAAACAGCTTGGTGGCGAAGTTGCGGCCGGCGGCGGCAGCGTCGACAGCCAGCGGCAGGTCCACGCCCGGGTTGGCACCGCGGGCCAGGGTGAAGCGCAGTGCGTCCGCACCATAGTCGCGCACCCAATCCATCGGGTCGATGCCATTGCCCAGGGACTTCGACATCTTGCGGCCCTGCTCATCGCGCACGAGGCCGTGGAGGTAGATGTCGGTGAACGGAACCTGCGGGCGGCCATCCTTGCCTTCACCGAGCAGCTCCGGGGTGTGGGCGCCGGCGAAGGTGCCGAACATCATCATGCGTGCGACCCAGAAGAAGAGGATGTCATAGGCGGTGACCAGCACGTTCGTGGGGAAGAACTTCTCCAGATCGGCGGTCTTCTCCGGCCAGCCCATCGTGGAGAAGGGCCACAGCGCAGAGGAGAACCAGGTGTCCAGAACGTCCGGGTCTTGGACGTAGCCTTCCGGTGCTTCCTCGTCGGGGCCGAGGCAGATGATGTCGCGCTGGCCGTCCTCGCCCTCTGGCCCGTACCAGATGGGGATGCGGTGGCCCCACCACAGCTGGCGGGAGATGCACCAGTCGTGCATATCATCGACCCACTCGAAGTAGCGCGGCTCCAGGGACTTCGGGTGGATGGTGGTGTCCCCTTCGCGGACGGCATCGCCGGACATCTTGGCCATCTTTTCCACGGCCACGAACCACTGCAGGCTCAGGCGCGGCTCAATCGGCTCGCCGGAGCGCTCCGAGTGGCCCACGGAGTGGACGTAGGGGCGGATCTCCTTGACAATGCGGCCCTGCTCGCGCAGCGCCTCGCGGATCTCCACGCGGGCCTCTTCGCGGGTCAGGCCGTCGAATTTCGTGCCGGTGTTTGCGATGTGCCCGGTGGTGTCCATGATGGTGGGCATGTCCAGGTCATGGCGCAGGCCCATGGCGTAGTCATTCGGATCGTGTGCCGGGGTGATCTTCACCGCACCAGTACCGAATTCCATGTCCACGTAGTCATCGGCGATGATCTTCAGGCTCAGGTCATCGCGGAAGGGGTGCGGCAGCTCCTTGCCCACCAGGTGGGCGTAGCGCTCGTCCTCGGGGTGGACGGCGATCGCGACGTCGCCCAGCATCGTTTCCACACGAGTGGTGGCCACGATGAGGTGCGGTTCATCGTCGTTCAGCGAGCCATAACGAATGGACACCAGCTCACCCTCGACGTCCTTGTAGACGACCTCGATATCGGAGACGGCGGTCTCCAGAACCGGGGACCAGTTGACCAGGCGGTTGGCCTGGTAGATCAGGCCTTCGTCGTAGAGGGTCTTGAAGATGGTCTGGACGGCGCGGGAGAGGCCATCATCCAGCGTAAAGCGCTCGCGGGACCAGTCCACCGAGTCACCGATGGCGCGCATCTGGTTCTGGATGGTGCCGCCGAACTCTTTCTTCCACTCCCAGACCTTGTTGATGAATTCCTCGCGCTCATAGTCCCAGCGCTTTTTTCCTTCCTGCTCGCGCAGGCGGGCCTCCACCTTGGTCTGGGTAGCGATACCGGCGTGGTCAGCGCCCGGCAGCCATAAGGTGGCATAACCCTGCATGCGCTTGCGGCGAATGATGGAGTCGATCAGAGTGTGGTCGAGGGCATGGCCCATGTGCAGTTGGCCGGTGACGTTCGGCGGCGGCAGCACGATGGAATAGGGCTCCGCCTCCGAGGAAGCGTCCGGGGTGAAGTAACCGGCGTTCACCCAGCCTTCGTAGAGGTCTTTCTCTACTGCCTGCGGCTCCCAGGACTTGGGAAGCTGGTCCGCGCGGTTGGTGCCAACGAGTTGCTCTTTATTCTGATCAGTCACCTGGCCAACTCTACCCTGTGCGTCAACTGGCACTAACGCCCTGTCTAGAGTAAGAGCATGTCTCACAATCCTGGCCACCGCGCCCGCCTCCGCACCCGCCATTTCGCCCGTGCCAAAGAAAACTCTCAAGCCTTCGCGTGCCTAACGAGCTATGACTGCATGACCGCCGAAATCTTCGATGAAGCCGGGGTAGATCTCTTACTCGTCGGCGATTCCCTGGCCAATGTGGTCCTGGGCCGCGAAACCACGCTGTCTCTCACCCTCGATGAGATCATTCCGCTGGCCCGCGCCGTGGTCTCAGCCACCTCCCGCGCCTTCGTGGTCGTGGACTTGCCTTTCGGCTCCTATGAGGCCGGCCCCACCCAGGCCCTGGAGTCTGCCGTGCGCGTCATGAAGGAAACGGGGGCGCAAGGCATCAAGTTGGAGGGCGGTGCCGAACGCGCGCCCATCGTCGCCGCGCTTGTCGACGCCGGCATACCCGTCTGCGCCCACATCGGCTTCACGCCCCAACAGGTTCACGCCTTGGGCGGCTTCGTGGTCCAAGGCCGCGGTGCCGGCGCGGAGAAGCTTCGCGACGACGCCCGCGCCCTCGCCGAGGCCGGCGCCTTCGCTGTGGTCCTGGAGATGGTCCCGGCCGTGCTGGCTGGGGAGGTGACCAAGGAGCTTCCCATCCCCACCATTGGTATCGGCGCGGGTGCGCAGACCGACGGCCAGATTCTGGTGTGGACCGATGCCTTCGGCTTGGGTGGACCCAAGGCACCGCGCTTCGTGCGCCGCTACGCGGACCTGCGCGGCGCGCTGCTGGAGGGCGCGAAGGAGTACGTGTCAGATGTGAACGAACGCTCCTTCCCTAGCGCCGAGGAGTCCTTCGAGGACTAAAGTTTTGGCCATGAAGATCCTCACAACTAAATCTGAACTCCGAGCCTTCCGCGCAGCAGCGTCCGGTTCCGTGGCCTTGGTGCCCACGATGGGCGCGCTTCACGACGGCCACGCTTCCCTCATCCGCCGCGCCCGCGAAGAAAACGACACCGTGGTGTGCTCGGTCTTTGTCAATCCCCTCCAGTTCACCGACCTAGGCGACTGCGAGGACTACCGCGCTTACCCGCGCGATCTGGACGCGGATGCCGCGCTGCTGGATTCACTGGGCGTGGATGTGATTTTCGCCCCCAGTGTGGAGGAGATGTACCCGGCTGGCACCCCGCGGGTGTGGGTGCGCACGGGCGAGATGGGCTCGGTCTTGGAAGGCGCCTCACGCCCCGGTCATTTCGACGGCGTGGCCACCGTGGTGAGCAAGCTGTTTAACCTAGTTAACCCGGATCGCGCCTACTTTGGGCAGAAAGATGCCCAGCAGGTGGCCATTATTCGGCGCTTGGTGGCGGACCTCGACCTGCCGCTCGACATCGTCAGCGCGCCCATCGTCCGCGCGGCGGATGGCGTGGCCGAGTCCAGCCGGAACGCGCGCCTGAGCCCTGCCGAGCGCGAGCAAGCCGTGGCGCTGTCCCAAGCGCTCTTCGCGCTGCGGGATGGTGCTTCCCTCGAGAAGGCGGAAGCCCAGCTCGCCTCCTCCCCCGGCGTCACAGTGGACTATCTCACGGTGGTGGATCCGGCCACGCTCGAGCCCGTTGATGCACAACACCGGCCCGCCCTGGCGCTGGTGGCGGCGCAGGTGGGGCCGGTGCGGCTCATTGATAACTTGGTGCTTCAGGCTTAGCCCTTGAGCAGGTGGGCTACGGCCTCGCGCTCCTCACGCAACTCCTGAACCGAGGCCTCGATGCGCTCCTTCTGGAAGTCGTTGAGCTCGAGTCCTTGGACGATTTCCCACTTGCCGTCGCGGGAGACGGTGGGGAAACCTGCGACGAGGCCCTCGTCCACGCCATAGGAGCCATCCGAGACGATGGCAGCGGTGCGCCAATCCTCGGTGCCGTGGATCCAATCGTGCATGTGATCCACTGCGGCGGACGCTGCGGAGGCAGCCGAGGAATGCCCGCGCACGGCGATGATCTCGGCGCCGCGCTTGGCCACCTTCGGGATCATCTCCTCCTTGTACCAGGTCTCATCCACCTCAGCGTTGGAGAAAGTCAGGTCCGGGAACTGGGAGGCAGAGTGATTGCCCCACACGGCGACCTTGTTCAGCTCAGCGGTAGGCACGCCCGTCTTGAGGGAAACCTGGCTCAAGGTGCGGTTATGGTCCAGGCGCATGAGAGCGGTGAACTGGCTCGGGTCCAGGTCCGGCGCGCTGTTCGCCGCAATATACGC
>DXEO01000019.1 GCA_019114925.1 Candidatus Corynebacterium faecipullorum | reverse complement strand
AATAGTCTGGGTCCACCAGCTTGATGCGCTCATCCTTCTTGCGAGGACGGTTCTTAGCGGGAATACCCGTAGCGGTGTGATTAGCGGGCACATCCTTCGTCACCACGGCGTTAGCACCGACTGCGGAGCCTTCGCCGATGGTGATGGGGCCTAGTACCTTGGCACCGGCACCGATGGTGACATTGTCCTCGATGGTGGGGTGGCGCTTGGTCTGCGTGAGCACCTGACCACCGAGCGTGACACCGTGATAGAGCATGACGCCATCGCCGATCTCGGCGGTTTCACCAATGACGATGCCCATGCCGTGGTCAATGAAGAAGCGCCGACCAATTGTGGCACCAGGGTGGATCTCAATACCGGTGAAGAAGCGGTTTACCTGTGCCAGGATGCGTGCGGGACCGCGCCAACCATGCTTCCACATGCGGTGGGCGATGCGATGCGCCCAGATAGCGTGGAGGCCGGAATAAACCACGGCATTCTCGACGTCGCCGCGCGCTGCCGGGTCATGCTCGCGCGCGTTGGCGAGGTCTTCACGAATCATCTTCAAGATGTGCATGCGAACCATCCTATCCAGAAAGAAAAAGCGCCCCTAGCACAGAGGGCGCTTTTATTCGGGGGCTCATGGCGGCGCCGTGCTTGGCGACGTCCCGCGGAGAGCCATGTTAATTATTCTTTAAGCTTCGCGGATGTCCTCGAAGAGGATGGTGGAGACGTAGCGCTCACCAAAGTCCGGGGCGACAACGACGATGGTCTTGCCCTTGAACTCGTCACGAGCAGCCAGCTTCAGTGCAGCGGAGACGTTTGCGCCGGAGGAGATGCCAACCAGCAGTCCCTCTTCGGTGGCCAGCTTGCGGGCGGTGGACACGGACTCTTCGATGGTAGCGGGAAGCACCTCGTTGAGGATCTCACGGTCCAGTACCTCCGGGACGAAGTTGGCGCCAAGGCCCTGGATCTTGTGCGGGCCGGCCTTGCCCTCGGACAGAACAGGGGAGTCGGAAGGCTCTACGGCTACCAGGTAGGTATCCGGGTTCTGAGAGCGCAGGTAGCGGCCAACACCGGTGACGGTGCCGCCGGTGCCGACGCCAGCCACGAAGGCGTCAACCTTGCCCTCGGCGTCCTCCCAGATTTCAGGGCCGGTGGTCGCCTCGTGGATCTTCGGGTTGGCCTCGTTGGCGAACTGGGAAGCCAGGATGGCGTTGGGGGTTTCAGCGATAATTTCGTTGGCTTTCTCGACGGCGCCCTTCATGCCCGCAGCGCCCGGGGTGAGGATGATCTCCGCTCCATAAGCGCGCAGCAGAACCTTGCGCTCGTTGGACATGGTCTCCGGCATGGTGAGGATAACCTTGTACCCCTGAGCTGCGCCGACGAGCGCCAGGCCGATACCGGTGTTGCCGGAAGTGGCCTCGACGATGGTGCCGCCCGGCTTCAGCTAGCCGGATTCTACGGCGGTGTCGACAATCGCCTTGGCGATGCGATCCTTGACGGAATTTGCTGGGTTGAAGGACTCAACCTTCACGAGGACCTCAGCGCCGAGGCCTTCGGTTAGTCGGTTGAGGCGGACTAGCGGGGTGCCGCCGATGGTCTCGAGAATGTTGTCATATACAGCCACGATGTGGACTCCTTGGAAATAACTTCTGATGTACAGTAGACACCTTACACCCCGTCGGTAGACTGAGTGGTATATAAATTCTGAACCGACCATTCGGGCATGGCATGTGAGATTAGGGGTGGAGGAGGAGGGCGGGCTGTGATTTAGAATTACCCCCGTCGGCCGGTTATACTTCGCAAATAGTGTTCACCTACCCCCATTTCAGGCGGGGAATGTGGGTGCACCTGCTGGTTACCCCCGAGTAAGAGAGAGTCTCATGGAGCCGCACCGACTCAAGGATGACGACGAGGCCGTACGCGCAGCGCTCTCGTCGCTGAAGACTGCAACGGGAATCCCCGTTACGATGTACGGAACCTTGCTGCCGGATAATCGCCTGCAGATTACCCAGTGGGTAGGTCTGCGAACCCCGGCTTTGCAGAACTTGGTGATTGACGCGAACGTGGGCGTCGGTGGGCGTGTTGTTAGTACTCGCCGGGCAGTTGGTGTCTCCGATTACACCCGAGCCACCACGATTAGCCATGAGAATGATCGCTATATCCAAGACGAAGGCCTGCACTCCATCGTGGCGGTCCCAGTTACCGTTCAGCGTGAGATCCGCGGAGTCCTCTATGTCGGTGTCCATTCGCCGGTGCGCTTGGGCGACAAGGTGATCGAGGAGGTCACCATGACCGCCCGCTGCCTTGAGCAGGATTTGGCGGTTAATTCCGCACTGCGCCGCGCCGATGGTGGTAAGGGTGGCGCCGCGCGCGGTCACGTGATGAACGGTGCTGAATGGGAACAGGTGCGCTCGACGCACTCCAAGCTGCGGATGCTGGCTAACCGCGTCAATGATGAAGACCTTCGCAAGGAGCTCGAGGCGCTTTGTGATCAGATGGTCTCTCCGGTACGTGTGAAGCAGACCACCAAGCTGTCCGCACGCGAACTCGATGTTCTTTCCTGCGTCGCCCTTGGCCATACCAACGTTGAAGCGGCCGAGGAGATGGGTATTGGTGCCGAAACTGTG
>DXEO01000018.1 GCA_019114925.1 Candidatus Corynebacterium faecipullorum | reverse complement strand
CCGATGCCGAAGCCACCGAATCCGCGCCGACCATTCGCCTCGGCGCGATCGGAGAGCTCCACCAGCCCGCGCGCGGCCTGGCGGCGCAGGTCCTCGTATTGCGCGCCCTGCACCACGCCCCACAGGGACTGGCGCGGCTTCTGCGGGCCGCGGGCAAGCGTCAAGCGGTCATGCTCATCCAGGCAGCGCTGCGCCCAGCGGCGCGTGCGCTCTACAGATTCCTCCTGGTAAGTGCGAGTATCTACGAGGGTCGTGAGCTCATCGAAGGCAAACATGATGTCCGCACCCAAGCCATGCTGGATCTGCATGGAGACCTCTGGGGTGAAGCGGTGCGTGGAGCCGTCGATGATGGACTTAAAATCCACTCCATCCTCATCCACCTGCGCCATACGTTCCTTCTTGGCCGCGCGGATATCGGAGTCCGTCAGGTCCGCCACGTCCATGGCGAGGACCTTTTTGAAACCCACGCCGAGCGACATGACCTGGAATCCGCCCGAGTCGGTGTACGTCGGCCCATGCCAGTTCTCGAAGGTAGCCACACCACCGGCCTCGTCCACGATGTCGTGGCCCGGCTGCAGGTAAAGGTGGTAGGCGTTGGACAGGATGGCCTGCGCGCCGGTCAGACGAATCTGCTCCGGGGTCAGCGTCTTGACTGTGGCCTTGGTGGCCACCGGGATGAACGCCGGGGTCTGGATATCACCGTGCGGGGTATGGATAACACCGGTGCGGCCGTGCTTTCCCGGTTGTGCTGGACCACTTAAGTCCAGCTCCTTCTTCACGTCGAAGGAAAGGTCGGTCTCCAGCTGCGGCTTAGGGTGAGTCATAGGGAACTATTCTACGGGCTGCGCTGCTTTATCCTCTGCTTCACGGGATGCCGCCGCGTGTTTGCGCTCCCATTCCTCCTCCAATGCGGTGCCCTCGATGTCCAGCTGCGGGATCAGCTTGTCCAGCCACTTCGGCATCCACCAGGTGGTGCGCCCCATGAGGAACATGGTGGCGGGGACAAGCGACATGCGGACTAAGAAGGCGTCGAAAAGCACGCCCGCCGCCAGCGCGAAGCCGAAGATCTGAATGAAGGGAAGGGGCTGGCTAATAAAGGCCACGAAGACAGAAATCATGATGATGGCCGCGGCAGTGACCACGCGGGCACCGGCGGTAAAGCCGGCGATGGTGGCCTCGTCGTTGGCGTTGTACTTACTGTATTTCCCACCGCTGCCCTGCGGGTAGCGGGAGAAATGCTCGCGCATGCGGGTGACCAGGAAGACCTGATAGTCCATGGCCAGACCGAAGGTCACGCCGATGAGGAAGATGGGCATGAAGGAAATCAGCGGTCCCGGGGCGGGTACCAGGCCGGTGAGGCCGTCCTGCCACACCAGTACGGTCAGGCCGAAGGCACCGCCGACGGAGAGCAGGAAGCCCAAGCCGGCCACCAATGGAACCAAGATGGAGCGGAACACCGCCAGCAGCAGGAAAATGGCCAGACCTACCACGATGGCAAGGTACGGCCCCATGGCTTCCTCGAGGCGCTCGGTGATATCGAGCTGCACCGCGGTCAGGCCCGTCATGCCGATTTCGGCGCCGGTGGCATCCTCCAGCTCCGCACTGGCGGTGCGCAGGGCGGAGGCGGTGCCAACCGTGGCATCATCCGTCGGTGCGGTGGTGGGGCTGACCATGATCTGGGCGGCCTTCATATCCTGGCTCACACCGACGAGCTGGGCGTGCTTGACCCCGCCCACCTGGTTGAGGCGCTGCACGGAATAGATGAAGGAGGACAGCGCAGCCTTCTTCTGCTCATCTTCTTCGCCTTCTTGGCCCTGGATATATGGCTGTAGCGCCGCGGATTCTGGGTTGGCATTGGCGCCATCCACGATCACCAGGAAGGGGCCGTTGATGCCGGGGCCAAAGCCTTCGGACAGGAGGTCCGCCGCCTTGCGCTGGGTGGTATCCGGGTTGGAGGTGGTATCCGCCGGCAGGGCCAGCTCCATGTGCAGGACCGGAGCAGTCAAGGCTCCGAGGCCGAGCACCACCAAGGCCATGACCACACCAGGGACACGCTGCACCGTGCGCACCCAACGGTTACCCATCGTTGGCTTCGTGCGGCGCGGGCGGCGCTTCGTGGGGTTGCCGGCCACGCCGGGGATGCGCCCGGCGAAGGCCTTATCACCGAGCAACCCCAGCATCGCGGGAACCAAGGTCAGTGCCACAAGCACGGCCATGAAGACCGTGCCCGCAGCGGCCAAGCCCATTGCTGTCAAAAAGCTAATGCGCGCCACGAGCAGCGCAAAGAGCGCGATGAAGACCGTCGCGCCGGCAAAGACCACCGAGGAACCCGCCGTACCGACCGCCATGCCGGCGGCATCCGGCCCATCCATGCGGGAGCGCTCCTGCCGGTAGCGCGACATGATGAACAGGGCGTAGTCGATGCCCACTGCAAGGCCAATCATGACGGCCAGCACCGGGGTGAGGTTGTTGAGCTCCATCCAGTGGGTCGCGATCATGACGCCCATCGCGCCTAGGCCCACGCCCACAACAGCGGAGATAAGCGGCATGCCTGCGGAGGCTAAGGAACCGAAGGTAATAATGAGGACGATAAATGCCACGGCAAGGCCGATGACCTCAGAAATCGAGTTGACCTGGATTTCATCACCGAAGCCCGCGCCGCCGGCCTCTACTTCTAGGCCCGCCGCGCGGCCGATATCCATGGCTTCATGGACCACGTCTTTATCCGCGGGGTCTACCGAGTAGGGGCTTTCCGCATCAAAGTCGAAGGTGGTGTAGGCGATGGTCTCATCGGCATTGACCATGGCCAGGTTATCGGCATCCGCCCGCGCGGTCTCCTCCGGCAAGCCCATGGAGGTGAACTGCTCGATGACCTGCTGCTGAAGTGCCGGCGATACCTCAAGCGGATTACCCCAACGCTGTTGGCTTCCCTCCGGTATATCCAGGCCCTCTGCGATGTGGTGCACCACGTCCTCGACCGCTTCTTTATTCTGCGGATCGCTGAGTTTCTGCCCTTCCGGGGCCTTGAAGACGAGGTTGACCGACGGCGCATTGGCAGGGTTACCGTTTTCCGGGAAGAGCTCCACCGCGCGGCGGGTGGCGTCAATAGCGGGCGTGCCACTGATGGAGTACTCAGTGGTCATCGGCTTCATCAAGCTCAAGGTCGCTCCGCCCGCAGCCGCCACGATGAAGATCCAGGCGATGATGACCTTCCATCGATTGATATAAGACCAGCGGCCTAGGTGGTAGAGCAGCTTTGCCACGGAAATTCCCCTTCACATGCGCGATTATTGCTCGCGGAAGCTTTGGCGGTGGACACGAATGTGCACCAGTTTAACCAGTTGGGCTGTGAAGCCCTAACGGTCTCGTAAGAGTTCAACCACCCCTCCAGCGCGTGACTTGCATTACAATGCAAAACTAGTGAAGTGCTCTAGGAGACCCCCATGCCTACTTTCGTCATCGTCGCCGTCGCGGCCATCCTTCTCATTGCCATTCCAGCGGGCATGATGAGCCGGCGGATTCACAAGCGCACTGAAGACCACGACCCCGAGGCGTGTCAAGCCGCGCTGGATTTCCAAAGAGATGTTGATAGAGGGCGAGCTGGCTTCTAAAACACAAAAGACCGGCACCCCAGAGCTAAGAACTGGAGTGCCGGATGTGGCGGTGGCGGCGGGA
This sequence comes from Candidatus Corynebacterium faecipullorum, assembly GCA_019114925.1. Taxonomy (GTDB): domain Bacteria; phylum Actinomycetota; class Actinomycetes; order Mycobacteriales; family Mycobacteriaceae; genus Corynebacterium; species Corynebacterium faecipullorum. The sequence goes on along the minus strand of DXEO01000018.1, from coordinate 9,179 downwards.
TTTGAACCCGCGGTTGGGGGTTACCCAACAATCGCTTTCGAGGCGATCACCTTCGGCCGCTCGGACACGCCACCGCGTTCCAGATTACGGGAGTCATCCCGAGCGACAAAATCGCTGCCCACGCCAGGCGGCACGGACAGCGATTCAGCTATTTGAGGCTAGGAATTAGTCCTTGAGGTTTCCGATGACCTCGTTGGCCTTATCCTTGACGCCCTCAACGGCGTCGGAGGCCTTCTGCTTGGCCTCAGAGGTGACCTGGTCGGCCTTGCCCTCGTTCTCCAGCTTCTCGTTGTCGCTTACGTTGCCAGCGGCTTCCTTAGCCTTGCCGACGAACTCGTCCTTCTTGTTCTCGAAATCACCCATGGTTTTCTCCTTTATTCTCTACTCTTTCACGTGGACCACCCAGCCTACACGCGAATCGGAAGGTGGATCCGAGACCACGCCCCAGCTCAGGGCTACTCGCTGCTTCCGCGCAGACCCCCAAAGAAGCTCGTGAGCAGCTCCGCGCACTCCTCCTCCAGCACACCGCCGCGTACCTCGGGCACATGAAGGGCGCCAGGGGCGCGCAATACCTCCACCAGCGAACCACACGCCCCCGTCTTCGGTTCAAAAGCACCAAAGACCACCGAGGACACCCGGGAAGCCTGAATCGCACCAGCGCACATCGCGCAGGGTTCCAGGGTGACAACCAGCTCGCAGCCTTCCAGCCGCCAACCATCGCCGTGCACACGCACCGCCTGGCGGATGGCTTCCACTTCTGCGTGCGCTGTTGGGTCATTCAGCTGCTCGCGGCGGTTAACACCGGTGGCGAGTTCTGTTCCGGAGGCGTCGTAAAGCACGGCGCCCACCGGGATATCCCCCGCCGGCGTGGTGCGTGCGACCTCCAAGGCGCGGTGCATGCGGGCCTCCGCGCGCACCAGCCCCGCCGCTGGTTTAAGAATCATCCGAGTCGAGGCCGTCGATAAAATCCTCCAGCTCATCGCCGAAGCCCAACTCGCCGGCGATGCGCAGGAGCATATCGGAAGGCCAGTCCTCATCGTTGTCGATGATGTAGCCCACCTGATCCTCATCGAGGCCGAGGTCAGCGAAGATGTCGAAATCGCCGTCACCGTACGGGTCGGCGTCCTCCCACTCGTCCTCGTCCAAATCCGGGATATCGAGATCGCGAAGGTCCAGGAAATCCGCGGCGAAGTCGTCTTCGGAGGCATAGGTGGCGTCGGAAAGCAGCATGCGCACATCCCCCGGCACCGGGCGCACGACGACAAAATAGTCATCATCCACGCACAACAGCGCAAATGCCGCGCCCTCCGAACGCAGGTTGCGCACCGCCTTGATGGAGGTGTTGACGTCGGTAAAGTCATCCTTGAAAGGGCGAATCACCCACCCGCCTTCGGCGCTGGTGACGGTGATAGCAAAGGACAAATCGTCGTGGCTCATACCTCGTCAGATTAGTCGGATTGTGCGACAATTGTCACCGTGAGTTCTCAAGATGTTCAACGCCCCGTCTGCATTATCGGCCTCGGTCTCATTGGAGGTTCCCTCCTGCGCGACCTAGCTGCTGCACGCCACCCCGTGTACGGCTATAACCACTCCACTTCTGGTGCGCGAACGGCCATTAAGCAGGGCTATGACGTCACCGATGATCTGCCGACCATCCTGCGCCGCGCCGAGGAGGACAATGCGCTTATTGTCATCGCGGTGCCTATGGATGCGGTCGCCTCGGTACTCGACGCTATCCAGGCACACGCCCCGAGCTGCGGGTTGACGGATGTCGTCTCGGTCAAGACCGAGGTGCGCCAGCTCATCATGGAGCGCAACATGGAATCGCGCTACGTGGGCGGCCACCCCATGGCCGGCACTTCCAAGTCCGGTTGGGAGAACTCCCACACCGGGCTGTTCAACCGCGCCGCCTGGGTCATCACCTATGACTATGCCGCCGAGTGCGACGCGCGCGGCGAACGCATCCCCGCCGAGTGGGAGAACATTTTTGCCGACGTGGTCCGCATGACCCAGATGGTCCACGCGGAGGCGGTTCCGGTGCGTGTGGCTAACCACGATGCCGCGGTCGCCCGCATTTCGCACCTGCCGCACGTGCTGGCGGAGACCCTCGCGGTGGTCGGCGATAATGGCGGCATCCTGGCGCAGTCCCTCGCGGCCGGCTCTTTCAAGGACGGAACCCGCGTGGCGGGCACTCGCCCGGATCTCGTTCGCCAAATGTGCGAGACCAACGCGACGGCACTGGTCCAGGCCCTCGACGAGGCCCTCGAGTTGCTGCAGGATGCGCGCGAATCGCTGGCCTCGGAGCAGCCTTCCATCGCCGCGCTTGCCGACGCTGGCTTCCGCGCCCGCACCCGCATCGAAGCCCGCTCCGGCGCTCGGAAGGAATCGGTCTCCCCGGTGAAGATCTCTTCCCGCCCGGTCCTGCGGCTGCACCCGGGTGCGCCGAACTGGGTGGCGCAGCTGCGCCAAACCGAGTCTTTGGGCGGGCGCATCGAGATCTTCTAGCCCGCTCTGAAAGCGAATATCAGCCGGAAGGCGGTTTTGTCCATAGGGCAGTTAGCAAAAGGCATCATGCAGATGGCATCTGTCAAAAGGCGTTTTCTCGCCTGAAAAACGCCTTTTAGGTCGTGCACATGGCGTTTTTGGCCCCTAAAACGCCTTCTAGCGGATGCCTTTTGTGGGGCGCCATTTGGTGACGGTTTGTGGGGTGCCATCTAGCGACCGACCGTGAAGCAGCATGCGCGGCGGCGAAGGGCAGTGCGGGACGCTTAGTCGCGGAAGGTGTCGTCACGGCGCTTGCGGGCTTGGGACTCATCGCGTGTGATGCCCAGCAGCGGGTAGCCAGCAAGGCCCGCCGCTAGGCCCACCGGCAACATCCAAAGCATGCCGGAGGCCAACCACAAGACCACGCCGAGGATGGCGCCAGCGATGAGACACGGAACGAGTTTCTCCTTCATGGAGAAACAGCCTAGTTGCTACCCCGCTCAGCACCAGACTTGCGGCGAAGCAAACGCGAAGCAATGGCCAGCACGATCAGGCCCACCACCCCGGTCACGCCGGCCGTCAGAGCTACGGGCGCACTGACCTGCATCGTGGCCGGCGGCGCCGGGGAGTTATCGGCGTTGAGGACGCCGTCGGTGTCGCGGCCGCTGGTGACGTCCTCAATCCAGTCGCGGACCTCGACCACGGACGTAATCGCCGCAGTCGGGGAAGGCAGATCCGGGTCCGCATTAGACGTTCCAGCCGTGGCCACACCGACGAGGCGGCCGCCTACGAAGAACGGCCCGCCGGAGTCGCCGCCCTGCATACCCTCGCCGTTGAGAGACTTCACATCCATGATGGCAGCGGCAATCATCGGCCCCACTCCCCCAAGTTCACCAGCCGGGATGCTTTCCGCGCCGTCGGGTCCAACGGCGATCTCTGGCATATCGCCACCCTCCATCACCTGGGGAGCGTCGGACGAACCAGGGGCGGGAGCGACCATTCCACCGGAATCAGGCACTGCCATGTCGCCAGGAGCCATGGCCCCGGAATCACCCGGAGCCACCGGCGTCATCTTCTCACCAGATTCGTCTGGGCTCGCCGGCGGGGTACCACCCGACAGCAGCTCGCCTACCTCCATCTCCGCCATCGGCAGCTGGCCTTTGCGGGCCATGCGGGAGCTGCTGCTCCAGCCGTAGAAGTGGCCTTTCTCGCCGGCGGTGGGGACCGCGTCCGCTAGCTTGGCGGGCTTGACGCCCTCGACGGGTTCGGTCAGGTGCATGAGGCCGGCGTCGATAGTCGGCGAAACAGCCCATGAATCCACGTCATAGACAGGGTGTCCTTGCCCTGGCCAAAGCGTGCCTGCGAGCCCTCGTTGTTGACGGACTCCAAGCAGTGGCGGGCGGTCAGTACCCATTGCTCGGCCACGAGCGTGCCGGTGCAATCGCCGAAGTTTCCGATCTTGCCCATGCGCAGCGCAGCCACGGCGGCGCTTTCCTCCGAGTGAGGGGCGGGCTGGGCGAATTCCAAGGCCATGGCCGGCGCAGCGCCCAGCCCCACGACCAGAGAGCTGGCCACAACAGCAGTTATCTTTCGTGCCACCATTACGCGGCCACCTCCTTGATTGCCCAAGCTACGGCCCTCTCGGCCGGGCCCTTTCCACAGAACTTCTTCCACAGCGCACTGAGCACCAGGAACGCGAGCACAAAGCCCAGTGCCGCCATGGTGTTGTGCAGCGAGACGTGTGCTTGCCAATAGCGTGCGGTGAGAATGTGCAGGATATAGATGGTCAACGACATCGAGCCCAATGCCGCGAAGGGGAAGGTCAAGCGCGGCAGCTGACGGCCAATGATTAAGCACAGGTGCAGCACCACCGCGGTGACCGCCACGGAGAGAAGGATTTCACCAAGCACACCCGTATGCCCCGTAAAGCGCAGCCAGCCGGCGATATCCGGGTTAAAGCGCTGCCACAGGCCGATGCCAGTAACGACGGCGGCCACCGCGGTCGCAACAATCTGGATGCGGGTGGGGCGGGTGAGGTAGACGTCGTAAAGCAGCATGCCCGCCACCATGTACGCTAGGAACGCCACAAGGGGGTAAACCTGCGGGAGGGTGTACGGCGCGTAGAGCACCGTGGCGCCCGCGGTGGCCAGCGCGAAGAGCAGAACCTTCCACACGGTGGCCAGCGGCGGCACCCAAGAGGTAAGAGCCATGGCCGCGCCCATCACGACGAGCACCACCTGAATCTCACCGCCCACGGGCAGCAAGGACACGCCGATGAGCATGACTATCAGGCCGCGGGCGACCAGCTTGAGGAAGACCCGCAGCGAGTAGTCGCGGGCAAGAATCATCATCGTGCTTCCTGCGATAATGGCGAACCCCGACGCAGGCAGCCCGGAGAGCACCACTTTGGCGCTCCAGACCAGGTTGGCCATGTGCAGAATAATCATCCCGATGATGACCAAGGAACGAGCAATATCGAGGCCCACTATTCGGGCGCGCGCTGACACCTATTCATCTCCTTGCAGTTGAAAACGTTTAAAGACCGACCAGTGGCTCTGGCCGGTCTTCTTATTTGTGTGTTTTTTCAGCTCTGCGTTTCACTCAGCGCTACGAGATATGCGTCTCAGCGGCTAAGGGCGATAGCTTTGCCATCGCGCACGAGGTAAATGCGCTCAGGTGTTGCGGATTCATCGGGGTCCACCATCACCTTCGCCGGTTCAGACAGGAACATAATGAAGGGAAGGTCAACTTTTCCTGCAGAGCAGGCCTTATCCGTCAGGATACTGAGCTCCACGCCACCGTCCACCAAGGTGAAGTCGCCACCGTTACAGGGCAACTACACCGTCTGGTCCTGGAAATTCAAAGAGAAATCCTCTGGGCTCGCCGCAGACTCCCACCTAAAAGCAGTGATATTTTCCATCTACTCATCGTTTGCCTCGACCAAACCTGCAGGGGTGTTCGTGATGGTGCCGTGCTGGGCGACGTTTAGCCCCCACGCCTCCGAGCTCCCCGCCAGCTCCGAGGAGTCCGAGCTAAAAACAGCGAGGAGAAGAGTAGCAGGATGGCAGAGAGAATCGCTTTGATCATATTTCAGAACGCTACTGAGTTTGCCCAACCCACGGCGTCGAAAACGATAAATCCGCCCGAAGGCGGCTGAAATTTGGTGCGCCCGGAGGGATTCGAACCCCCAACCTTCTGATCCGTAGTCAGATGCTCTATCCGTTGAGCTACGGGCGCAGTCCGTTGGTTCGCAGTGCCTGACGCCGGAGCGTGTGCGCTCTGCTGTGCAACGAGGAATAACTATACCCACACTTCAGAGAACTAACAAATCCCAATGTCAATGCATGTTTTTAACTCAAGAAATGGGCATAGCAATTCACCCCATGTTCACCTTGATGAAGGGCTAGACAGGGGCGGCCACTTCGACGTCAGAAAGCACGGCGTCACGGAAGGACTGAAGCGTGGACCCATGATCGAAGTCGATGCCAATGAGCACTAGCTCGATGCCGGGAGTGACACCGTTGGCGGCCCACAAGGAGGCCGGCATGATCTGCAGGTTGGGACCGGCCTGCTGCCAGGCGTGGGCCACACGCAGCTCGGCATCAATCCAGCAATAACCCTTCGAGCGCACTAAGCCAGTGCTAGCGCGCAAGGCCTTGAGCAGGCACTCGCGGTTGAAAGGGTGGTCAGCACGGAAGACCACCGAAGAGATGCCATATTCCTCGGTTTCGGGGGTGTGCGGGTTGGCCAGCTCCTCGGCGTAGCCGTGGTAGGTCGCGGCGGTGGCGGCGTCGTAAAGGTGGGCGTCGAGAACCAGCGCGGGATCAATAACTCCGTTGGTCACCGGCACGACGCGGGCGCGGGGGTTCATGGCACGCACGGTGGCGATGACACGCTCGGTTTCGGCGGCCTCCGCTAGGTCCGTCTTGGTGATGAGGATAAGATCGGCGAACTCGACTTGATCCACGAGGAGATCGGCGATGGTCCGGTCATCGTCGGGCGTGGCCTCGATGCCCTCGGAGACCAGGCTGCGGCCGCGGCGAAGGTTAGTCAGGAACGTGGAGGCATCAACGAGGGAGACCATGGTGTCGATAGGGGCGACATTGGCAAGCGCGGCCCCATCTTCAAACTCCCACTCGAAAGTGGCAGCAACAGGCATGGGCTCAGAAATTCCGGTGGACTCGATGGCAATCTGGTCGAAGCGGCCGGAACGAGCCAGCTTGCCGACAGACTCAATCAAGTCCTCGCGCAACGTGCAGCAAATGCAGCCGTTGGAGAGCTCAACGAAGCGATCTTCACCGCGTTCAAGATGGCCCTCGCCGGCGACGAGGGCGGCATCGATGTTGACCTCAGAGAAGTCATTAACCACAACCGCCAGCTTGCGCCCCTCATGGTTAGCAAGCAGGTGGTTGAGAAGGGTGGTCTTTCCGCTGCCTAAGAATCCGGACAGCACGGTAACGGGTGTAGCCATCCCGTAATGATAACGTTTTTCATTATTGGAGGGCTACAGGACCAACCCAAAGACCGGAACGGCAAGGAGGTAGACAGTGATGGTGATGAGCACGCAACCAATCAGGTTGAGGCCGACACCACCCTTGATCATGTCGCCGATCTTGACGTAGCCCGAGCCGTAGGCAATCGCGTTCGGCGGGGTCGCCACCGGCAGCATAAAGGCACAGGTTGCGGCCAGCGCCACCGGGATGGTGAGCAGCAGAACGTTGATGTCGCCATTTTCGGTCAGGCCGATACCCACGGCCACACCACCCATAATCGGTAGGAAGGTTGCCGCAGTTGCGGTGTTGGAGGTGATCTCCGTCAGGAAGAGCACGAGCAGGGCCACGGCACCGATGAGCAGGATGATGGGCAGGCCGCCTAGACCCTTGGCCATCTCACCAATCCATAGGGACAGGCCGGACTTGTTGAACATGGAGGACAAGGACAGGCCGCCGCCGAAGAGCAGGAGCACGTCCCACGGCATCTCGTTTGCAGTCTTCCAGTCCAGTAGGCGCACACCGGTCTTCGTGTCAGCCGGGATGATAAATAGCAGCAAGCCAGCAGCGATACCCACGATGGCGTCGTCGTAGTTCGACTCCTTGCCGGTGAAGAACGGGATAATCACCCAGGCCAAGGCGGCGCCGAGGAAGATGATGCCCGTCATCACCTGCGGGCCGGTCCATGGGCCAAGCTTCTCAATCTCGGAATCGATGAGCTCACGGCCACCCGGAATCTTGTCCATCTCCGGTTTAAACACGGTAATCAGCATGAACCAGGCAATGAACAGGAAGATGAATGCCAGCGGCATGCCCACCATCATCCACTTGCCAAAGCCGAGGACGATGTCGTGAGATTCCTTCATGTAGCCAGCCAGCAACGCATTCGGCGGAGTACCGATGAGCGTGCCCAGCGAGCCAATCGACGCCGAGTACGCAATACCGAGCATGAGTGCGGTGGCGAACTTCTTCTGGTTGTGCATGCCACCGACGGCGTCGGCAGTCAGCGAAAGCACCGAAATACCAATCGGCAGCATGACCACCGCGGTAGCGGTGTTGGACACCCACATAGACAAGAAGCCGGTGGCCAGCATGAAGCCGAGGATCAGCTGCTTAGGCGAGGTACCAACCACCTTGACCACGAACAGCGCCATGCGACGGTGCAGGTTCCAGCGCTGCAGGGCCAAGGCGATGAGGAAGCCGCCCATGAACAAGAAAATGGTGGATGAGGCATAAGGCGCGCCCACATCCTTAATGCTGCCAACACCGGCCAGCGGAAAAATAACCAGCGGCAAGAGCGCGGTGGCGGCCAGCGGAATAGCCTCCGTCATCCACCACACACCCATGAGAATGGTCACGGCAGCTACGGCGCGCAGTGCGCCCTGGGTGTATTCGACGTCATCCTTAGCGCCGGGTGATTCCAGCACCGTTTCTACGGCGTTACTGGGAAAGAGAAACCACACAAGAGCGGCCAAAACGAGACCAAGAATGAGGCCAATGGCCATGCGGCGCCATTCGCGCGTATCGACGCCGCGGTCGTCCTCGCCCTCCGTGTGCGAAGTTGAGACGTGAGTTTGCGGGGTAGTCATTTCCCCCTCCTTTTCCTGGTTAACCAGCCCCCATTCAGCTGAGAGAGTTATCGGGATCACTGAATGGGCCTACACGCTTAGGCTATCGAGACCACAGACAGCCAACAAACACTTTCGCCCCATTACCCCCACTTAAGCCACAGATTCACCCCTGTTAGCAAAATCTTTTGCAGATTAGCTGCAAAAAATGCTCACCAATGTGTGGGCACCCCGCTTGATTCCGCCGCAGGAGGTTTCGGGTTTCAGGTCTGGGGGTTTACTCAAGCCGTGCTACCAGACGGCGACGAATGCCACCACACCAAGAAGCATTGTCCCCAGTGCAACCGAGGCGAGAGCCACTGCACCAGGCAACGCGGGCGAAGTGGCGCGGGAGAGGATGTCATCGGTATTGCGAAGCTTGGAGGTGGCCAGCCACAACACGATGGCCACCACTACCCCGACAATCACGGCCGCCCAGGGTGCGACGGAGCGCACGACAAGCAACCCCGCGACTAGACCCGCAAGCCCCGTGCGCTGCCAGGCTAAGCGGGTGCGCTCGGGTTGGAGGCCGGGATCAAAAAGCTCGCTCACGCTAGCAGCTCGCCCACCAGAATCATCAGCCCGATGATGATCACCA
>DXEO01000003.1 GCA_019114925.1 Candidatus Corynebacterium faecipullorum | reverse complement strand
CCGGCCCTGCCTCCGGCTACGGCCAGTGGATCCGCATCAAGCACGATGACGGTTCTATGAGCGTCTACGGCCACATGCAGACCCTCGACGTCGCTGTGGGCGAGCGCGTCCACGCCGGCCAGAAGATCGCTGGCATGGGCTCCTTGGGCTTCTCCACCGGCTCCCACCTGCACTTTGAAATTCACCCCACCGGTGAGGGCGCAGTGGACCCGATTCCGTGGCTCGCAGAGCGCGGCATCGACGTCGCTTAAAACTCACGCAACCAAGCCTTCCAACACCGTCGAGGCGGCATAGAGCGCTTTTGCTCTGTGCCGCTTTTTGCATCTCATCCACTCCACCCCGCCTTCGAGCACGCTCCACCGTATACCCCCACCGGACAAGCGGACGGGGGTGCTGAAAGATTCCTTCCCCGAAAACTCTTGACCGACCCAAAGGTTACCCAGTAACTTACTGGGTATGCAACGACCAATTTCTCCCTCTTTCCTCCGCGCAGGAGGTGACCATGTCCGTCAAACACTCCGTGCTTGCTCTGCTGAGTGAAGAACCCGCCACAGCCAGCCACATCAAAACGCGCTTTGCCGAGACCTTCGACAACCTCTGGCCGCTCAACATGGGTCAAGTTGCCCAGACTTTAAGCCGCTTGGAACGCGATGGCTTGATCGCCACCGACGGTGAGCTCACTGGCCCCACCGGGCGCCGCGCCACCAGCTATGCCATCACCACCGCTGGCCGCGAAGAGCTCTCACAGTGGTGGATGTCCACCTTGCACAACGACGCCATAGAGCGCGATGAGCTCGTGCTCAAAGTGTCGCTCGCAGCACGGCGCTCCGACGTCGACGTCATTGCCGTGCTCGACGCCCAGCGCTTTGCCACCGTCCGCCAACTGCGTGAGCTCAACCGCCAAGCCTCGGAGCTGCCCGCAGAGCGCAGCGCCCAACGTTTGGCTGTTGAGCGCCAAATCTTCGACCTAGAATCTCTCTCACGCTGGCTCGACCGCGTGGAATCCCTAGCCAATCCAACCGCCACCGAGGAGGCCCCGCGATGACCCCCGACTCTATCCCCACGTCCCAGCACATGCCTTTCCCACTCGAACTCGAGAACATCACCTGCGTCTTCGGTAGCGGCGCCCGCCAGGTCACCGCCCTGGATTCAGTCAACCTGCAGCTGCAACCGGGGGAACTCATCGCGGTCATGGGCCCTTCTGGCTCCGGTAAGTCCACGCTGCTCAACGTCGCGGGGCTCTTGCAGCCGCCGACGTCGGGACGCGTGCTTCTCGACGGCGCCGATGCCTCCCAGCTCTCCAAGGCCAAGGCCGCTATCGCTCGCCGCCGTCACTTGGGACTCGTGTTTCAACACTTCAACCTTGTGTCTTCCCTCACCGTGGGCGAGAACGTCTCCCTCCCTCTTGAGCTGGACGGGCTCTCACCGGCACAGTGCCGCGAGGCCGCCGAGGAAGCTCTCAGCGAGGTCGGCCTCGACGGCACCATCGACCGCTTCCCGGAAGAAATCTCCGGCGGTCAGGCCCAGCGCGTGGCCATTGCCCGCGCGCTTATCGGGCCACGCAAGGTGCTTTTGGCAGATGAGCCTACCGGTGCCCTCGACACCTCGACGGCCGAGGAGATCATGAAGGTCCTCCGCGCGCGCATCGACGCCGGTGCCTCCGGCATTCTGGTCACCCACGAGCCGCGTTTCGCAGGCTGGGCCGACCGCGTCGTCATGGTTCGCGACGGGCGCCTCACCGGCGAGGAGGTGCGTTAGTATGTCCGGCATTAATGCCGCCACCCGCCCTACCCGGCGCGATCTCAAGCTTCATCCATGGCGCACTCTAGCTGCCGTTCTACTCGTCGCGCTGCCAGTGGCACTCGTGGTTGGAATGGCGCTCTTTGATAACTCTTCCGGACGGCTCTCCGCGGCCTTGAGCTCACCCGAGCGGACTCTGGGGGTAAGCGCAGAACGACCCGACATCACCAACAGTGATGTCCCCCGGCTGGCAGCTCAGGTACTCCCAGAGGGCCTCAGCGTTAGCCCCATCACTTATGTTTCCAATACTGCGCTCATCCACGCCGGGAAGTCAACCAATTCCTATCTAATCCAGTTTGATGCGGAGAATCCACCAGAGGGGGCACGGGAGGCCGTCGACAAGTTCAACCTGGGCCCCAACCAAGCAGTTCTATCGCGCTTTACAGCACACAAGATCGATGCCTCCGTCGGGGATGTCATCACGGTGAGCGGCTCCGGAATAGAGGGTGAACACCAGGTCACCGTGGCTTCGATCGCTCCAGAGCACCATGACTTTGTCACCTCCCCTACCCTTAATGAGAAGGCCGATGAGCTTGCCTACACGTCGGACCTTCTCTGGGCCATCGTGGGTGACACGCCGCTGACCAAAGAGGATGCCGACCGTGCCCGTGAAGCTGGGCTGGAAATCTGGGCACCGGAGCTGCGAGATACGGACCGGCCCGATTTTGAGCCTGATTCCATTGGCGGGACCTTGAGCGACGTTCTTTTCGTGCTCTTCTTCGTCGGCCTCTACGCCATCGCCGGATTGCTCATCCTTTTCCTTCTCGCGCCCGTCTTCACGCTGGCCACTGGACGCAATACGCGCCTGTACGCACTGATGTCGAGCCAGGGCGCACTACCACGTCACATCATGCTCGCGGTGATGGCTTATGGCCTCCTGATGGGGCTTATCGGCGCCACCATCGGCGTGGTTGTTGGCCTCACGGCTTCGTGGGTGTGGTGGACAGCCCGCTACCCGGACTTTGCTGCCCACCCGCCCTTCCTAGCTATTGGCCTCGCATGGCTCGTGGCGGTGGCAGGCTGTGTCATTGTCTCCATCGTTCCCGCGTGGTTGGCGCAACGTGGAGCCCTGTCCACAGCAATCCAGGGAGCCGCTCCCGACCGCCTCTTACGCTTCCGGCGGTGGATGGCCATCGGCCCTGCATTCCTGCTTCTGCTCGTGCTCTTCAGCTTCACTCCCTGGGGACAGTACATCCCCACGGTGTTAGCCCTCTTCGGAGTCATCGCGGTTGCCGCGTCTGCCCCTGCCTTGGTCTTCCTGTGCTCCCTGCTGTCTCGCCGCGGCCCACTCGCGTTGCGGCTGGCTGGACGCGGCCTGACCCGGCGCAGCATGCATGCCTTGCCGACGTCCATCGCTCTCGTGTCAGTCGCCTTCGTCGCCTCCCTGTTTGGCGTGGGCATCATGACGGATAGCGCAAAGACCACCGCTGAGGGAAAACTCGTCATGCCGCCTACTTCTGCGCTGATTGAGGAGACGACGTTGTTTGAGCAACCAACGCAGGTCTCCACGCCGGAAGAACGCGCAGCGGTAGAGGCCATCCTGCAAACCACAACTGCCCGTACGTATCCCTTCTATGCTTTCCCCTCGTGGACGACCTCTTTCAGCCTTTCGGAGAATGGCACTTTTTACGAGCTCACCACCGAGTTTGATTACCAGTGCGAACAGGTCGATCTCAGCAAGCCGGTTGAGAAGGCAGTTTTCGTGGATAAGCAAGGGCGACGCACCGATGAGTCCGAGGAGGCTCGCCAGGAGTGCGCCCACGAGTTGATGACATCGTTCCCCTATAACCCGCTGATCTATCAAAGCAGGATGGTTCAAACGGATTCTTCCCAGCTCGAGTTGTGGCAGTTCGACTCGGAAGAAGACCGTCGCGCAGCGGCACAAACGTTGGATGCCGGCGGCATCGTGCTCCCCCACAGCAGTCACGTCGGCGATAAAACGCATGGCACGGTGACTGTAAAATCCTATAACCGCATTGACAGCCAAGAACCGAGCGGGGCACAGGACGCGGATCTGCCGGTTGTGGAGGCACTACCCACCGCAGCCCGCGACGTGGTCTTGATTAGCCAGCAGGCAGCAGAAAAGCTGAACATGGAGCCCTTCTACGTGGGCCAAGCTCTCGCATTCGACGAGTCGCCGAGCGAGTCAGAGCGTGAGGAGCTGCGAGACCTGACAGCGAGCGCCTCGCAGTCGCAATACTCGCTGAGCTTCGCTGTCCCTACTCCCGAGAACTTCCGCTACTACCTGGGCTTTGGAATGGGGATAGTCTGCCTCATCGTGCTCGCACTCATCATTGCCAACGCAGCGAGCAGCATGCGCCAGGAAAGCACCGTGCTGCAATCCATCGGCGCCCACCCTTCGCTGATGTCCAAGGTGGCAGCATGGCAGACCTGGATGCTAGCTACCGCAAGCATGCTCTTTGGTGTGGTCGCCGGACACCTCGGCATATACTTCTTTGCCGATAGCTCCGGATACATCTTCTCGACGCCGCTCCGTGGCCTGCGCCCGCAGGACTACTTCACTCCGGATTGGTGGCAATTCCTCGCCGTGCTCGTCGTGCCGCTGTTGGCTGCCGCCCTCGCGGCTGCGGTGAACCGCAGCGACAAGACGGCCCCGCTGACCGCGCGTGATCGCAGCGAATCACGTTCGCTGACATAGCCCCGCAAGCCCCTTTGTTCCCCGGCCGAGCTTTCGGCTGGGGAACTGCTCTTTTCACCCCCCATAGCCTACCCCCATTCTTTAAACCCCTACTTTACCCCCGTAACAATTTTCACTTCTTTCACACCTATAACACGCTGGGGTGTTCGATAGTTTTTCGAACAATCCCTGTATTTACCTGCATTTTTAGACATTGCGCAGGGTGATAGCTCGGGATAGTTTGTATCTCGTTGCCACAGAGCCTCAGCACGCGGACGCAACCGCGCCGGCGTGTCGCAGGCTGCAAGGCGCATTACGGCTGTATGGCCGTGCCCTATCGCTCACAAGCTTCCTGCCGCTGACGCCGGTGGAAGCGAGCCACAGCAGGACTTAAGGACGTGAAGTTATGAAGCGCACGCTCAGCGCACTCGCCGCCGTGGCGGTCACCACCGCTACCGTGACGACCCCAGCGTTCGCCGCCGAACCGGCAGCAAGCGTGGATGCCTCCGACGGGTCCTCCCAGGGCCCTTCCGCCGGCGACATCGAAGTCAAGGAAGACTCCAAGGCCGACCTCTTCAAAGCATTCTCCGGGCTCATCGTTTCCACGGCCGGAGCCCTCAACGGGGCCTCCACCCCGGAAATCAACTCCACGCAGGACGGCTTCGATATCGTCCTTGATCCCTCCAGCATTCCCGGCCTCGCCGAGGCCTTCGCCCCACAGGGCGATCACTCCGGCCTCACTCCTACGCGCGGCCAGGATGCCAACGGTAGTACCGTGGTCTTTCCGACCTCCGGAACCTTTACCTCTGGCTTTGGCCCGCGTTGGGGTTCCTTCCACAACGGCATCGATGTAGCGAACCCAATCGGCACGCCCATCTACGCAGTCATGGACGGAGAGGTCATCTCCTCCGGCGCAGCCCAGGGCTTCGGAAACTGGATCCGCATCCAGCACGACGACGGCACCATCACCGTCTACGGCCACATGCCCAGCGATCAGCTCTTGGTCAACGTCGGTGACCGCGTCTCGGCCGGCGACCAGATCTCCGTCATCGGCAACGAGGGCCACTCCACCGGCCCGCACCTGCACTTCGAAGTGCACCCAGGCGGCGGCGCGGCCGTTGACCCGGTGGATTGGTTCAGCGAGCGCGGCATCCTCATCTAAAGCATTAAAGCTTTTCCATCGGCACACCGCCGATAAGCATGAGGCGGACCTTGCCCGCTGAACCGAAGTCCACGGTGACCGTCGCACGCGCGCCGGTACCGGAGGCCTCGATGACCGTGCCCAGCCCGTACTTCGCGTGGTTGACACGGTCCCCCACAACTAAATTGAGATGGTTATTCTTCGGCATCGACGTTGCCGAAGATGGCTTGCGCGAGCGCTGCGAAGGGGAAGACGCAGCGCCCGGCGAGCCATAGCCGCCCCCACGGAAGAACCCGCTATCTGAGCCGAAGGTTCGCCCGTATTGATAGGAATCATCTCCACCCCACGCGCCGGACAGCGAGCTGTCTGGTTCTTCACGGCGCCAGTCGATGAGGTCCTCTGGGACCTCGGCGAGGAAGCGGCTGGCTGGGTTCGTCACAGGGTTACCCCAAGACGAGCGGAGAATCGCGCGCGTGAGGTAGAGCTGTTCCCTAGCACGCGTAATACCCACGTAGGCAAGACGGCGCTCTTCGCTGAGCTCCTTCGGGTCCCCCAGGGAGCGCATGTGTGGGAATTGGCCATCCTCCCAGCCGGTGAGGAAGACAACTGGAAACTCTAGGCCCTTCGCAGTGTGCAGGGTCATCAGCGTGACTACTCCGGATTCATGGTCCGGAATCTGGTCCGCATCCGCCACCAGCGAGACCTTTTCAAGGAAGGCTTGAAGCGAGCCCGGCGCGGCTTCACCCTCCGAGAGCTCCGGGGCTTCCTCCGCATCTGCGCCCAAGAAAGCCATCTCGTTGGCCGCCTCAGAGCTGAACTCGCGCGCTACCGACACCAACTCGTTAAGGTTGTCCAGGCGTGCCCCGTCTTGCGGGTCATTGGAGTTTTCAAGCTCCGCGCGATAGCCGGTGGCGTCCAGAAGCGCGTTGAGCAACTCGCCCAAATCCGGTTGGCCCGTCACTTCGTTGACCATGCCCGGAATCTGCGCGCGTACGCCCTCCATCATCTCGTTGAACTTGGTCGCGGCATTCACTGCCCGTGTGCCTAGCCCTGCGACCTTGCCCTCCGCCGCATCCCGAAGGGCAGCACCAAAGCTCACGCCGAGGTTCTCCGCGTGCAGAGCAATCTGCGCTTGCGCTTTGTCACCAATAGCACGCTTCGGCACGTTGATAATGCGCCGCAAGCTCACCGTGTCATCTGGATTATCCATGATGCGCAGGTAGGCCACCATGTCCCGAATCTCGCGGCGCTCATAGAAGCGAGTACCACCAACCACCTTGTACGGGATTCCCGAGCGCACGAAAATATCCTCCAGCGCGCGGGAGGCGTTATTGGTGCGGTACATAACCGCGATATCCGAATAGGCCGTACCTTTGTCTGCCAGGGAATCGATCTCCGAGGCGATATACCGCGCCTCGTCATGTTCGTTATCCGCCACGTAGCCGACGATCTGCTCGCCCTGGCCGTGGGCGGTCCACAGGTTCTTCTCGCGGCGGCCCTCATTCTTCGCAATGACCGCGTTCGCCGCGTTCAGAATGGTCTGCGTCGAACGGTAGTTTTGCTCAAGCAAAATCGTGTGCGCCTGCGGGTAGTCCCTCTCGAACTCCTGAATATTCCTGATAGTGGCTCCACGGAAGGCATAAATCGACTGATCCGAATCACCCACCACACACAGTTCCGGGGCATCCGGCGGCAGCTCGCCCCTGCCCACCAAGGCCGAAACAAGCGCGTACTGCGCGTGGTTGGTGTCTTGGTATTCGTCGATAAGCACGTGCTTAAAGCGGCGACGGTAAAACTCCACTACCTGTGGGTGCTGGTTAAAGATGCGCACTACTTCCCCGATGAGGTCATCGAAGTCCACCGCGTTCGCGGCACGCAGGCGGCGCTGATATTCCTCGTACACGCTCGCCACAGTGAGTTCGAAAGGATTCTTCGTCCTCTCTGCCTCCGCGCGCGCCTGCTCCGGAGAGATGAGCTCATTCTTGCGGTTGGAAATCTGATTAGCCAGAACACGCGCCGAATACTTCTTCAGATCCAGCTGCATGTCCTTCGCAATCATGGTGAGCAGCCGGCGGGCATCATCGCCGTCATAAATGGTGAAATTCGTGTTCAAGCCCGGCACCAGCTGAGCGTTATTGCGCAAGATGCGCACACAAATGGAGTGGAAGGTGGACACCCACATCCGCTCCGCGACGGGGCCAACAAGCTGGCCCACGCGCTCCTTCATCTCCGCGGCTGCCTTGTTAGTAAAGGTAATCGCAAGGATCTGCCACGGTGCGACCCCGCGCTCGCGCATGAGATAGGCAATGCGGCGGGTCAACACGGCGGTCTTGCCCGAACCCGCGCCGGCCACGATGAGCAGCGGTGAGCCCGAATGCGTCACGGCCTCTTCTTGTTGTGGGTTTAAACCTTCCAGCAACGGATCAGAGCCCTGACCGGAAGGGGCGTCGACGCTGTTCCCGGGCGCAGGAAACAGGCCGCCGGCGGAAGAATCGGAAGACGAACGGGGGACGAAAGGGGATTTGCTATTCATAATGCTCTCCAACCTACTAGCACCACCGGACATTGCCCCTCACCGCACTTCTGGTCGGCGTGAAAGCTGGTAATTCCCCTTTTCGCCCGGCGTGGTGGCACAATCTGATTTCATGAGCTCTTCACATCCTGATAACGCAGACTCTGGCTTGAGCCCCGAGCACCAAGACCCCAACGTCGTGGACAATGGGCTCGACATTCGCATGCCGTCGGGCACCGATGACCCGCTGAGTGATGCTGAGATTCAGCGCTACCGCGAAGAGATCAACCGCCTCGACCGCGTTATTCTCGACGCCATCAAGCGCCGCACCGATATTTCCCGCACCATTGGCAAGACGCGAATGAGCTCGGGTGGTACCCGTTTGGTGCATACCCGCGAAATTGCGATCCTCAACGAATTCCGCAGCGAGTTGGGTGAGGAAGGCCCCGCCATCGCCTCTGCCCTGCTGCGGTTGGGGCGCGGCAAACTTGGCTAGCTGAGCACCTCGCGGAATAGTCCCCCAACGCACGCGCCTCACGCCAGGTCGTGAGCTGCTTTCTCTTCATTCGCTTTTTCTCTCGTCTCGCTGCAACTCTCGCCGCAGCTACTTCCGCCTTCGTACTGACCGCCTGCAGCGGTTCTTCCTCCTACGTCGCTACCATCACCACCACGACCCTGAACCTTCCCGCCATCGGTAATTCCGGCCGCACGCAGGATTCCGGAACAAATAGAGGTTCAGAAGAGGTCCTCGACAGCGATTCTCTCTGGGATAACACCATAAAATACCCCAGGCGGAGCGCCCCGATCCCCGCGTGGATCTGGCCCAACCGGAGGCAGCGGAATACTTCATGACGGCTGGTGTACTCACTCCGGGGGTCGCAATTTACAACGCGACTAACAATGGACGATGCTCCGCTGGTCATTTCGTTGGCGACGGCGAGCGCCTCTTTATCCTCACCGCCGGGTACTGCGGGGATAAAGGCGACACCTTTTTCTACAAAGATCGCGCTGGAGACAACGTGAAGATCGGCGAGATGGTGTTGGAGGCCCGCAACACCAACACCGAGTACATTAATTCCGCCGATATCACGCTCATCGAAGTGTCCAACCCAGCTGCACAAGTGTCGACGTCACCGGCCCTTAACGCTCCTTTGGCGGGATGGATGCCTCTTGAGGAGGTTGCTTTGGCGAAGCCCACTATTTGCCGCGCCGGCTCCACGCGAGGAGTCTCCTGTGGCAACTTCATAGACCGCCACGAGGATCAGGGACTGTTTACTTTCGGCAATGACAGCGCTCCGGGCGACAGTGGCGGACCAGTCTATGCTTCCATCGGCGGCGAGCTCTGGGCCGTCGGTGTGCTGTCCTTCGTCAATGCCCAAGATCCCTCTGACGTCGAAGTAGGCGCCATGGAAATCGGAAACACGATGAAGCAATTCGACCTGAAGCTCTACGCCTAGCAAGCTCAGCCTTCTGTCTCGGCACCGAAAGGATTTCTGGACTACGGTGGAAACAGTAAGTTTCATGTCTGCTACCTGCCAGAAAGGCTTTTGCAATGGACATCACCGCTCAGCCGCAGTGGGCCGCGCTCACCTCGCTTTTTGAGAGCAAAAAGGACCTCAACCTGCGTGAGCTTTTTGCCAACTCCACTTCCCGCGCCGCAGACTTTTCTTTCGATGCTGCGGGCCTACACGTGGATCTGTCGAAGAACCTCATCGATGAGGAAGTAGTCACCGCACTGGTGGAACTCGCCCGCGCTGCCGACGTCGAGGGGCGCCGCGACGCTATGTTCGCCGGCGAGCACCTCAACAACACCGAGGACCGCGCCGTGCTGCACACCGCGCTGCGTCTGCCTGTTGAAAAGGACTTGAGCGTGGACGGCCAGGACGTTGCTGCCGACGTCCACGAAACTTTAGGCCGCATGCGCGACTTCGCCACCGCACTGCGCTCCGGGGCGTGGCTGGGCCATACGGGACACACCATCAAGAAGGTCGTCAACATCGGCATCGGCGGTTCCGACTTGGGCCCGGCCATGGCAGCGAAGGCTCTGCGCCCCTACGAGGTCGCGGGTATTAGCGCGGAGTTCGTCTCCAACGTAGACCCGGCGGATCTCGCCGCGACTCTCGACGGCCTCGACGCCGGCTCCACTCTCTTCATCGTCGCTTCCAAGACCTTCACCACCCAGGAAACCCTGGCCAACGCTCACGCCGCACGCCGCTGGCTGATTGAGCAGTTTGATGGGGATGAGTCGGCCGTCGCCAAGCACTTCGTTGCGGTTTCCACCAACGCGGAGAAGGTCGCGGAGTTCGGCATCGACACCCAGAACATGTTTGGTTTCTGGAACTGGGTGGGCGGGCGCTACTCCGTGGATTCCGCTATCGGCCTGTCGCTGATGTGCACCATTGGCCCGCTGGACTTCATGCGTTTCCTCGAGGGCTTCCACGCCATGGATGAGCACTTCCGCACCGCACCTTTGGAGCAGAACGTGCCGGCGCTGATGGGCCTGCTCGGCGTCTGGTACTCCAACTTCTTTGGTGCGCAGACCCACGTGGTGCTGCCCTACTCCGAGGATCTCGGACGCTTCCCCGCCTACCTGCAGCAGCTGACCATGGAGTCCAACGGTAAGTCCGTGCGCCGCGACGGTACCGCGGTCACCACCGGCACCGGTGAGATTTACTGGGGCGAGCCAGGTACCAATGGCCAGCACGCCTTCTTCCAGCTCATGCACCAGGGAACCCGCCTCATCCCGGCGGACTTCATCGGCTTTGCCCGCCCGAAGGAGGACTTCCCTACTGCGGACGGCACCGGTTCCATGCATGACCTGCTCATGGGCAACTTCTTCGCGCAGACCAAGGTTCTGGCCTTTGGTAAGACGGCAGAAGAGATTGCCGCCGAGGGCGTGGACCCGGCCGTGGTCCCGCACAAGGTGATGCCGGGCAACCGCCCGTCCACCACGATCCTGGCAGAGGAGCTCACCCCGCAGACCCTCGGCGCGCTCATCGCGCTCTACGAGCACATCGTCTTCACCCAGGGCATCATCTGGGACATCAACTCCTTCGACCAGTGGGGCGTGGAGCTGGGCAAACAGCAGGCCAATGACCTGGCACCGGCAGTCTCCGGCAAGGAGGAGGCCGCATCTGGCGACGGCTCCACCGATGCTCTGATCGGCTGGTACCGCAGTCACCGTTAAGCACTGCTTGGCGACGTCTCCCCCGGCCAAACGGTCGGGGGTTCACCCGTTTTTGACGCCCGATCGACATGTGCGATCGCCAACGCCGCGGAGGCCCTGTGGGCGTCCGCGTGACGATTTACCTATCGGGCGGCTCCTGTGGGCGCGCCCGCGTGGTGATTTACCCGCCGGGTGGTCCAAGTCCGCGTTGTGCGGCTTGATACGCAGCCTGGGCGGTTATCGGTTCTCCCCAGGGAGGGATGTAGTCCACATCGCCGCGAATCCTAAACACGTACCCAGCACCTGTTGGTTTCTCCGGGTCGTCATCATTGACGCCGTTGTGATAGGCGCACAACATGGTCAGGTTCGGCGGGTTGGTAGCCCCTCCTGCCTTCCACGGCACGAGGTGATGCACCTGGGCATAATCAGCGGGCTTATTGCACCCCTTCCTGGCGCAGGTTGGATGCTCGGCACTGGCCATCATGCGCTGCTCAAACCCGGCTAAGCGCTTCATACGGTGCAGCCACACCGGCCCGATTGTGGGGTGGATGAGGGTGACGTAGCCGATCTCGGCAAACTTATAGTTCAGAAACTCCGTGCCGGTCATGCGGCCGCCATTGGTTAGTTCGAGCACGATGTCATCGCCGTCGCGGCTAACAATCTTGTCTAGCTTATCCAAGGTAACGACCACGCTGGTGGACACAGCTGGTTTGGTGCCGCCGTTAGATTTATTGAAGAAGACGTGGTTGGCTGCTTCCAGCAGGTTGTCCTGGTTGATGGATTCCAGCACGCCGCGCATCTCGGTCACGGTCATGGGGTCATCGGTAATGGTCAGCGAGTGCGGCCCGTCAGCGCGATAGGTCATGCGCACACCGGGTGTAGGAACGCGTTTGGGCTTGAGCTCTTTTAAGCGCTTGGCCGCTACGGCTGGAATGTTCGGTGCCGGTGTGCCGGCAAGCTTGACCCGTAGGTTCCAGGCATGCAGCTGATTCTTCAGCTTCTTCGTGTAGGACTCAATGAGGCTTAGCGTGGCCAGATCATGATGTTGTTCGGCGGCTCGGCTGCGGGCAGTGCGTTGCTTTCCCGTGAACTTGGTGGCGCCGAAGTAAACGTGGTTGAGGCGCGCCAGTTCGGCGGCATCGGCAGGAGCGGCGCCGAGTGCGCGTAAACGTTTCTCGCCTCCTACCGCCTGCTCCACCAAAGAAATCCCCGAGTTGCGGTAGGAGAAGTAGGTCTCTAAATCCCCCATGACCCAGAACACTAAAACACCCTGTGCCACCCCGCAACCGGAGACAAAGAAGTTAGAGCTTGATCATCGACTCCCAGCCGAAGGGGATCTCATCAGAATCGACGATCTTGCGGCCGAACGGGAAGCACGTCACCGGGATCATCTTCAGGTTGGCCCACGCAACCGGAAGGCCCACGATGGTCACGGCCTGCGCCGCTGCAGTGGTGACGTGGCCAATAGCCAACCACAGGCCAGCGATCAGGAACCAGACAACGTTGGAGAACTGAGACATGCCACCGGTACCTTTGACCGGTTGAATGACGGAGCGCCCAAAGGGCCACAGCGCGAAATTCGCCATTCGCATCGAGGCCACACCGGCTGGAATCGTCACGACGGGGATGCAGGCCAAGATGCCGAGGAGGAAATAGCCCAGCGCGAGGGCAAGGCCACCGGTTGCCAACCAGATGATATTCAAGATGATCTTCATGGTTGCCAGCCTAGCTGGGTGGCTGGCAGTGCGGGCACCACCAGATGACGCGCTCCAGCTCGCCTTCGTCACCGCCGGCGTCCACGCCACCCAGCGTGGACTTTTCAATCAGCGTGCCGCAGCGCCGGCAACGCTGGCGGTTTCGCCCGAAGACATAAGTGGTCTCCCCTGCCCTTTTCACGCCGGTGGTCACGCGGACCGGCGAGTCCCGATTAGTCCAGATAAGACGGCGGGAGATGGTGAGGATCTGGGGGACGTCGACAAGCGCTACAGGTGTTGCTGGATGAACGCCGGTCAAGAAGCAGATCTCGGCGCGGTATTCGTTGCCCAAGCCCGCCACGTTGCGCTGGTCCAAGAGGGCCGCGCCGATGCTGCGTTCGGGGCGCGACTCGATGCGGCGGACAGCTTCCTCGAGTCCACCCTCTAGCCACTCAGGCGCGAGAATATCGGGGCCCAGGTGCGCCATGCGCCGCTCGAATTCGCGGGTGGGAAAAACCTCCACCAGCCCCAACCAATGCCCCACCATCTCAATATCGCGCGGGGCATTCTCCATCTGCAGCACCACACGGGCGCTGTGGCCGGGCTTGCGCCAGCGGTCCCCGGCATAGTGGATGGCCCACGTGCCCTCCATCTTGAGGTGGGTATGCAGGATGAGCTCGCCGCCGAAATCCATGAAGAGGTGCTTGCCATAGGGCCAGACTTCCTCGCACACCAGCCCGTCGAAACGCACGGTGGCATAGCGCGGCACGCGCAGGGAGGAATGGGTCACGCGCCGGCCTTGCATAAACTGCAGCCGGTTCGACAGCTGCAGTACGGAATCACCCTCTGGCACAGCAGAACCTCCTCACCGAACGGGTGCCTACTCTACCGGCGCGTCCTTTCCCGCACCGAATGCCAGCGCGCCCGGCTCCCACGGGGTGACCACGTGCTGGCGAGACAGGTCTTCGATCTTTTTCACGCCAAGCAGCTGGAGGGTGTTTTTGAACTCCTCCGCCAACAGCTCAATGACGCGTTCGACGCCTTCTTTGCCGCCGGCCATCAGTCCATAAAGGTAGGCGCGGCCGATGAGGACGAAGTCCGCACCCAGAGCCAGCGCAATGGCGATGTCGACGCCGGACATGATGCCGGAGTCGTAGATGATCTCCACGTCCGGGCCCACTTCCGCGCGCACGGCCTCCAGGGCTTGGAGGGTGTTGACCACGCGATCGAGCTGGCGCCCGCCGTGAGAGGACACCACGATGCCATCCGCGCCGAGGTCGATGACCTTGCGTGCGTCCTCGGGGTTGACGATTCCCTTGACGAAGAGCTTGCCCGTCCACTGCTTGCGAATCCACGCCAGGTCCTCGAAGTTGAGGCCTGGGTCGAACATGGTGTTGACCAGCTCGCCCAGGGTTCCGGTGGTCGAGGTCAAAGATGCGAAAGTGACCGGGTCCGTGGTGAGGAAGTTGAACCACCACTCGGGGCGCCACGCGGCGTCGAAGACGGTACCGGCGGTCAGGCGCGGCGGGATGCGCATGCCGTTGCGGGTATCGCGCAGACGCTGGCCGGCCACGGGCGTATCCACGGTGACCACCAGGGTGTCATAGCCGTTGGCGGCAGCACGCTCGATGAGTTCTTGGCAGGCGGAGTGGTCCTTCCACAGGTAAAGCTGGAACCAGCGGCGACCGCTAGCGCCTTGCGACGCCGCGACCTCTTCGACCGAGCGCGTGCCCATCGTGGAGAGCGTGAACGGGATGCCTGCGTCGCGGGCGGCTTGGGAACCGGCGTCCTCGCCCTCGGCATGCATGAAGCGGGTAAAGCCGGTCGGCGCGATGCCGAAAGGAAGTGCTGCGGGTTCGCCGGCGATCTCGGTGCTCAAGGAGATGTCGTGCGCACCATTGAGCACGTTGGGCATAAGGCGCACATCGCGGAAGAAGTCACGGGATTCCTGGTAGCTCACCTCGTCGCGGGCGGCGCCGTCGACGTAGTCGAAAGCGGCCTTGGGTGTGCGGCGCTTGGCAATCTTGCGCAGGTCCCACACGTCAGCGGCCTCCGCCAGGCGGGCTGCCCGGCGATCGAGGTTAGGTGCTTCGAACCGCATGAGGTTCTTCAGCTCGGACACGTTGGGCAATTGGCGCTTCAACCGCATGGCGACAAGACTCCTTTTCTATTGGGCTATCAACTTTTGAGGTTAGACCTAAGAAATGCCCACCCCCAAACGCTGAGGTTTAACACTCAACGGCGTCACCGGCGCGGGCGAAAACCACCTGGGCTTCCCGGTGCAGTCGATGGGTCAGCAAACTCAGTGGAGTCCTCCGGATCATCGAAGGAGAGCTCCTCAATCGCCTCGACGGCACGCCGCCCACCGCGACGTGCGGGACGGTAAGGTTCCGCGGAGCGCGCGGCTTCTCCAGATTGGCCGTGCTGTCCTGCACGGCCGGCAGAGGCGGAGTGCGCGGATCCGGTAATCCTCACGCCCTTCGGGGTCAGTGCCGCCCCCAGTGCGCGCAGCTCGCCGCCAAGCTTCGATTCGAAGATAGGCCGCCCGTTCGCCTTCTCAATAACCACCTTGCTCAAGCGCCCAGCAGCCACCAGCTCGTTGAGGCCTGCAAACACTGCGGCTAGTACCTCAGTGCGCTCGATACCCTCGGGCAAAGCGTTGAAGAACGTAGTCAGCGTCTTTCCGCCGCGGGTCAGGTGAGCCACCGGCAAGCCATCCATAAGCACCACCAAAGCCCCCGCGGCGCGGGTGGGACGGGCCGCAGATTCGCCGGCATCAGTAGGCGGCCAGGGCAGCGCCGCACCATAGGGGTTCGCGGGGTCCGTCGCGGCCAGAACATAAGTCTGCGGCTCGCGGGTTCCGGAAGGCCAGCCCGTAACATCGGGGGAATCATCCACCCCGCGCAAGCGATCAATGACCGCAGGCGTGGAGAACTGCGCGGCCCCCAAGCCTTCAATGACATAGCCGCGCATGGCCTTGCCGGATTCCTCAAAACCAGAGAGCACCTTATAAGCCAAGGCGAAGCCGCCGAGGACGTCCTCGGCCACCACGGAGCCGCGGGTGAGCACGCCATAGCGGTCCAGCCAGGCCTCGCCGTGCGCGATGGAACGCGACGTTGCATCCGTCGCGGCGGGTACGGACAACGACCAGCGCCCCACCACGTCTGGTGCGACCTGCGCACCAGACATATTGTGTGCTTGCACAAAGGAAGTGCGCCCCATGCGCAATCGCGAGCGCGAAGGTCTGCGCCGCGCGCGATGCGCCGTACGGCCGGCGCGCCCGCCTGCGGCCAGGTGGGCGCGGATAGGAGCGAAGGAATCGGGGCTGACCAAGCCTGCCTCCACTAGCCCCCAGAGGGCCTCGCGAACCTCCTCAGCTGTACCGCTCAGCTGCGGCTGAATATCGGAGATAAGGTAGCTGCCTCCGCCCTGCAGAGCCTCGAGCAGCTGGGTCTGCAGCATGGACAAGCCCGCCTTCTCCGCAGAGACCTGCGGGGCGAGCTGTGCGGCATAGTCCGCCGGCAACAGCATGATCCAGGGGTCATTGGAGCCAGCCTTACCCGCGCCCACGATGAGGACCTCGCCGCTGGCGGTGAGCTCATCGAGCATGGTCGGCGAATAATCCCCTACGCGCGCAGGCAGGATGAGGCTCTCCCAGGCCGAGGCCGGCAGGCGTACCCCGGCTAGCTGCTCGATGACCGCAAAGACGCCGTCCACCCCACGCTGCACAGGGCGCCGGCCCACCGCCGCCACCTGTTGCCAATCCGGGAGGAAGCGCCCGAAGGCCGCGGGCGAGACCGGCTGCGTCGCCGCCCGAGCTGCCGCCAGCGAGCGCGAGCGGATGACCTTGAGTACCTCCGCC
>DXEO01000235.1 GCA_019114925.1 Candidatus Corynebacterium faecipullorum | reverse complement strand
TGGAGAAGGTCATGCAGACCGGCAAGCCGCTGCTGATTATCGCTGAGGATGTTGAGGGCGAGGCCCTGTCCACCCTCGTGGTCAACAAGATCCGTGGCACCTTCAAGTCCGTTGCAGTGAAGGCTCCGGGCTTCGGTGACCGCCGCAAGGCCACCCTGCAGGACATGGCTATCCTCACCGGCGGCCAGGTCATCTCTGAGGAGGTTGGCCTCTCCCTCGAGACCGCCGAGCTCGAGTTCCTCGGCCAGGCCCGCAAGGTCGTCGTCACCAAGGACGACACCACCATCGTTCAGGGCGCCGGCTCCCAGGAGCAGATCGACGGCCGCATCAAGCAGATTCGCGCCGAGATTGAGAACTCTGACTCTGACTACGACCGTGAGAAGCTCCAGGAGCGCCTGGCTAAGCTCTCCGGCGGCGTGGCCGTCCTCAAGGTCGGCGCTGCTACCGAGGTCGAGCTCACCGAGCGCAAGCACCGCATTGAGGACGCCGTCCGCAACGCGAAGGCTGCCGTCGAAGAGGGCATTGTCGCCGGCGGCGGCGTCGCCCTGTTGCAGGCTGCCAAGGCTCTGGACTCCCTGTCCGATCTCAAGGGCGACGAGGCCACCGGCGTGAAGATCGTCCGCGAGGCACTGTCCGCACCGCTGAAGCAGATTGCGTTGAACGCTGGCTTCGAGCCGGGCGTCGTGGCTGACAAGGTTGCCAACCTCCCGGCTGGCGAGGGCCTCAACGCCGCCACCGGCGAGTACGTCGACCTCATGGCTGCGGGTATCAACGACCCGGTCAAGGTCACCCGTTCCGCGCTGCAGAACGCTGCGTCCATCGCCGCGCTCTTCCTCACCACTGAGGCTGTTGTCGCTGACAAGCCGGAGCCGGCCGCACCGGCTGTTCCGGGTGCCGACGAGATGGGCGGCATGGGCTTCTAAGCCTCCTGAAGGCCCGTACGTCGCCTCCGCGGCAAACGACGAAACGTTGGGGGTTGTGTCCAACCGTATGGGCCCGAAGCGCCCCACAAACAGCGTTTAACGCTGTCTGTGGGGCGCTTCGGCGTGTCTTGGCCATTTCGCTCTTCAGGTGTGCCTGCAGAGAGCTTCTCGGTATCGATATGAGAGATTTGCACCTCATCGTATAGATCGCGGCGAGGGGCACGGTTTCACTCCCTTCAGTAACAAGAGTCCCACCATTAACTTTAGGCCCCCAGATGGGGGTGTTCCTTAAATAAATATTTTTGGCAGAAAGTGATGCGGTTGAAAGAGAGTGGCTAAAGGCTATCGCTAGCTAGAGTGAAAAACGTTACGCAATGAAGTGAGTTTTTCGCCGCTTACTCCCTGTGCCTTTTGTAAAAGCCCTGCTAGAATACGTTTTTAAAGTGTGGCACCCGTTAGCGGGGAAGGTGATGGAGCGCTCGAGTCTCGATTGCCGAGGTTTAGAATTGATGAAACTTGAGACCCAAACGAACTTGATTTGTTGTCATCTTGTGCCAAAATACTTCTTGTGACGCCCACTGAGGGTGTCTGCAAACTGCAAACCCCTCCGGGGCATTTAATAGCTTCGGACCTGAAATAGGAGTTCATTATGGATCTCTCCCTCGTCCAGACTCACCTCGACAACTTCGTTACCACCTGGGAAGGCTGGGGCAAGGTTGCCGCAAACCTGCCGACCGTTCTGAACAACGCTGTTGACATCTTCTTCGGTCTTAAGAGTGGTGAGTATGAGGTTGGCGATGCTTTCTCCAACACCTCTTCCGCTCTGCTGAGCAGCAAGTAATAATCGGGTTCATCCCATCCCCTACTAATTCCTTATAGGAGAATCTATGTCTTCCGTTCTGTTTGATGCTTTCAACCTTTCTTCCGCAATTGCTCTCGACTTCTCCGGCATCTACGACATCATGAAGCCGCTGGTTGAGGTCGCTAAGGGCCTGTCCCAGCTGATCGGCCTGGTTGCCTAAGTATCGCCTTCAGCTGAGGTCATTTTGACCTTGTGAAGCTCGAAGATCCGCCCTTTGTGGCGGGTCTTTATGGTTTTCCCAATCGGGGGTCAATGCCGTTAGTTTCGGGCTCTGAAACCCCGCTTGCGGTGTGGGTTCGGGTTAAACTAAAAGTATGGCTGACATTAAAGACGACGAACTCCCCGAGATCGACCTTGCGCAGACGGACGGCTACGTCGTCGATGACTCTGACGAAGATGATCCTTCGCTTATCATGCCGGATGGCTCGCCTGTCGAGACGTGGCGCGAGAACTACCCCTACGAGGAGCGCATGACGCGCGACGAGTATGAGTCCATCAAACGTGCCCTGCAGATTGAGCTGCTGAAGTGGCAGAACTGGACCAAGGAAACCGGCCAGCGCCACATCATCCTCTTTGAAGGCCGCGATGCCGCGGGCAAGGGTGGCACCATTAAACGCTTCAACGAGCACCTCAACCCGCGTGGTGCCCGCACCGTGGCGCTGGAGAAGCCATCACCGCGCGAGTCCACCTCCTGGTACTTCCAGCGCTATATTCAACACTTCCCATGCGGCGGTGAAATCGTCTTCTTTGACCGTTCCTGGTACAACCGCTCCGGTGTGGAGCGTGTCATGGGCTTCTGTACGGAGTCCCAGCACGCGGAATTCCTGCGTGAGGTGCCGATGCTGGAGAATATGCTTCTCGGCTCCGGTATTTCGCTTACCAAGCTGTGGTTCTCTGTAACCCGCAAGGAGCAGCGCACCCGCTTTGCTATCCGCCAGATCGACCCCGTCCGTCAGTGGAAGCTTTCGCCCATGGACTTGGCATCCTTAGATAAGTGGGATGATTACACCCGCGCCAAGGAAGAGCAGTTCCGCTACACCGATACGGATGAGTCTCCTTGGATCACCATTAAGTCCAACGATAAGAAGCGCGCTCGCATTAACGCGATGCGCTACGTGCTCTCCAAGTTTGAGTACACCAACAAGGATCACGAGCTCGTTGACCAGGTGGATGACAAGATCGTCAAGCGTGGACGCGACCAGATCGGTGACTAGTTATCACGCACCGACCGTGCATTAGCGGCTCGTGCATACATAAAGAAAGAGGCGGTCAGGTTTTTGGCCGCCTCTTTCTTTATCTAGCTAGTGTTTCCACCTAGCTAGTGTTTCCACGGTTCAATCGGGTTGCCCTGCCACTCGGAGTTGCCCGGGACTTGGTCGCCGCGCATCACCAGCGACCCGGGGCCGACCGTTGCTACGCTGCCGATGACCGATGCTGGCAGCGCCACTGAATGCGAGCCCAAGGTGGCACCGGCCTTGATGGTCACGGTGTCCAGGCTCATCACGCGGTCCTGGAAGAGGTGTGTTTGCACCACGGTGCCGGGGCCAACGGACGCTCCTTCGCCCACGAAGCACAGGTCTGTCTCGGGGAACCAGTAGGAGTCGATCCAGGCGCCGCGGCCAATCGTCACGCCGAGAGCGCGCAGGCCCTGGTTGATCTCGCCCATGCCATAGGTGTGGGTGAAGAACCACGGGGCGGCCACCGCCTCCACGAAGGTGTCTTGCAGCTCGTTGAGCCATACGAAGGCGGACCACAGCGGGTGATCGCCAGCGGTCTGCGTGCCCACGCAGATCCACTTGACCGCCACGGTGATGGTCATGGCGATAGCGCCCGCCACCATGAGGATGACACCGCCGAGGGCCCAGGCGGCGGCGATGCCGAGGATGTCGGCAAGCGCGTACAGCGATGCCAAGCTTCCCGCCAGCAACATGGCCGAGGTCATCGGCGCCAGCAGCCGCATGGTCTCAATCGCACCACGCGCGGCCTTGACCCCAAAGCCCGGGTTATAGGTGAGGGATTCGCCCTCCACACCGTCCACGTGGGCCTCCACGCGGCGCATGCGCTCTGGCGGGGAACCCCACCAGTTGGCGCCAGACTTAGTCTTCTTCGGCGTCGAGGAGAGCACGGCAACCAGCGAGTGCTTCGACAGCTTGCGGCCCGGACCAGTGATTCCGGAGTTACCCACGAAGGAACGCTTGCCCACCTTCGTCTCACCCGTGAGCATCCACCCGCCTCCGAGCTCATAGCCACCAATCATGGTGTCATCTGCCAGGAAGGCGCCGTCTTTGACCTCGGTGAGTTTGGGAACCATGACAGCCGTAGAAATCTCCACGTCCTTGCCAATCGTCGCGCCCAAGGAACGCAGCCACGCTGGGGTGAGCTGCGAGGCATAGATGGGGAAGAGCTGCGTGCGGGCCTCGTCCATGAGGCGTTCGATGGCCCACAGGCGCCAGCCCTTGGCAGAGCGCACCGGTGCCACACCGGGCTTGATACCCAGCGAGAGGATGCGCACGCCCAGCCAGGTCTGCAGCATGAAGGTGGCGAATGCCGCAAGCGCGCCCAGCGGGGCGAAGAAGATGGAGCCGACGAAGGCAGAGCCCTCGGTCAGCGCGATGAGGGCAACAACCACGGCTGCGCCTACTGCCAGCGCCACGATGGGCTGGAAGGCCAGCAAGATAGAGGTAGCACCGTAGATGGCTACCCACCACGGGCGGCGCTGTGGTGCGTGCGACGGGAAGCGGTGTTTGGAGCGGCCCACCTTTTTGGCAGGTGAGCCTGACCAGCGCTGACCGTCTTTGATCTTCTTGCGCCCGGTGACGGTGGAGCCGGCCTCGACGTGGGCATCCTTGCCCACGACGGTGCCTGGCAGCAGCGTCGAGCGCGCGCCCACGCGAGCGCCCTCCTTGACTTCAATGGCGCCGACGCGCAGGATATCGCCGTCGAGCCAGTAGCCGGAGAGATCGACTTCGGGTTCAATCGCGGCGTGCTTGCCCAAGGTCAGCAGGCCCGTTACGGGCGGTAGCGAGTGCAGGTCCACTCCGCGGCCCATCTTTACTCCGAGGGCGCGGGCATAGTTATTGACCCACGTGGCACCCGCAATCGAGCGCGAGCCAGAAGCATCGGCCCAGCGCTCCGCTGCCCAAATGCGCAGGTGCGTGGAGCCGCCGCGAGGATAGTCGCCGGGTTGAATCCCGGCGGTGATAAGCCGCGCGCCGAAACCGCCGATGGGGATGCGGCCGATGGGGGTGACAAAGATAACGAGGAGGATGATGACCAGCCACCATGGCGTAGTCATGGCCCACTCTACGCCCAGAAGGTTCGCCAGGTTGGAGCCCAGCAGCAGCCAGGCCAGCCAGCTCGTGGCGGCCAGCGTCATCACGGGGATCTGGATGAGTGTTTGCGCGATGCGCGTGCCGGCGCCGACGGGTTTTACCTCGCGTGCCGGCCCGGCGTCCTCCACGGACTCGGCACCAGCCAGCTGCTCCGCCAGGGAGCCCAGGCGCGGGTGGTCGTAGAGATCGCGCACGGCCACGGTGGGGAAGCGCTCGCGGATGCGGCCGACCAAGGTCGCCGCGGCCAGCGAGGTGCCGCCGAGGGAGAAGAAGTCAGCGTTGACGTCCTCCACGGACACACCCAGGGTGTCCACCCACAGCTGCGCTAGCCACTGCTCGGTGGGGTTGAGGCCGTCTGCCTCCACGCCCACGCCGGGCAGCGGCCACGGCAGGGCCTTCTTATCCACCTTGCCGGAGGTGCGAATCGGCAGCTCCTCCATGACGCAGATGCGCGGGACGAGCGCGGCCGGCATGGATTCGGCGAGGCGAGCATGCGCGGCCTCGTGGTCGAAACCGGCATCCGGGTCGTCCAGGGAGACATAGCCGACCAACACGGACTCGCCGCCCGGTGTCTTCTGCACGGCCACAGCAGAGTTGTACACGTTCGGCAACGCGGCGACGTTGGCTTCCACCTCACCGAGCTCGATGCGGCGGCCGCCAATCTTGACCTGGTCGTCGACGCGGCCCACAAAATACAGGCCGTCTTCTTCCAAACGCACGTGGTCGCCGGTGCGGTAGGCGCGATCCCAGCCCAGGGACTCCAGCGGCGCATACTTCTCCGCATCCTTCACTGGATCCAGGTAAGCAGCCAGGCCCACACCACCGATGACGAGTTCGCCTACCTCACCGATGTTCACGGGGACGCCGTGTTTGTCGGTGACCACCAGATCCCAGCCTTTCAGCGGCAGCCCAATCGACACGGGCTTGCCCGGCAGCATGCGCTGCGCGCAGGCCACGACGGTGGCCTCGGTGGGACCGTAGGTATTCCACATCTCGCGGTCCTCGGTGGCCAGGCGGTCTGTCAGTTCCTGGGAGCAGGCCTCGCCGCCGACGATGAGGAGGCGGATGTTGTCCAGGGCCTCGGTGGGCCAGAGGCCGGCCAAGGTCGGCACAGTGGAGACCACCGTGATGTCGCGGCGAATGAGCCAGGGGCCTAGGTCCATACCGGAGCGCACCAGGGAGCGCGGGGCCGGGACCAAGCAGGCGCCATGTCCCCAGGCCAGCCACATTTCCTCGCAGGAGGCATCGAAGGCGACGGACAGACCAGCGAGGACGCGGTCGTCCGGGCCGAGGGGTCCGTGCGGGTGATCCGCTAGGAAGAGTGTGGCCTCGGCGTCGACGAAGGCGGCCGCGGAACGGTGGCTTACGGCCACGCCCTTGGGCTTGCCGGTGGAACCGGAGGTGAAGATGATCCAGGCGGTGTCCTCTGGGCGCGGTTCCTCGAAAAGTGCGCCGTCTCCATCGTCTCTTTTGTTGAAGGTGGGGCGCGCCGCCCCACCTTCCCGCAGCATGCGGAAACCTTCGTCGGTGAAGACGCCGTCGATAGCGGCCTCACCGAAGACCATCTCGGCGCGCTCATCGGGGTCGTCGGCATCGACCGGCACGTAGGCTGCGCCGGCGGCGAGCGTGGCCAGGATGGCCAGGTAGAGCTCGCGCTTGCCGGAGGTCATGCGGATGCCGATGCGGTCGCCGCGGCGCACACCGCTGGCGTAGAGTTCGGTGGCCCATGCAGAGACGTCGGCAAGCAGCTCGGCGTAGGTGAGGATTTCACCGTCATCGAGCGCCGCGGCTTCAGGGTAGTGCTCGGCGGTGGTTTGAACGATATCCCAGAGGGTGCGCGCGGGTGGGGCCTCGGAGCCTAGGAGGTAGTGTTCGGGGACCTCGGGCATCGCCGTGGTCTCGGGCCCGTCTGTGCGGAGGGCGTGGCGGCCCCCAGTACTAGGAAGGTTATCGGGCTCCGTCATTTAAGCATCACTGCTTTCTGCATCAGCCGGTGCGTCAGCCGCGATGATGGCGGTGGCGAGCTTGCGCAGGTGCTTGAGCTGCTTGTTGGTGGACGCGTCGAGGGCTTCGTCCTCGGCCTTCGCTACCAAAACGGTGAGTTCCTTGTGCGCCTTCACGCCCTTCTTGGTGGAGGTAATGATTTGGCGGCGGCGGTCTTTGGCATCGCGCTCGCGCTTGACCCAGTGGCGGGATTCCAAGGAATCCAGCAGGCGCACCATGTCGGAGGCGTCGATGGCCAGGGTCTCCGACAGCGCGGATTGGGAGGACGCGGCCTCCGCGACGAGGCAGGTGAGAACCCAGTACTCGCGCAGGGTGGTCTTCTGCGTTTGCAGTGCGGCCTCGACGCCCTCGCGGGTGCGGCGGCGGAGGCGCTCCAGCTGGAAGGAGGGGGACTCCAGGAGCGAGGTGGGAATAGACGCGGAGTTAAAGGTAGGCATGCCGACGATACTACGCGCCTACCGTAGCAAACTTAAATCATGGGTTATGGCCCACTAGTTTGGGTAAACCATGGGGCGGCCTTGGGCCTTCCACGCATCCGTGCCGCCGTCGACGTTGATGACGTCCCAGCCTTTCGCGTGCTCGAGGTAATGGCAGACCTGCATGCTGCGCCCGCCCGCATGGCAGATGACGTAGATATCGCGGTCCGGGTCAATCTCGTCAAGGCGCTCGACTAGGTCTCCCATCGGGATGTGGGTGGCGCCTTGGGCATGCTCGGTGTTCCACTCGTGGTCCTCGCGGACGTCGATGAGCTGGGCGTTTAGGGGTACTTCGGTGGGGTGTACGTTCTGCATGGGCACCAGCTTACGCGGGTGCGGTTGCGGGATAGGTGGAGCTCTGTAGTGTGAGCAGCACTTTCGGCCCCGGTGCGGGCTTATGCCACACTTATTCAGGTGATGAACTCCAGCACTGTCGCGCTTATCCCCGGAGACCCCACCAGTCGCTTCTTTGGTTCTCGAGTGCTGGTGGTGGATAACTTTGACTCCTTCACCTTCAACATCGTGGACTACCTGGTGTGCTTAGGTGCTGAGGTGACGGTCACCCCTAATACAGAGCCTGTGCCGCTAACTGGCTA
>DXEO01000234.1 GCA_019114925.1 Candidatus Corynebacterium faecipullorum | reverse complement strand
CGGAGCTTCTTCGGGCTTTAGCGCTTAACGCGCTAAAGCGTGACAAGGAGCTAAAGCGTGACAAGGAGCTAAAGCGTGGGGTGCTTGCGCTCCTGCGCTAGCGCGTTAGTTGAGGGCGGCCTTCACGGCGGTGGACAGGCGCTTGCCGTCGGCGAGGCCAGCGGCCTTAGCGGTGGCCACCTTCATGACGTTGCCCATCTGCTTGATGGTCACCGGCTCGCCGGAATCCTTCTCAACCTCGGCGATAGATTCAGCGACGAGGGTGTTCAGGGAGTCGTCGTCAAGCTGCTCTGGCTGGTAGGCCTCGAAGAAGGGGACGTCAGCAAGCTCTTCCTCCGCCAGCTCCGGGCGGCCATTTTCTGCGTAGACCTCTGCGGACTCGCGGCGCTTCTTAATCTCGCGGGCGATGACCTTGAGGATGTCCTCATCGGTGATCTCATGGCGAGAACCAGTCGTTTCCTCTGCCTGGATGGCAGACAGCAGAGAACGGATGGCGCTCGTACGGGCCTTGTCCTTAGCCTTCATCGAGGTCTTGAGGTCAGCACGGATAGTTTCTTTCAACTCACTCATGCCCTTCAATCTACGCCTGCCGGCCCAGGTAGTGTGGTGAGGGTGAAGATTTACCCTGTCCTTGGCGGACTCGCCGCCGCTGGTCTGGGCACTGCCGCATGGGCGCATTCAGAGCTCACTAAGTTCGAGCTCAAGGAGTACACCCTGCCGCTACTGGAGCCCGGTACGCTGCGCGAGGAGTCCGAGTTCCGTATCCTGCACGTGTCCGACCTCCACATGATTCCGGGCCAACGCGCCAAAATCGAGTGGGTCTCGGGCCTCGATGCCCTGGACCCGCACTTGGTGATCAACACCGGTGACAACCTCTCCGACGAGCGCGCCGTCCCCGAGGTCCTCCGCGCCCTAGGCCCGCTGCTGAGCCGCCCGGGGATGTTCTGTTTTGGCACCAACGACTACTGGGCACCGCGCATGCCGAACCCCTTCAACTACCTGGCTGGAAAGAAGAACGAACCTTCCTACGTGAACCTGCCCTGGAAGGGCATGCGCGCGGCCTTCCTCGAGCACGGCTGGCACGACGCCAACCAGGCCCGCGTGGAGTTCAAGGTCGGCGACGTCCGTCTCGCTGCTGCCGGCGTGGATGACCCACACCATGAGCTGGATGATTACTCGGAGATTGCCGGTGCCCCGAACAAAGACGCTGACCTGTGTTTGGCGCTGCTGCATTCCCCGGAACCCCGCGTTCTGGAGAAATTCGCCGCCGACGGCTACCAGCTGTCCCTGTCCGGGCACACGCACGGCGGCCAGCTCTGCCTGCCTTTCAAGGTGGCGGGTTCGCGCTCCATCGTGACCAATTGCGACATCGATCGCGCTCGCGCCGAGGGCTTGCACCGTTTCGGGGAGATGTACATGCACGTCTCCAACGGGCTGGGCACCTCGAAGTTCGTTCCCTTCCGCGTGTTCTGCCGCCCGTCGGCCACTCTCCTGCACATCACCGAGAAGGCCGCCTAGGGATACCCCTTCCACGCTGCCGTTTTGTCCTTTCAGGCTGGGGTGCGTTACAGTATTCCGGTACCGCTTAGAGCGAGACACCGGGATATGGCGCAGCTTGGTAGCGCGCTTCGTTCGGGACGATGAGGTCGCAGGTTCAAATCCTGTTATCCCGACCACAAACCCGCAGGAGACTGCGGGTTCTTTTGTGTTTTCACCGAGCAACAGGCGCCGGCGGGCAGAGCCGCCCGCCCCGCCTAGAAACTCGAAGAACCACCAGAACCAGAAAAGCCCGAGCTAAACCCGCTGTTGACGCCGCCGCTGCTGCCGGAAGAGCTTTCGCGGGCGGCAGTCGCGTCGCTGTCCCAGGTGCTCACAACGTAGAAGGGCACGTAGCCGTGGTAGCCGGAGCCGGCGAAGAAATTGGAGTCATAGATATGCGTGCGCTCCGGCCGCTCATCGGCCTCGTTGCGCTTCTGCAGCTGCGCCTGCAGGTGCTCCGAGAGCAACGCCGTGCGGTCCAAGAGCTCCAAGTAGCGTTCCATGAACTGCGGATGATTCGGTTCCTGGGACAAAGCAACGGCGGCGTCCTCCAGCTCCTTGGCGTGACGCTCAAGCGCCGAGTCAATATCCGCGGCCAAGTAGCCCGCCTGGGCCAGGTCTTTACCCAACTCGTAGAGCTCATAGCGGCGCGCGTCGGTATCAGCATTCTCGATGCGGTGCAGCTTTTCAATGTTGACTTCGGCGGTTTCCACGCGCTCACACAGTTCGCGCGCGTGAGCGATGGGTTCGGCATGCGAGCGGAACTGGTCATCCGGCGCGTCGGCCGGCATCGACATCAAAGAACCCACCTTGTCATCGATGGCCAAGAAGTCATCACGCAGGCCCTCCCAATCCTCGCGCAGGCGCTCATCCACCAGTCCCGATTGCAGTGAGTGCGCCCGGATATCGATCTCCCTCAAGCGCTGCGCCACATCGGTATAGGTCTGTGACACGTAATCCCAATCCTCGCGCACCTGCTGCGCTTTCTTCTGCCGGCTGCGGCGAGCACCACCAACAATGCCCGCGCCCGCGCCACCAACGCTCAGGCCCGCCACCCCGAAGCCAAGGGCCGCCCCAATGCGCCCATCTTTCGCGCTCTCATACTGGGTATCCGCAGCACGGTCCACATCGATCGCTGCCGCTGCGCCTGCAAAGAGACCAGCAGGAATATTGTCATCCCGCACGCCCGGCTTAATGGCTTCGATGGCCTGCTCTAAATGGCTGTCACCCTTGCGCAGCTCCATCTGATCGGCTACGTCCTCACCCGCGAAGACGAAGGCCTGGCGCGGGTCGAGGCCTACCCCGACGAAGACCTGGCCATCAGCAAACTTATCCTTGCCAATGAGCTCCGGGTGATTATTGCGCAGATACTCCTCCACGGAATCATTGACGTTTTCTTTGTTCTTGGCAAAGACCATGTAGTGCAGTCCCCGGACTACGTCGGGGGCGGCGATCCGGGAGACATCGCGAAGCATGCGCTCTTCTTCCTCCGGGGAAAGCACATCGTCCGGGTCCATGATGTCGGCCTGCACCTCACGCTGCGCGGGCTGCATGAGAAAATCAGAGCGCTCCGGCTCATCGAAGACCGCCAAGCTCGCGCCCGCGCCGATTCCCCCGAGGAGCAACCCGCCCACCACGGCCGCACCAATAATCGCGCCGACAGAGGTCACTTGAGGGCCGCGGCTAGCAGCAAAAGGTTTGATATCACGGGAGTCGGTCACGGTGATTCTCCAATTCCTGAGCGGTCGTTTCCGCCAACTTTACCCCCACAATTGGAAACGACGCGGTGCCCCTACAGCAACCGCGTCGCCCCTATTCCCTATCACTCACAACGGATTGGAGAAACCGTTTGCCTACCCCCTAAGTAGGCTTTGTGAGCGCCTCTTACTTTAGCACTCTTTTCATTCACAGCGGTAGCAAAATCTGGAAATGCACGTAACGTATCTTGGCACTTATGCGATGTGCCGTCCGCAGGCCTGTGAGTTAGGCCTTTTCTTTGCCTTCCCGCCCGGCGGGTGCGCCTACGAGCACGAAGGCCGCGACCGCGATCACCCCCAAAATAGCCAGGGCTGTCCACAGCTGCGGGGACTGCCCACCATTGCCCGCCACGGTAATGGCGGAGGTTGCCCATTGCATGGGGAAAAGGTGCACGAGCGCGCTCATCGCGGCGTTGAGATCGGTGCCGGTCGACGCCGCTTTCCATGCCCATCCCACGACGCCGACCTGTGCCACGGCGAGCGCACTTCCCAGGAACCAGCCGACCGCACCAAGCCAGCGCACCAGCGCGAACACCATGCTTGCCGACGCCACCCCAGCCCCCGCCGCCGCGAGCCCCGCCCAGGCTACTGCGGCCACGGTCACGCCGGTAGCCAGGAGAGTCACGAGCAGGCCCACGACAACGCCGATGAGCACCGCCCCGCCGAGCAGCACGAGGATGCGACGCTCCACGCGCGTCAGCAGAGCACCGATGACGCCCCCGCCCAGAACTGCGATAGCAGCGAGGAGCATAGCGACGATGGGGCTGAGTAGCTGGGCGGGTTCGCTACCGGCCTCAGCGGGCCCGGCGACAGTCGGCATCGCACGCTGCGCTCCCTGCACCTTGGTCTGGTTCTGCTTGGCCATGCCGTCGACCTTTTCCGCTCCTTCCACAAGCTTGTCTACGCCCTTAAGCGCCTCATCGACCTTGGCATTGAGCTCACCGATGCCAGCATTGAGCTGCTGTGCACCCTCCGTTGCCTGGTAGACACCGTCGTGATAGGTATAGCCGCTCACGGACAACTGGTTGGAAAGCTCGCGCGAGCCATCCTTCAATCGCGTCAGTTGGTCCTGAACGGACTGATCAAATTGGAAGTTCTCCACTTGGCTGCGCAGATCACCCAGCTGCGAGCGAATGTTTTTTGCCTCCGCCGAGTTATTCCCTTCCAGGTCCTTGAGGGTGCCGTCGATTGCCTGCAGGATCTGTCCGCGAACCACCCCGAGACCGATGACTTGGTCGACGGCTCCGCCGACGCCGTCGGCCAGCTCGGTAGCACCGTTGCCCAGCTGGGCGGTACCGGACTGTA
Source organism: Candidatus Corynebacterium faecipullorum (assembly GCA_019114925.1). GTDB lineage: Bacteria > Actinomycetota > Actinomycetes > Mycobacteriales > Mycobacteriaceae > Corynebacterium > Corynebacterium faecipullorum. The sequence goes on along the minus strand of DXEO01000234.1, from coordinate 1,610 downwards.
GCTGCACGAGCCCGTCATAAAGCTCTTGCGAGCCGCCAGCCAGCTTGTCTACTCCGCCGCCGAGCTCACCGGCGCCATCCTGCAGCTCACCGGTGCCGTCGGCAAGCTGCTGCGCGCCATTAGCCAAGAAGCCGGCCTGGGCATTGGCTTCGGAGAGCGCACGGGCGACGTCATAAAGCTCAGCCGGATCGATGGTGCCATCGCTGGGCGCACCCACCTGCTCCTGGGACCAGGTCTCGGCTGGTTGCCATTCGGACACGGCGGCGACGGCCGCGCCGATGATGAGCGGCAGGATGAGCACGATAGTGAGGATGAGAGCGCGGACGCTGATCTTCCGGTTCGCATCTGCAGGGCTGGCTAGGCGTGAGGTCATGTAAAAGAAACTATCGTCCACGCTGGGCAAAAGCGGTCAGGCGCGCGGAAAAGCCCCGCCAGGAACTAGTTTCAATGCACTAGACCGGCGGGGCTTTTACGGTCACGGGTTAAATCATGTGGGTGACGGATTAACGCTCCTGCGTTAATCCCTACTTCTTCTCCGCAAAGAGTTCGCGCACGCGCTTGCCCAGCTGCGGGGAGACAGCATCCCAGTAAGCGTAGACGCGCTCCTCGGTCTCCGGGGACACACCTGCCATGGCGTTGGTGATGTTGTCTGCCATACGCTCCTTGGCGCCGTCATCGTAGACGTTTTCGTAGAGGTCGGTGGCCTGGACGGTGTCGTTGTCCTCGGCGTGGTGGATGTACGGCGCACGCACCAAGTCGATGCCTGCCGGGTCCGGGTTCACGTAGAGATCCGGAGCGGTGGTGGTCTCCTGCTCCTTGAAGCGCAGGTTCTCATCGCCGTCCATGTATCCGCCGCCCTTGGCGTGGCGGTTCGGGGAGTAGACCGGATCCTCCGGGGCGTTGAACAGGTACTGCATCGGCCCCTCGTGCTCATAGGTGTTGACCTGGTTGAGCGGCTGGTTCACCGGCAGCTGCTTGTAGTTCGGTCCGATGCGGTAGCGCTGCTGGTCAGAGTATGCAAAGACGCGTGCCTGCAGCATCTTATCCGGGGACAGGCCAATGCCCGGGACGATGTTGGACGGATCCAGGGCAACCTGCTCAATCTGCGCGAAGAAGTTGCGCGGGTTGCGGTTGAGCACGAAGTATCCGACATCCACCAGCGGGTAATCCTTCTTGGACCAGGTCTTGGTCAGGTCGAAGGGATTGAAGCGGTACTCTTCAGCCTCCGCCACCGGCATGATCTGAACCTTGACGTCCCAGACCGGGAAGTTGCCTTCCTCGATGGCGTTGTAGAGGTCCTCGCGGTGGTAGTCCGCGTTCTTGCCGGCCATCTCCGTGGCTTCGGCGTCGGTGAAGTTCTCCACGCCCTGGCGGGTCTTGAAGTGGTACTTCACCCAGAAGGCATCGCCGGACTCGTTAACCCACTGGAAGGTGTGGGAGCCGTAGCCGTTCTGGTGGCGGGTGGTCTTCGGAGTACCGCGGTCACCCATGAGGTAGGTCACCTGGTGGGTGGTCTCCGGGTTGCGGGTCCAGAAATCCCACTGCATGTCAGCATCACGCAGGCCGTTAGCGCCCAGACGCTTCTGAGAGTGGATGAAGTCCGGGAACTT